>JAFTUS010000044.1 GCA_017466125.1 Lentisphaeria bacterium | reverse complement strand
GAGCAAAGGAACAAATAACCCTGAGAACTTGTAAAATAAGCCATGATTTTCTCCTGTCATGACTTATTATACCACCAACTTTCCGCTCAAACAATAGAAAAAGGCTGTTGCTCTCCTTTTTTGAGGTTTTGCAACAGCCCCCTTTTTTGCTGGCTTCAAACAGCCGGTTATTTCTTCCTGCCGAGGTTGACGGTGAATTCAGCCATCCGCTGGAAGAGAACGTAGAGACCGGGAATCATCATCATACCGATCAAAGTCGCTACAAGCATACCCCAGAAGGTGGTGATACCGATGGCACGGCGGCTTCCGGCACCGGCACCGGTTGCCCAGACCAGCGGAGCAACGCCGATAACGAAAGAGAGTGCCGTCATCTGAACCGAACGGAAACGGATACGCATACCGGAAATGGCGGCATCGTAAACACTCATGCCGTTATCACGTTCCTGTTTGGAAAGTTCCACCATCAGAATAGCAGTTTTGGCAGTAAGACCGATCAGCATGAGCAGCCCCAGCTGACAGTAGATGTTCAGAGCCGTTCCGGTGAGTTTCAAGGCGATGATCGAGCCGAGAGTTGCCGTTGCCACAGAGAGCATAACGGAGATCGGCATGGTCCAGCTTTCGTACTGGGCGACGAGGAAGAGGTAAGCCATCAGCAGGGCGATGCCCATAAGGATAACGATTTTTCCTTCGTTGCCGCGTTCCTGATAACTCATATCCGTCCAACTGATCTGGTAGCCGGGGGGAAGTTCTTTCTGAACGATTTCCTGCACAAGGTTCATCAGTTCGCCGGAACTTACCGAGGGCATACCCTGGGCGTTGATACGGGCGGCAGGGAACATGTTGAAGCGTTCCACCTGACGGGGACCCATGATCCACTTCATTGTTGCAAGAGTATTCAGCGGGATTTTTTTACCCTGCAAATTGGTCGCGTAGAGCTGGTCGATGATATTCAGATTTTTCCGCAAATTCGGATCGATCTGCATTTTGACCTTGTAGGTTTTGCCGAACTTGTTGAAGTCGTTGATGTAGACAGAACCGAGTTGGCTTTGCAGTGCTTCAAAAATCGCACTGACCGGAACTTTCATCGCTTCGGCTTTCTGACGGTCGATATCCAGATAGAGCATCGGGGTCGAGGCTTCAAAGGATGTGAAGGCGTAGACTGCTTTGCCGGATTCCATCAGTTTGCGGTTGAGCAGATTTGCTGCCTGAGCGATCTCCTGATAACTCTGACCGCCGGTCGCCTGCAATGCACAGGAGATACCGCCGGTCGCTCCCAAACCCTGAAGGGCAGGGGGGACGAAGGCGTTAAGAGAGGCATCCGGCAATACCGAGCAGCGTTTGATGATTTCGCGCTGGATGGCAGTTACCTGTTTTTCGGGAGTCTTACGGGTGTCCCAATGGTCAAGCATCACGAAAAGCATACCGAGGTTTTCGCTTTCACCGGAGGTCAGAGAACGTCCGGGAACGGTCGTGACAGTGCGCACACCGGGGATCTCTTTGATGATTTTGTAGGCATCGGCAAGAGCCGCTTCCGTGCGGGGCAGGGAAGAACCCGACGGCAGTACGATTTCACAGAAAAGCACACCCTTGTCCTCCATGGGGAGGAAGGCTCCCGCCAGACTCTTGAAGAGATGCACGTTAAAGAAAAGCACCGCTGCCAGAACAATGACCGTCAAAAGCATCCGGCGGGCAAGCAGACCGCCGATCGCAAGATAGATGTTCCGGGTCCAGTTCAGACCGGTGTTGAACATCTTGAAGAAGCCGCGGGGTTCTTTGGAGGGGCGCAGCACCAGTGCGCAAAGGGCGGGGCTCAACGTCATGGCATTGACGGTGGAGAGGCACAGAGCCACGCACATGGTAATGGCGAACTGGGTATAGATTTCACCGACCATGCCGCCGTAGAAGAGCAGCGGAACGTAAATTGCCACCACCACGAGGGTCGTTGCGATCAATGCGCCGGTCAACTGCTGCATGGTTTTCATGGCGGCATCGGCCGGGGAGAGTTTCTCTTCATCGAGCAGACGCATGCAGTTTTCGGTCACGCAGATGGCATCGTCCACCACCGATCCGATCACGAGGATCAATGCGAACATGGTCAGTGTGTTGATGCTCAAGCCGAGAATATACATGAAGAAGAATGTGCCGATCAGAGAGACCGGAATGGTCACGGTCGGAATGATCGTTGCGCGCCAGTCCTGAAGGAAGATAAAGGTGATAAGCACCACCAGCAGGAAGGTCATGGTCAGCGTAATGATGATCTCTTTCATGGAAACACGGATGAATGTGGTCGTATCGTAAGCATAGTCCCACTTCATGCCTTCGGGGAAGTTGGCTTCCAGTTCTTTCAGGGTTTTCTGAACTTCGTCGATCACGTTCAAAGCGTTGGAGTCACTCTGTTTGAAAACGGCGATCGGCACAGCCACGCGGCCGTTGTAACTGGGAATACTGTTGTAGACTTCAGCACCGAGTTCGATCTTTGCAATATCGGAAAGACGGATCTGGCGTCCGTTCTCACCGGATTTGACGATGATTTTTTCAAATTCTTCCGGTTCCAGCAGACGGCCTTTGGCTTCCACTTTGAACTGAAGAAGATTACTGCTTGATTCCGTGCCGATGGAGCCGGATGCCGCCTGAAGGTTCTGACTGGAAACCGCGGCTCTCACATCGCTTTCGCTGATGTTGTATGCCTTCATGCGGTAGGGATCGAGCCAGATACGGATACTGTAATTCTGTTCACCGAAAACGATCGCCTGACCGACACCGTCGATACGGGTGAACGCGTCTTTCAAATGGATGCTGGCGTAGTTGTTGACAAAGAGCGGCGTATGCTCCGGATTATCGCTGTACAGCACCAGCAGTGCCAGAATATCGGAGGAACGTTTGAAAACAAACACGCCGTTCTTGGTTACTTCACTGGGCAGTTTGGGTTCGGCACGTTTGATGGCGTTGTTGACGTTGACCAGTGCAATATCGTCATTTGCACCGGATTTGAATGTTACAGTAAGTGTATAACTGCCGGCGTTGCTGGATTCAGAGGAGTAGTAGATCATATCCTCGATACCGTTGATTTCGGCTTCCAGCGGGGCGGCGATCGTATCGGCAATGACCTGCGCACCGGCACCGGCATAGTTGGCGAATACCATGATGCTCGGCGGGGCGATTTCCGGATATTCGGCGATGGGCAGGCGGTTCAGACAGAGGATGCCGCCCAGCATGATAAAGAGGGAGATGACCAGCGCGAAGCGGGGTCTCCGGATGAATATGGCTGAAAACATGAGAACGTCTCCTTACTTATCCAACACTGCTTTTACGGGAGCGTTGGGGCGGACTTTATTCAAGCCGCCGGAGATAACCGTTTCATCCCCTTGCAGACCGGCTTCGATGATCTGCATATTGCCGACCTGGGCTCCGGCGGTGATTTCACGTTTTTCCGCTTTGCTGTCTTTGTTGACCACATAAACAAACTGTTTATTGCCTTCGGTGATGAGAGCGGTCACGGGAACTGCCATTTTGGGTTTGTCGAAGACTTCGCTGAAACGGACGGTCACATAGCCGCCGGGGAGCAGTTCTTCTTTGGGGTTCTCAAGGGTCAGATTGACAAGCAAAGTACCGGTTTCATGGTCGATTTTGTTGTCGATGTAGTACATGGAAAGTTTGTTGTCGATAACTTTTCCATCCGCACGGACAACTTTGATGCCGTCGGCAGAGAGTTTGCCGTTTTTGCTGTGTTTGAAAAAATCGGCTTCCCCCATGGCGAAACGGATCACGACCGGGTCGAACTTGACGATGGTCGCCAGCGTGCCGGTAGCGGGGGTGATGTAGTTGCCGACATCGTACTTGTTTCCGCCGATGCGTCCGGAAACGGGGGCGTAGATTTTTGTGTAGGAGAGGTCATTCTGTGCCAGTTTCAGCCGTGCGGCGGCTTCGGCACGTTTGGCTTTCTGCAATTCGTAGGTGCGGTTGGCACTCTGTGCCAGCGTTTCGGAGGTTGCCTTGGTTTTGAGCAGACGGGAATAACGTTCATGTTCTTTTTTGGCAAATTCCAGTTCGGCTTCGATCTGTTTGAGGGTGGCTTCGGCAACCTTGACGTTTTCCAGATAGACGGTATCTTCGATCTGATAGAGAAGGTCGCCTTTTTTTACGAGGCCGCCGCGTTTGAAGGAGGCTTTCCAGAGGTTTCCGCTGATGCGGGGAGTGAGGTTGACTTCTTCATCTGCGAGGACTGTGCCGACGTAGAGTTTTGCGTCCGTCTGTTTTTCCTGTGTGACTTTGGTGGCTCTGACGGTGGGGGCTGCCGCTTGCGGCGGAGCTGCGAACAGCGGTACTGCGGCAGTTCCGAGCAGCAGGGCCGCTGCTCCGGCACATACGGTTTTTTTCAGGGTTTCCATAATTACTTTTGACTCCTGTTTGGTTATATTGATTTAGTTATTTTTTTAAAATAGTTTTGTTTTCCTAACAATATATACCCATTTGCCCCAAAAGTCAAGCAATATACGCGATATAACCCATAGAAAACTGCAAAAAACACCGGAGGAAACGGAAAGAGCGTTTTTATTCTGTTATGTGGAGCAGTTTTTTCAGCACCGGCAGAATGAGTTCTGCCATGCGGTAAAAGCCCAGATCGTTGGGGTGGCACCCGTCTACGGAACAGGCGTCACGGTCTTCGCTTCCCCAGAGGAGTTCGCCGTCGATAAAGGCAACGTTCCGGTCTCCTGCGGCAAGTGCGTTCAGCCAGGTTTGACGGATGACCTCACGCCGTGCGGGTTTGTCTCCGTCATCGTAGAAGTCACAGGCGGACAGGAGCAGAATGGGCAGATGCGGATTTTTCTGCCGTATCGTTTTGAAGAAAATCTCATGGGTGTTCTGCAAGTGTTCCACCGTGGGGGCGTTGTGGTCGTAATCCATAACAAAACAACTCAAATCCAATCCGGCAATGGCTTCTGCAACGGCGATCTCGCCTCTGCCGGAGCCGGAGAAACCCAGATTGATCTGCGGAGCATCCAATTTGCGGCAGAGCATGCTGGTATAGGCGTTGCCGGGGCGGGAGGCACAGCCCCCCTGCGTGATGCTGGAACCGTAAAAGAGGATGGGCTTTGCGATTTTACGAGGCTGCGCAGCAGCGATGACGGAACCGGGAGCCATACCGATCTCCACTTTTTTTACGCCGCCGTAAAGCGGATAATTGAGCAGATATTCATTCATTCCTCCGGGGGCGGCGGGCAGCATCAGCCGTTCAAGGTCCGCTTCGCCGGGATTGGGTTGGACCACTTTGGTAAAGACGAATTGACCGTTTTGATTTCGGATGTAGAGATCAAATCCGGCGGAGCCGCAGCGGGGCATGTGGTTCATGTCAGCAGAGTGTGCCAACTTTGCCCGGATCGCAAGAAACGGGCTGTCGCTTTTGAAACGTACGCAGCATCCGGCGGTATGGTTTGACAGCCCCAGTGCGCCGTCGTTGACATCATCTTTGGTGAAACTGCGGGGGAGACGGTAATAATCGGGGGGAGTGTTCCACGCCAGACCTTCAAAAACAAAGGGGGCGTTTTCTGTATCATAATAAACGGTTTCGCGGCCATCGACCGTGACGGCTTTGAAATTGCTGTCGATTTTTGAAATATCTGCCATGTTTTCCTCCTGGAATGTTTGAGTTATAATGTACTCTTTCGGTGACTTTTTTCAACTGTAAAGGAATAAAAAACGGTATTTATTTTTCAGAATACTTGAAATTTATGATTTTTTGTGATATAATATGTGACAAATTTTTACGGGAATTTTCAATGACAGGGAAAATAAAGAAAAATCTGACCACAGAGTTGGAAGAAACTCTGATGCGGGAAATCATGCTTGGAATTCATACTCCGGGCGGGACTTTCCCGAGCGAACTTGAGTCGGTAAAACGTTTTCAGGTGAGCCGGGTCACGGTGCGCCGTGCCTATGCCAAGTTGGAAGAAAAAGGGATCCTGATCCGGAACAGACGCTGCAATACCGTGGTCAACGACCGTCTTTTCGCCACTGCTGAGCCGATCAGTATGGTCGGGGCTTTGCTGCCGCTTCAGCAAACTTTTTCAAACCGTTTTCTGGCGTGTCTCAATGATGAGGCGGCGGCGGAAAAAGCATTGATCGTTCTGGCTCCGCCGTTTGCCAGCGGCAGGGAACTGGAACTGGCGGCTATGGATATGGTTCTGCACGGCGTGCGTAATCTGGTCGTCTGGTGCGGCGATCACGAAGTCGATATGCAGATTTTCCGCCGCTTGCGTCTGCTGGGGATCAATCTGGTCTTTTTCGACCTTGTAAATCCCGGGGAAGTGGCTGATTTCGTCAGTCTGGATAATCGTCATGCTGTGGAGTCTCTGCTGGAAAAAGCATTGCAGGACGGATTTCGGAAATTTGCTTTTCTGAATACTGCCGACCTCCGGGCAGACAGTAATCTGGAACGGGAAAACGTTTTTGAGAACTTCTGCCGGGAGCGTAAACTGGAATTTTCAATTCATACTTTACCCTGGAAGAAAATGCTTGCCGATGGGGCCGCCGAAGAGTGCCGCACCGTTTATCAGGCTGTTCCGGAACCGGATAAAACGGCTTTTTTCTGTGTGAACCAGTTCGTTGCCCGTTCCGTCTGTAACGCCGTTGGCGGGCAGGGATGTTATTATATGATCTCCATTCCGGAGGATGAAGTTCTTCCCCGCAGCCGTTGTGTGATCCAGCCGATTTCTGAAATGGCGAAAGAGTGTTTCCAGTCTCTGCGCCGTCAGCAGAATGCGGGACGCCGCTGGAAAGCGGCAGAAGTACGCCTCAAAGGGTGTCCCGACTGGCTGTAACTTCCGCCGCTTGAACCACAGGGAAAATCAATAGGCGCGCTGAAGAGCGACTACTTTGCCCTGAATGGCAACTTCTTCTGCCGGATAAGTCTGGATCTTGAAATCCGCATTGGCAGGGTGCAGTTCGACCGTTCCCGCTTTGGGGGCGTAGAAACTCTTCACAGTGACCTCATTCCCCTGGATCAAAGCCACAACGATATCGCCGTTTTTGGGGGCTGTCTGCGTTTGAGCAACAATAACGATGTCGCCGTCATAGATGCCGAGATCGCGCATGCTTTCCCCATGGACCCGCAGAGCGAACATATCTTCCGGGGAACACCCTTTGGGGAGTGTGCTGATATAAATATCCCGTTCCTTGTATTCGATGCTTTCGGCGGGGGCTCCGGCATTGACCCGTCCCAGAAGCGGAATGGCAAAAAGGCCGCGGGGCAGATGCACCCCGACTTTCTTCCGTCCGGAAAGACTGATACTGCGTGCTTTGGAGGTGCGGGACAACTGTTTTTTCCGCTGCAATGCGCGCAAATGGGCGAAAACGGTGCTGGTTTTGATGTCGAAACGGTCTGCGATCTCGTAGACTGTCGGTGCCATTCCCTCTCTGTCGAGAAACTCTTCGATAAATTCGAGGATATTTTTCTGCTTTTCGGTAAGCGTTTTCATGGTAAGATCCTTCCGTTTAACGGGTAATAATGAAGTTTAATATTTTATACTGATCGTCAACTTTGACGACTTGTACCTGAAACAGAACATCTGCGGCAATGATTTTACTCTCCGGGGCGGCGGTTTTGCGTTCAAAGGAGAGTTTCCAGATGAAAGAGCGGTAAAGCGGATTATTCAAATCGCAGACGTAAACCGATTTGACCACTTTGCCGAGATGTTTTCCGATGCCGCTGCTGTACTTGCTGAAAGAGTCCTGCGTCATGTTTTTTGCAACGGTATCCGTCAAAAGAGCCGTGTTTATCTCTTTGCAGTTATTGTCTGCAAGTGCAGACAGGAATTGTGCCGTAAACTTGTCCGCTGCGGCATGTGCCGGCTGCAAGTCGATTTGCGGCAGAACGGGCTTGGGGGCAGGGGAGTGGGATACAGAGGTACAGCCGCTGACAAGTATAACGACAGCCGCCGCCATTAAAAACAGTGTTTTTTTCATAATTACGTTTCTCCTCATTTTTGACATCCGGGGCAGAAGCAGGAACTTCTGCCGCCGATTTTTACCGTCGAAAATATTTCTCCGCAGCGGGGACACGGGGTGCCGCATTTTCCGTAAGCCGAAAGTTCCTGCGCGAACTTTCCCTCCGTACCGTCAACGTGCAGAAAGTCCGATATGGAACTGCCCCCCGCTTCGATGGCGCGCTGAAGAATGGTTTTGGCTTCACCGGTGATGCGGGCGCACTCTTTTTCTGTAAGCGTTCCGGCGCACCGTTGGGGGGAGATGCGGGCGGCATAAAGTGTTTCGGTCGCATAGATATTGCCGATCCCGGTCACGATACGGTTGTCCATGATAAAGTTTTTGACCGGAGTTTTCCGGTCGCGGGAAAGGGCGAAGAGCATTTTTCCGCAAAAAGCATCAGAGAGCGGTTCTGTTCCCAGATGCGCCAATTCCTGCGGTATGCGTTCTCTGCCTGTCGGGGTGCAGATTTTGAATATGCTGAAACGGCGGGTACACTCAAACTTGTAAGTCAAGCCGCCGCTGAGGTGCAGAAAGAGGTGTTCATGTTTCCGGCGCGGATATTTGCCGGTCTCTTCCACGCGCACAACGCCGGACATGCCGAAGTGCATCAATGCGGCGCGGCCGTCATCGAGATCGGCGAGCAGATAGCGTCCCCGCCGCCGGATGCCGGTAAATGTTCTGCCGGGAAGTCCGGCTGAAAGGAGCGGCGTCAAAGGTTCCCGCATGGCAGGAGAAAAAACTTCCACGTTTTCAATTCTCCGGCCCGGCAGGATTTGTTCCAACGCTTTTCTGATTGTTTCCGCTTCTGGTAATTCCGGCATGATAAAAGTTCCTTTTTTATCAATATAGCACGGGTGATTGAATAATTCAAGCAGAAAAATGGTATAAACCGGTTTTTTATTTAAGAAAACATAAATACTTATTTTATCTTAAAGCATGCGCACTGACGGTTTGCATTGGCAGTCAATGCATTAAGTACAGGATTGTTTTCCCGGCACTCCTGCTGTGCGAAAATACAGCGGGGGTGGAAGGGACATCCCTGCGGCGGTTCCAGCGGGGAGGGGACATCCCCGTTGAGAATGATCCGCTTATTGCCGTTCTGATCGATTTGGGGAACCGCAGAGACCAACGCCTGCGTGTAGGGGTGGAACGGGTATTGCACCAGTTCACTTGCGGGACCGCTTTCGACGATATGCCCCAGATACATGACCATGATCCGTTGGGAGATATGCTCCACAACGGCAAGGTCGTGGGCGATAAAAAGGAAGGCTGTTCCGGTGCGTTTCTGAATATCGGCAAGCAGATTGATGATCGACGCCTGAACGCTGACATCCAGCGCGGAGACCGGTTCATCGGCAACGATAAAACGGGGTTCTGCCGCCAGAGCGCGGGCAATGCCGATGCGCTGCCGCTGACCGCCCGAAAATTCATGAGGGTAGCGGTCGAGGAAAGAGGGGTTGAAGCCGACCTCTTCCAGCAGCGTTTCTGCTCTGGAACGCCGTTTCCTTTCCGGTTCTTTGTAGCGGAGCGAAAGGACTTCATCGAGAGTGGAAAAAATACTCAAACGCGGATTGAGTGATCCGTAGGGGTCCTGAAAGATCATCTGAAAGTCCCGGCGCGCCTCCCGCAGGGCTTTCCCCCGGAGGGAACGGAGATCTTTTCCGTCGATAAGGATGCGCCCCGAAAAAGGTTTTTCCAGTTGCACCAATGCTCTGCCGAGCGTACTTTTGCCGCAGCCGGACTCTCCGACCAGACTGAGCGTTTCGCCTTCATTGAGAGAAAAAGAAACACCGTCAACGGCTTTCAGATAGCGTTTGGGGGAAAACAGACCGCTTTTTACAGGATAATAAACTTTCAGATCTTCGACTTCCAGAAGTGCCATTTTTATTTCTCCTTTTCAAAAGCGGCGATAATGGTAATATTGTCATGCCCGCCTTTGCGTAACGTGATCCGCATCAGACGATCCACAGCGTCATGGGGTGAGGTTGCCTGTTTGATGCAATCGGCGATCACATCGTCATCGATCATGTGATTGACACCGTCGGAACAGAGGATGTAGCGGCTGCCGGGGCGGCGGGGCAGGATATGGGTTTCGGTTCTCAACAACTGCCGCGGACCCAATGCTCTTACGACGATCTCGTAGAGTTTCGGTTTGGAGTACTGGCCGTTGTTCTTGCGGCGGCGGTAGACGTTCCAGAGGGTGTGGTCGTGGGTCAGCTGGTAGAAACTGCCATCCTGCCGCAATTCGTAACAGCGGCTGTCTCCGGCATTGAGCAGTACCAGTTTTTCCGGCAGAAAGAGAGCGGTCACCACGGTTGTACACATGGGGCGCGGCTGCTGTTCAAAGCGGTTTCTTGAAAAGATTTTCTCATTGATCGCCACGACGGTATTCCGCAGGAATGCTTCGCCGTTTTTTATCAACTCTTCATCGGCGGTCTGCTGATATTTCCGCAACAGATCCCGGCAGGTGATCAAACTTGCCATGCGGCCGTTGGAGTAACCGCCCACGCCGTCAGCGACAACTGCGAGTGCTGTTTTGCGGGCGGGGGAAAGGTCGTAGCAGAAATTGTCCTCATTATGACGGCGGCGCAATCCGACATTGCTTTCGCCTGCCAAAAGTATATCTGCTGCGGACATTTTTCTATTTTCCCTTTCTGAAATTCAGTTTTTTTCTTGCAAAATTATTTTTACGGTATCTATTAATATATATCACGAACGGGATAATTAACAGTCCCAATGATATTTTTTTATAATCATAATTCAAAAAAGAGGCAATTTTTTATGGTTTCGCATCTCAATCCGGCTTTTCAGGCGATCGGTCTGCTGGTTCTTTCCAACGTTTTTATGACGTTCGCCTGGTACGGACATTTGAAAAATCTCAACAACCGTGCATGGTATATCGCCGCGCTCGCCAGTTGGGGGATCGCATTGTTTGAGTATCTTCTGCAAGTTCCTGCCAACCGCATCGGTCATACGGCTCTGACGATCGGTCAGTTGAAGATCCTTCAGGAAGCGATTGCTTTGAGTATTTTTGTTCCTTTCTCTATTTTCTATATGAAAGAGCCGGTGTCGATCAATTATCTTTATGCGGCTCTGTGCATTGCCGGAGCGGTATTCTTCATTTTCCGCGGTTAAGCCTCCGCCGGGGCGGCGGGAACGGGTCTCCGCCGTCGAGAACCATCTGCAAACGGGCCTGTATCGCTTCATCGGCTTTTTCGGCACGCTTGTTCAGTTCCGTTTCCATTTTGGCGGTACGCCGTTTCATCTCCTCCAGATGCCGCCGGAACTCCTGTAAGCGGGTCATGTAATCTTCGCGCATACTCTTTTCGATTTCTGCTTTCAAAAGTTCTTTGCGGGCGTTGTCGCTGCATGAACGGTATTCGTTGACCAGTTTTCGCAGCGCGAGCCGCTTTGCCTGTTCTTCGGCGTGTGCCTTTGCGGAAAGTTCTTTCAATTTTTTACGGAACTCTTCCGGGCGGGTGCGCTGCAGAAGCATCAGTTTCTGCCGTTCTTCCTGTGAAAGTCTGGCAAAAGCCCGCCATGCCATAGCGGCTTCGCGTCTGGAACTTTTTCCGCTGTGCGGGGGCGGGGGAGGGGGCTGATTGCCCGTTGCGGCGGGGGGCGTTTCTGCAAAAACGCCCGACAGAGTGATCAACATCAGTAAAGTCAGAAATTTTTTCATCTCAAAACCCCTTTGCTATGGAATTATCAGCCAGAGCGGTGATGCCGCTGTCCAGTTCAAAAGAGAGATTGAAGTTGAGTTGATCCAGTTCGCTCCAATCGTTCATTGCCAGCAGTTCACCGGAGGGGGACTTTGTCTTGAACTCCTGTTTTGCCGGAGAAAACATAATGCCGAAGCCGATCGCAAATGCGGCGGCGATCCCGGCGGCAGGCACGAGCCGGAAGAAGACGAACCGGCGGTGTCTGCGTTTCGCTGAACTGATGCGGGCGGCGGCGAGGATGCGCATATCCAGTGCATCCGGCACATCTGCCGTTGTCAGCATTTCTCTGTATTTATTTTCACTCATTGTATCAATCCTCCATCATCAATATCCTGAATGACTTTTCTTAAATTTTTCAAAGCGTACTGCATCCTGCCCAAAGCGGTGTTGACCGGGCAATTCTGTATTTGGGCGATCTCCTTGAACGAAAGATCCTGCTGCCGCAGCAGAAACACCTCCCGCTGATCTTCCGGCAGGGCGCGTACCGCCTGTGTCAGGACTTGTGCAAGATCGTTGTTCGAGGCACTTTCAGCCGGTTCAAGACTTTCCCTGCCGGGAATTTCCTGCACCTCTTCGTCATCGAGCCGCAACGCTCCGGCAAGATGCTTTTCCCGCCGGATATGGTCGATGAAAAGATTTCGTCCGATCCGGAAGAGCCATGCACTGAATTTGCCGTTGTCCCGATAGGACGGCAGTTTGTCTATGACCTTCACCCAAGTCTCTTCAAAGATTTCATCAGCCACGGAGGGGTTGCCGGAGAGATTTCTCAAAAAACCGTACAACTGCCGCCGATAACGGTGATAGAGGGCCTCAAAAGCCTTGTCATCGCCCAGAGAGTAAGCATGAATAAGAGCAATATCCGGCGTTTCGTCATCTATTGTCATATTTATACTTGCCCCTTTCTGTGCATATAACGCAATGGGATGAGAGTTTATTGTTTATGTCCGGCGAAATTTGTTAAAAATTCCCAAACCGGCAGATCGGGAGCAAGCAGCTCCTCCGGCGGTGCGCCGTTGAGCGGGAACCATTGGAACTCCTGTCCCTCTTCTGCCGAAAAGCGGGTTTCTGCGGTGCAGAGCGTCCGTATGAAAATCAGATGTATAACAGCGTTATCCGTTTCTGTTGTGAGTTCATAAACGGTATCTGCCGGAGTACATTCCGCCCCCAGTTCTTCACGCATTTCCCGTTTGAGAGCCTGCTGCGGGGTTTCTCCCGGTTCGATTTTTCCGCCGGGAAACTCCCAGCCGCAGGGCGGCTTTCCCTGCGGACGGGTGGAGAGCAGAACACAGTTGTTCTGACGGATCACGGCGGCGGCTACCTGAAGATGCTTTTTCATTTATCTGCACTCTTGAAACCGATGCCGCGCAGAAATACCGCTGCCAGATGCGGCCATATCCGGGTTTCGGGAAAATCCTGTCCGAGGGCGACTCCGTGAGGACCGCGGGGGAATACATGCAGTTCCGCCGTGACGCCCTTGCTCCAGAGAGCCTTTGCCATGTCGATCGAGCAATCGACCGGAACGACCTGATCGGTCGCCGTATGGAAGAGGAAGTACGGCGGCGTATTTTCTGTTGCCAGCGCGCACGGGTCGTACTGCTGATGCTGCGTTTCGTAATCGTTTCCGAGAAGGTTCTGACCGCTGCCGGGGTGACCGTTGCCGCTGCCGAGATGTGTTACGGGATAACAGCCGATCACGGCATCGGGACGGGCGGAGACGTTGTCGCACGCATCTCCGGCATCGGGCAGACATTCAGGGCGTTCATAGCCGACGCCGGAGAATGTCACGAGGTGTCCGCCTGCGGAAAATCCGCAAAGAGCGATGTTGTCGGGGGCGATATGCCATTTATCCGCATTGGCGCGGATCATGCGGATCGCCCGGTAAACATCCTGCTGCGGGGCGGGATAGCGGTACGGTTTTACACGGTATTCCACAACGAAAGCGTGAAATCCTTCTGAATTGAATGCCTTTGCTATGGGGGCTGCCTCATGGTCGCACCGGCAGGAGTAGCCGCCGCCGGGGAATACGAGAACTACGCCCCGTACATCATCTCCCGGCAGGAGATACGGCGTCATGTAAGGCTGAAAGTCATCGTCCGGATTGCCGGTTCCGGCGGAAAATGTCTGTTTCCATAACGGGATCATAAAAAAACCTTTCTTTCACAAAACTGTTTTTTCCACCCGGGCGGGGAGTTTTCCCAGAAAGCGGGTGGCGTGTTCATTGAATTCAGCGGCGAGGTCGCTGACGAAATAACGGTGGTAAGGGGTGTTGTCCGGCTGGGCGGTCTTTTGATTTTCCGTCAGATATTCCCGGACGGCGAGAGCGCACGCTTTCGCACTGTCGATCAGATGGACTTTCCCCCCGAAATATTCGTTGAGGGCGTTGCGGAAAAGCGGATAATGGGTACAGCCCAGAAGCAGTGCATCCGGCGGGGCCGCCTGATACTGTTTCAAATAGAAATCAAATACCCCGTTCAGGACGGCTCCCGCAGTCAGTCCCTCTTCTGCCAGCGGAACCAGCAGCGGACAGGCAATGGAGTCCACTTTCAGCGAGTGATCCTGCCGGTGAAGTTCCCGCCGGTAGGCATCGCTGTTGATCGTAGCCCTTGTCCCGATGACCGCAATGGAGCGCGCTCCGGTGGAGAGAGCGGCTTTTACGCCGGATTCGATCACACCGATGATCGCCGCATCGGGAAAATCTCTGTGGAGCGATTCCAGAGCCACTGCGGAGACCGTATTGCAGGCGGCAACGATGAGTTTGACTCCTTTGGAGAGCATGAACTGCACATCATCGTGCGCATACGACATGATCGCATCAACGGACTTGTCGCCGTAAGGAACTCTTGCAGTGTCGCCCAGATAGATCACGGATTCACCGGGCAGTTCTTCCTGTACGGCTCTTGCGATCGTCAATCCGCCAAGTCCGGAGTCGAAAATCCCTATCGGCCGGTTATCATATCGGATATTCATATCATTCTCCGCTGTGTCAGGGAAGTTCAACTGCAAATACGGTATGAGGCGGCAGTTCTTCCGGATAGTCTGCCGGTTTGCCGCTGAAAATCTCTCTGCCTTTCGCCTCTCCCCACGGACAGGGGATGCTCAAAGGGCCATTGGTCAGATTGAATACGCCGTAAACAGAGCCTTTGCCGTCTCTGCGGACTCCTTTCCAGACTGCGGGAATGGTACGTTCCATGCGGTCGAGCGGAACTGCGGCAAAGGCATCGGGGTCATCGAGCAGCATTTTGGAGTATGCCAGACGTTCCGGAGTCAGCGTGGAGAAGCGGTCGCTCAACAGCAGCATCCCGCTGTTGATACGCAAAGCGGCGGTCCAGAGTTTGACCTCTTCTTCGGTAAGTTCGTTGTTGTCGATACGGGCGATGTGGGTATCGGGGTCGTTGTACCACAGTTTGCGGTGCATATAGGCGTGCTGGATCCCGTTGCGGCAGACATTGGGGACGGTGGGGGCCTCTTCGTTCCTGCCGAAGTGTTCACGATACCAGTACGGGGTGATATCCGTTGCGATGCGTTCGCCGTCCACAAGTCCGGCGCAGGGGCCGAAAGGTGCGGTACAGCCGAGGATGAAACCGTCGTCGCCGAAGCCTTCGCGGATGGCGGAAAGTCCGCGGCGGAACGCCTGCGCCCGGGTCGCCTTGCGGTCATGGAGTACGCCGTTGCGCACGCTGGAGGAATACGCCATGAAGTCCAGTTTCACGTAGACAAATCCCATTTTGCGCAGTTCGGCAAAAAGTTTACGGAAGTGTTCCTGTACGCCCGGATGTGTTCCGTCGAGGATCGCCAGCGGTTCGCCGCGCCAATCGGTCGGGAAAATCACGTTGCCTTCCCTGTCATGGATGCACCATTCGGGATGCGCCCTGAAAAGTTCAGAACGCTTTTCCACCTGAAACGGAGCCAGCCAGAGAGCGGGTTTGAACCCTTTTTTGCCTGCTTCTTCCGCCCAGTAACGCAAACCGTGCGGAAACTTTTCGCAGTAACCGAGCCAGTCGCCGCAGGCGGGCTGATAGCCGTCATCGAGCTGGATATATTCGAGCGGATATTCCCGGTGCTGATCGAGGAAGTCGATGTTTTCAAGCACATCTTTTTCGGTGACATTGTTGAAGTAGTAATACCAGCTGCACCAGCCGATGGGCAGCGGCAGTTTTTTGCGGGCATCCATGCGTTTTGCCCAGAGGTCAGCGTAACGGTCGAGGAGGGTATTCATATCGCCGTTGGTAAAGAAAGCAATCTCTTCGGTAATGACTGTTTCGCCCGGGTCTACCTGCCGGTCGTCGAAACCGGCGATGACGGCGAGTTTCAGCCCGTCTTTGCGCAGTTCAAGTTGAAATCTGCCGTATTGATCCGCTGTGGTCACAAAACCGATGAGGGCGGTGCGGCTGCCGTTGGTATTCTGAATTCCGACGGCGTATTCCGCCCGGAAACGGTTGGGGGTTTCGCGGACGTAATCTGCCGGTTCTGCGACGGCAAAGGGGAGATATTCTTTGCTCATTATAAAATCGGTGTCACCGTATTTGCGCATACCGCAGGGGGTTGCCATATCCCATCCTTCAAGGTAAAGGCGGATATCCTCTCCTGAAATCTGACCGTTTTCAGGAGCACTGACCAGGCGGATGCCGCCGAGCCGGAACATTTCATCTCCTGCGGTCAGGCGGATGCGGCAACTTTGCAAATCGTCAGAATTTTCGTTCTCCTCCACAGTCACACGCAACCCTCTGGACTGCCACTCCGATTGACCGAGCCAGACGCCGTTGTACTGAACTTCCAGAGAAAAACTGCCGTTGAACAATGATTGCGAAAATTTACATTTGAACATAAAAATCAACCTTTCTGATGTTAAAAACTGTTATTCCAGTTAATATACGTGCAGTTCTGAAAAATGCAAGAAAAAAACAGTTGTGATATTCAATTTGATGTTTTTTTGCAGAAAAGTTGTAAAACACTGAAAAATAACCTTGTAATTGGTCGCAAAGTGTAGTATATTTCAGTTACAGATTATTGTATAATGTTTTTAATTTTAACTTATAGGCATGAATTATGGCAGATCATCCGAAATTGACTGTTCTTTTTGAAGAATTGCGCGGCAAGACTTTTGAATTGGACAAAGAAACTATGAGCGTCGGCCGGCGCGATACCAATGATATTTGTATCCCGCACGGAAGTCTCAGCGGTCATCACGCTGATATCATCCGCGCTGAAAAGAATGGCAAAGTTACCTACATTCTCCGCGACAACAACAGTACCAATGGTACCCGTATCAACAACGTTCCGGTGGAGGGTGAACAGGAGTTGAAAAATTCCGACCTGATCCTTTTCGGCGGCGTTGAAGTGTTGTTCGATGGACACGATGCCTCTTCCGACCGGAGTTCTTACACCAAATCCCATACCATTGATATTTCCGGTCTGGATTCCACGCTGACCTCTGCTCCGGCATTGACCAACCTCAGTCCTTTTGCCGGTAGCAATGATGACAAAAAAGGCGCAAGAAACCAGAAAGTCATCGTCGGACTTATCGTTATTGTTTCCCTGATGCTGGTCGCTCTGCTGGCGTATGTCGTATTCAAGAGTGCCACGCTGAAACAGAATAAAGCCTCTGTCCTTCAGAATGTTACCCATCTTATCGGCTGACGGTTTTTCTTATGGCAAACGAAAAAGATCCTGAAATGGAAGATAAAAAGCCTCAGGCAAATCCGGAACAGCACAACGGGAAAAATCGCGGTTCAGTCGTTTCTGTATTGAGTCCCCGCGCCCCCCGTGCCGCTTTTGTGTGGCTGGCAGTTCTGCTGGGTATCGGCGTACTGGTTCTCTTTAAAGGTTATGATGAAGAGAAAGTTACCGTTTTCACCCAGAGTGAATTTGTCAAGGTTTTGAACGAAGGCGTTATCAAAACGGCAGACGTTACAGCCGAAGCCGATGCGGTTCTTACGGTCAACGGAACTTTCGACCGCGCCCTGTATTTGAAAAATCGGGGTGATGCGGTCATCCCGCTGGATACCGCTGCGGCTGAAAAGAAAAGCGGCAAGGGCAAGATCAAGCCCCCCGCCCGCTATACGACGCGGCTCATCAAAAGTGAACCGCTCTGGGAGATGCTGGTTGCAAAATCCACCGTAAATGTCGAAAGTGATAATTCCGGTTTCTGGCGTTACGTTTTCGGCGGTGTCGTTCTGCCGCTTCTGCTGCTGATCGGCGTGATCTATTTCTTTTCCGCCCGCCAGATGCGCATGGGCGGCAAAGGTGCAATGGATTTCGGCAAGAGCCGTGCCCGCATGATTCCCCCCGACGAACTTCATGTGAAATTCGATGATATCGCCGGTGCTGACGAGGCGAAGGAGGAGATTTCCGAAATCGTTGAATACCTTAAAGATCCCTTGCGTTTTCAACTTGTCGGCGGGCAGATCCCCAAAGGATGTCTGCTGGTCGGTAATCCCGGCACCGGTAAAACGTTGATGGCAAAGGCGGTGGCTTGCGAAGCCGGGGTGCCTTTCTTCTCCATCAGCGGTTCTGACTTTGTTGAAATGTTCGTCGGCGTGGGTGCCAGCCGTGTCCGCGATATGTTTGAACAGGCGCGCAAGCATACCCCCTGTCTGATTTTTATTGACGAAATCGATGCCGTCGGCCGTTCCCGCTTCTCCGGATGGGGCGGCGGTCACGATGAACGTGAACAGACCTTGAACGCCATGCTCGTGGAAATGGACGGGCTCGAAAGCCGTGCCGGAGTGATCGTTCTGGCTGCGACCAACCGTCCTGATGTTCTCGACCCCGCACTGCTCCGCCCCGGCCGGTTTGACCGTCAGGTGGTCATGGATCTGCCCGACATCAAAGGTCGCCGTCAGATCCTTGAGGTCCATGTCAAAAAAATCAAAGTCGATGAGAGCATCGATCTGGATGTGATCGCCCGCACCACTCCCGGTTTCAGCGGTGCCGACCTCGCCAATTTGTGCAACGAAGCCGCTCTGCTGGCTGCCCGCCGCAATTTGGAAGCCGTCTCGCAGAACGAACTCGAAGAGGCACGTGATAAGGTCAGTTACGGCACAGAACGCCGCAGTCGTAAAATCACCGAGCGTGAACGCAAACTGACCGCATATCACGAAGCGGGGCATGCGCTGGTCGCGCTCCATAACGAATACTGTACCCCCGTCCACAAAGTGACGATCATTCCCCGCGGACAGGCGTACCTCGGGGCGACTTTCACCATGCCCAAAGAAGATACCTACACCCGCAGCAAGCTGGAACTTGAAGCGGAAATGGCAATGTGTATGGGCGGACGTGCCGCCGAAGAACAGGTCATGGGGGATATTACTTCCGGAGCCTCCGGCGATATTATGCACCTGACCGCCATCGCCCGCCGCATGGTTTGCATGTACGGTATGAGCGAAAAAGTCGGACCGATCAAATACGGCGATATTCAGGCACAGCCCCGTGTCCGCATCGATGTTCCGCCCGAAGACCCGTGCAGTCAGGAAACTGCCCGTGAAATCGATTTGGAGATCCGCCGCCTTTCCCAACAGGCTATGGAAGCGGCACGCAGTTGTCTGAAAGAACATGCTGACGAGCTGGAAAAACTCGCACAGGCGTTGCTGGAACGCGAAACGTTGTCCATCGGCGAGATCAGAGAACTTTTCAACTGGCCTGAACCCGAAACTGAAACGCCCGCAGAGGAAACGGCAGTTGTTCAACCGGAAGCGGAAAATGGAACTCCCGGAGACAGCATTTAAGAATACGGCGGAGGGGTGTACCCTCCGTTGCCGTGTTCAACCCGGAGCCAGCCGCAGTTCCGTTGTCGGAGCCTACGGCGAAGAGGTGAAAATCGCTTTGCAGGCTCCGCCCGTGGATGGAAAAGCCAACGCCGCACTCTGCAGGATGCTTGCAGAATTATGCGGCATTTCCAAGGGACTTGTGGCGATCCGTTCCGGGGAGACAAATCGCAGTAAAGTTGTCGCAGTGACCGGTGTCTCTGCCGACGCATTAAAAAATATCCTTTCAAAAGAATAGAATTATAAAATGAAAACCAAAGCAATCATCTTTCTCGCGGACGGCATGGCGGATGAAGCCCTGCCGGAACTGAATGGAAAAACCCCGCTCGAAGCGGCAAACACTCCTGCTATGGATGCGATCGCACGGCAGGGAAAAAACGGTACGTTTCTGACGCTGCCCGCAGGACTGCCCACTTCATCTGATGTGGCAAACATGTCCGTACTGGGATTTTATCCCGAAAAAAATTATCCCGGGCGCGGCCCCATTGAGGCGGTCAGTCAGGGAGTTCCGCTGAAAAGTGACGATGTTGCGTGGCGATGCAATCTGGTTTATGTTTCCGATGATGATGTGCTGCGGGATTATTCTGCCGGACATATTGACAATGAGACTTCCACTGCGCTGATGAATGCGCTCGAAGAAGAGTTCGGCAACGAAGATGTGACCTTTTACCCCGGCGTGAGTTACCGTAATCTGCTGGTGCTTCACGGTAAAAAGTTTTCTAAAAATATTGATTATTTCAAACCGGATTCCTCGCAGGACGAACCGATCGCCCAACTGCAGCCCTCTCCGCTGGATAATTCCCCCGAAGCGAAGTTCACCGTGGAATTTTTACAGGATTTGGATCGCCGTACCGCTGAATTTCTGAAAAAACATCCGCTCAATCAGGGGAAGGCCGCTCCCGGCAACCGTATCTGGCCGTGGAGTCCCGGTTATGCGCCCGCTTTGACCCCTTTTGAACAGGCGTACGGCGGCAAAGGTGCCGTTATCAGTGCGGTCGATGTGATCAAAGGTATCGGCAAAGCCAGCGGCATGACCGTTTACGAAGTTCCCGGCGCAACCGGTTTTCTGGATACCAATTATCAGGGCAAGGTGGATGCCGCTCTTGAAGCGATCAAAACGCACGATCTGGTCTATGTCCATGTCGAAGCGATCGACGAGTGTTCCCATCTGGGGGATTTGAAGTTGAAACTTCAGGCGATCGAAGACTTTGATGCCAAAATCGTCGCCCCCATCCGCAAGGCTCTTGAAGGACAGAATGTGAATTTTGCCGTTCTGCCGGATCATCCCGTGCCGATCAAACTGCGCAAACATACCACGACCCCGGTTCCGCTCGCAGTCTGCGGGCCTGAAATCACAGCGGATGCTGTCGATACGTTCAGCGAAAATAAAGCTCCGACCGGTGAATTGGGTTTTCTGAAAGGAAATGAACTCGTCCGTTATCTGCTCGGTTTGTAATAGAAGGAGTTTCAAAATGAGTGAATTTGAAAAAGTCCGTCCCTTTCTGGCTTCTGCCGCACAACTCTGCTATGCCCGTCTTTCCCGGTTGGAAGAAGGTTCCGGGCATGGTCAGCGCATCGTTGATGTCAACAACGGCAGCGGTCTTGCTTTTACAGTGACGCCCGACCGCGGGATGAATATTGTGGAGTGTTCGTTCAAGGGCGTTCCGGTGGCGTACCGGGCTCCCGCCGGACATCGCGGTATCACCGGAAACTGGCTGAAAGACTGGAGTGCCGGATTGCTGACCACTTGTGGTCTGCGCAATATCGGCAGCCCCAGCGGAACCCAGTCTCTGCATGGCGAGATCGCCGCAGAAAGTGCCGAATATGTCGGCTGCAACTGCTGTAACGGCGAAATCGAAGTGAGCGGAACTCTGACCGAAGGGGCGATGTTCAACGCCAATCTGACCCAGAGACGCGTCATCCGTACCGCTTACGGCAGCAACCGCATCGAAATCTGCGATACCGTGACCAACAACGGAGAGTTTCCGGAATTCACCGAAATTCTTTTCCATTTCAATTTGGGCTATCCGCTGGTCTCTCCCGATCTGGAGTTTGACGTGCCGGAACATAAGGTCGATCCCCGTGATGATGCCGCCGCTGCAGCGGTTGCAGAGTGGAACAAATACCCCGCTCCTCTGGAAAACTTCCACGAATACTGCTATCGTCATACGCTCCCTGCCGATAAGGACGGCTGGGCGATGATGCGCATCAAAAACCGTACCGCCGGAGTTGCGCTGAATATCCATTATCATACCTCAACGCTGCCGCTGATCGTTCAGTGGAAAAAGCCTTCCAAAAACGCTTACGTTCTCGGTCTTGAACCGACCAACGGTTCGCTGAACGGCTGTGAATTTGATAAAGAAAACGGTTACGGCAAAGTTCTTGCTCCCGGCGAAAGCATCTCTTACCGGGTCATTGTTGAGTTTGAAGAGTGCTGACAGGAGGCGTAAATGTCTGTTTATGCGATCGGTTTTGATATCGGCGGAACCAAGTGCGCCGTTATTCTGGGGGAGTTTGTCGGTTCTGACGATATCCGCATTGTTGCAAAGAAGCGTTTTGCCACAAAAGAGGCGGCATCTCCGGAGGCGTGTCTGCTCTCCATGTGCGGCCTTGCGGAAGAACTTCTGAACGAAAACGGTGTCGGAAAGAGTTCCGTTTGCGGCATCGGCATCAGTTGCGGCGGCCCGCTCGACCCTGCACGGGGAATTATCCAGTCGCCCCCGAACCTTCCCGGGTGGGATGATATTCCCGCCGTGGAAATCGTTTCTGCCAAGACCGGACTGCCCGCAAAACTGGAGAACGATGCCAATGCCTGTGCGCTTGCTGAATGGAAGTTCGGGGCAGGGCGCGGTTTTTCTGATATGATCTTTCTGACTTTCGGGACCGGACTCGGAGCCGGTATCATTGCCGGGGGTCGTCTGCTTGCCGGACGTTCCGGCATGGCTGGGGAGTGCGGTCATATCCGTCTGGCGGCAGATGGACCGGTCGGTTACGGCAAAGCCGGTTCTTTTGAGGGGTTCTGTTCCGGCGGCGGCATTGCCCAGTTGGGGCAGATGTACGCGAAAGATGCCATGGCAAAGGGAAAGAGCGTGGCATGGTGTCCCTCGCCGGATAAACTCGATGAAGTAAACGCCAAAGTTATCGGTGATGCCGCAGAAAACGGCGATGAAGATGCCAAAGCCGTTTATGCTTTGAGCGGAAAACGTCTGGGGGAAGGGCTGTCGGTTCTGATCGACATCCTCAATCCGGAACGTATTGTGATCGGCAGTATTTTTGCCCGTTCCGGAGATCTTCTCCGTCCGGCGATGGAAGAGGTCATTGCCCGTGAAACTCTGCCGCAGTCCGCTGCGGTTTGCAAAGTTGTTCCGGCTGAATTGGGAGAAGCCATCGGTGATATTGCCAGTCTGGCGATCGCCAAAGATACTTTTGTTCAATAATCAGTTTTCCAACTTCAATAATCCGGCGGCGTTCTTGTAGAAGATCGCCGCTTTTTCGTTGCCGCCAAGCGGCAGAGAATCGATCCACTCAACGTGTTTTTTCTGACTGCACCACGGTGCGTCTGTGCCGAAAAGAATACGTTCTGCGCCGTGCCTGCGGATGATACGGACAAGTTGTTCTCTGGAAATATATTCCGGCGTGACAAACGCCAGATCGAAAAAGACCGGCAGTCCGGCAAGTTCCTTTTCCACTTCATCCCAGAACGTCATTGAACCGAGATGTGCCAGAACCAGTGTCAGTTTGGGAAAATTTTTATGAAATTGAGCCAAACTCCGGGGCGAGGTGTGCCAGGGCGGGTGGTACATGATGTCAAATCCGGCGTGCGTGATCAGAAACAATTCCTGTGACGAACACTCCTCCCAGCAGGGGTAAAGTGTTTTGTCTTCAAAAGAGAACTGCTGATATTCCGGATGCACTTTCACTCCCCGCATACCGCAGTTTGCGATGGTGCGGATCGTTGCAGCGGGATCGCTTTCCGCCGGGTGAAAGGAACCGGCCATGCAAATCGGACCATGGTTTTGCTGTGCTGCCCACCGGTTGACACTTGCGCTGTTTTCAGGGTTGTTCACCAACGCCAGACCGACAGAAAGATCAACGTTGGCATCCCCCATGGAGTCCAGCAGACCCGTGCGGGTCCCGTCGGAATAAACTTGCAGCAGCCCCTGACAATGCGCCATTGCTTTTTCGGCAACTTTCTCCGGATAAAAGTGCGTATGAAAATCAATGATCATAAAACAAGAAAAAAGCGGTTCTCAACCGGGAACCGCTCTGATGCACTGAAATCAGCGTTTCATCAAATCCTGGATCCAGTCCGTATCGCTGAAATGATCCACGTAGAACGATTTGACAAGGGCTTCGAGGCTCTTCACGCCGTATTCCCAGTCGAGGATCTCATCACCGAGAGCCTTGCGGACGTTGCTCTGGTCAAAAACGATATCGCTTGAGAAGTAGGGAAGCAGATCGCCCAGCAGACGGCTCATCATATTGGCATTGCTGCCGACACCGTCTTGGGTGGGGTCAACGGTGATACCGGAAATGTTGAGCGCATTGCCGATCGCCAACTGGATCTGTTTGTTGGAAATCGGGCTGTCGCCGGTGATGTGGTAAGCCCGGTTGCAGACGGGCTTCTGGAAGAGAGCCGTGATCGCTTCCTGCACATAGTCGATCGGAACAAAGTAGATGTGTTCGGAAGGAACTGCGCTGAAGTTGATGTCAAGATCGATATTTTCCCGGGGGTCAACACCCATTTTGGCACACTTGTTGCTTTTGAGTTTTGCCATGAATTCCAGAATACGGTAGAAGGCAAGCGGCTTGCGGATGCGGCCGTCACTGCGGCGGCCGGTGATGATGGCGGGACGGTAGACCGAGAAGGGAATACCGCTGGCGCGCACCAGCATTTCGGCTTTGTACTTGCTCTCTTCGTAGGGGTTGTTGAAGCCGCTGTCAAGCGGATTGTCTTCAATGGCAGTACCGACCAGTTTGCCGGCGATATAGGAGGTTCCGACGTAGTGGAACTCTTTTACGTTGAGCAGTTTTGCAAGGGCGACCATATTTTCGGTGCCGTGATAGTTGATCCGGTAGGTTTTGCCGGTGGGGTCTTTGCCGAGGTTCACGTCTGCGGCACAGTGGAAAATGATGTCAGTTCCGGCGAGGATCGGATCTTTTGCCATGGCTTCCGGGTCGATCGTAGTCACGTCGCCTTCGATGACGGAAACACGGGAAAGCACCATGTCAGCCGCTTCGGGGCAGCCGTTGAATTCACATTCGTCGCGGATGATCTCCTGAGTGCGCTGCAACGCGCTCTTTACAGGACTCTTGCGGGCAAGACAGACGATTTCAAAATCTTCACGCTCACGGAGTAATGCCACGACAAAGGCACTGCCGACCAAACCGGTGATTCCGGTCAAAAAAACTTTCTTCATGAATAATCCCAAATTTTAGTTTTACGACTGTATCAAACACAATGATACATAATGCACACCCCTTACATTACATCAAATACAGAAAAATGCAAGTAATAATAGAGAAAAAAACAGAAAAAGCCTTGAAATTATGCTGTAAAATGGTATATTCTTATAGTATAATATAATTCGGAGGATTTTATGATACACAAAATCAATACTGCTTTGGCTTTTTTGTTTTTTGGTATACTGTTTGCCGGATGTGATTCCGGAACCGTTGCTGAAAAGGGTGGAAAACTTGTTGTGACGACCGGGATGGCACCGACAGCATGGCTGACCCGCTGTATTGCCGGTGATAAGGCCGATGTCCGCGCTTTGCTTCCGGAAGGGCGTTCCCCGCATGATTACGCCCCCGCGCCGCAGGATATGCTTGCGGCTTCCCGTTCAAAACTTTTCTTCTCCTGCGGAATGCCGTTTGAAGAAAATCTGGTTGCCGCTCTGAAACAGAGTAAAGTCAATGTTTCCGATATCAGCCGCGGAGTGCGGCGCATACCGTTCGGCGGCAAAGAACACCATCACCACCATGACGGTGAAACGCATGACCACGATTGTTCCCGGGACGGACTGGACCCCCATATCTGGCTCTCTTTGGAAAACTGCCGCATCATGGCGCAGAATATCTGCCGGGAATTGGGAAAAGCCGACCCCGCCAACCGTGCCGTTTATGAAAAAAATCATGCGGAATTGGAACGGAAACTGCTGGATGGGGAAAAGTATGTTTCTGAAAAACTTGCCGGAGCAAAGGGGCGTTCCTTCTACGTTTATCATCCGGCGTTCGGCTATTTTGCCGCAATGACCGGACTGCATCAGGTTGCCGTGGAACTCGGCGGACGGGAGGCAACCCCCGCTCACCTTGCCGATGTGATCCGCAAGGCGAAACAGGATAAGGTCAAAGTCATTTTTGTTCAGCCTCAATTCAGTCCGCTCGGCATGAAAGCCCTTGCCAAAGCCATTGACGGCGAAGTTGCAGAAATGGATCCGCTCGCTGCTGACGTATTGAACAATATCAGAAAAATGACCGATGCGCTCGCGCACGGGTTTTCTGCGGAGGCGGGCAAATGACCTCAAACACCGCCATTCTTATTGAAAACCTCAATTTTGAATACGAAAATTCGACCCCCATTCTGGAACATGTAAATCTGCGTGTGGAAAAAGGGCAGTCCGGCTGTATTGTCGGGCCGAACGGCGGCGGAAAAACAACGCTGTTGAAACTTCTGCTGGGGTTGCTGACTCCGACATCCGGAACGATCCGCATTTTCGGCGTTTCCCCCGTTGAGGCGCGTTCCAAAATCGGTTATATGCCGCAGTATCATCAGTTGGATGCGGCTTTCCCTGTTACCGTTTTTGAAGTCGCTCTCATGGGGCGTATGCACCGGAAAATGTGGGGGCGTTACAGCCGTCAGGATCGGGAGATCGCAATGGATGCTTTGCACGAAGTCGGTGTGGATGCGCTGGCGGAACGCAGTTTTTCCGCACTTTCCGGCGGCCAGCGGCAGCGGGTGCTGATCGCCCGTGCGCTGGCGTGTCAGCCCGAACTGCTGCTGCTGGATGAGCCGACCGCCAATATCGATCCCGGCGCGGAAGAGCAGTTTTACGGAACGCTGGATATTCTCCGCAAGCGGATGATGGTATTGACTGTTTCGCACGATTTGGGTTTCGTTGACCGGGAAGAAGATCTGGTCATCTGCGTGAACCGTCAGGTTTCACTGCATTCGGCACGCACATTTGATGCCGATGCCGCCAATGAGATCTATCATCACGATGTCAATTTGATCGCCCATGACCACTCCTGTTTCTGCAACTGCGGACATCAGCATTGCGAGGTGAAAAAATGAGTGCTTTCCTTCAGGAACTTTTCAGCCCCGAAATGGTGTTTCTGCGTTACGCGCTGATTTTCGGGGTGCTTTCCAGTCTGTTGATCGGCGTGGTCGGAACGATGGTCGTTACCCGGCGCATCTCATCGCTTGCCGGTGCGGTTTCCCATGCTGTACTGGGCGGAGTCGGTATCGCTCTTTTTCTTCAGCGGGTCTTTTTCTGGGAGTGGTGTTCTCCCATGCTCGGTGCGGTCATCGGTGCGGTTGCCGCCGCATTGATCGTCGGTCTGGTGAAGTTCTGCGCCAAAGAACGGGAAGATACCATTATTGCTGTTGTTTGGGCATTGGGGATGTCGCTTGGGCTGCTCTTTCTGCACAAGACTCCGGGATATGTCGATTGGCAGGGGTATCTCTTCGGAAATATTCTTCTTATCACGGATCAGGCGTTGAAACTGACGGTGGTTTTGAGCATCCTGACGCTTGTTCCGGTGATTGTTTTCTACAACAGTCTGCTTGCCATGTCTTTTGACGGGGTGTTCGCTGAACTGCGGGGCGTGAAAGTGAAGGTCTACTATCTTGCTCTGCTGATTTTAACTGCATTGACGATCGTTCTTCTGATAAATGTTGTCGGAATTATTCTGGTTATAGCACTGCTTACGCTTCCGGCGGCAACGGCGGGTTGTTTCACCCGGCATCTCTGGTCGATGATGCTTTCTGCCGGTTGTTTGAGTTGTCTTTTTGTTGTGGGCGGTTTGCTGTTGAGTTATTACTGCCGGATGCCCTCCGGACCGGTCATAACTCTGCTTGCCGCCGGTTTTTATATTTGTGGTTTGGCAATCAGTTCGTGGCGGAAGAGCCGCGGTTAATTCAGAGGATGTAAAATGAAACGGTATTTTCTTTTGTTATGTGCTGCCGCAGCACTGTTTTTTCTGTACGGGTGCGGAGAAAAAACAGCAGAGGAGGCTCTGCTGAAGGCGGAGTTCCACGCCCGTTCCGGCAAGTGGCAGAATGCGTTGAAATCGGCGGAACGTGCCGTTACGCTGGAACCCGAAAACCCGACGGCACTGCTGTTCCTTGCTCTTGCCTGTGAAAAGAATAAACTCTTTGACCGTGCTTTGGATGCCGCCCGCCATGCGGCAACTCTCGTTCCGGACGATTTTTACGCCCAGTACACCCTCGGTAGACTCTATGCGCAGGATGCCACCCGTCAGACGGAGGCATTCAAGGCGTTGAGCCGTGCTTACAAACTCCGTCCGAAAAGCACCGATGCGTTGATATTGCTGACCAATACGGCAATGGAACTGCGCTCCCCCGCTGCCTTCAAATTGCTTATGGAACTGCGTTCCAAGGCTGATTTTACGGTCGATGCCGTCTATTCCAACGAATTGGGGATCGCTTATCTGCGGCAGAGAAATATCTCCGCCGCCCGCAAGGAACTTTTCCGTGCCTGTGCTTCAAAGGACCCCCGTGTTATTCTGAATACGGCGATTTTTCTTGACCGTTACATGAGTCAGAAACAGAATGCCCGCAACTTCTACAATTACTATTTGCGCATGGTCGGAAACAGTTCCGGATACGCCGTGCGGCGGGAGTTGGTCGAAGCCCGTTTGCGCCAGTTGTAACGGGGGCCGGATGAATGGCTTTCAACGTTTCAAAAGATATTATCGAAGAGATCCGTTCCCGGTGTGACATCGTGGAACTGATCGGTACTTTTGTGCAGTTGAAACGTTCCGGCAGCAACACATTCAAGGGGCTTTGTCCGTTTCATCAGGAAAAAACACCGTCGTTCCACGTGGACTCCGCCCGTCAGAGTTACCACTGTTTCGGCTGCGGCAAAGGGGGAGATGTTTTCCGTTTTTTCATGGAAAAGGAGAACGTCGGTTTTGTGGATGCCCTTCACATGCTTGCCGCCCGTGTCGGCGTAGTGATCCCGGAAGGGGATTTTTCGCCGGAGGAAGGGCGTGTGCGGGCAGATGCCCGTGAAAGGCTTTATAAGATCAATGCCGCCTTTGCCGATTTCTTTCACCGTTATCTGGTGGAGCATCCGGAGTCGGAAGGGGCAAGGTATCTGGCGGGGCGCGGTATTCCGCTTGATGTGGCAAAAAAATTCAAAATCGGTCTTGCTCCCGATGACTGGACTGCCTGTCTGAGTTACGGGCGTTATTTGAAATTCAGCGATGATGAACTGGTTGCTTCCGGCGTGATCCGCCGCAAAGAGGATAGCGGCAGATGCTTTGACCACTTCAAGGGGCGGTTGACCTTTTCCATCGAAAATGAACAGGGCAGAGTGGTCGGGTTCAGTGCCCGCTCGCTTGAACCAAAACCGCTTGCGGGCGGGAAATATATCAATACTCCGGAAACTCCGGTTTTCAAAAAAGGAAAACTCCTTTACGCACTCCCGCTGGCGCGTAAGATGATGTGTGAAAAGAACTTTGCCATTCTTTGCGAAGGGCAGCTCGATACGATCGCTTTTCACCGGGCGGGGTGGGAGTGCGCCATGGCTCCACAGGGAACCGGCTTCACCGAAGATCAGGCAAGAATATTGAAACGCTATACCAGCCGTATCTGTCTGGCATTCGATGCCGATGCCGCGGGGCAAAAAGCGATCATGCGGGCAGTGGAACTGCTGCTGCCGCTGTCAATGGAAATATCCGTTTTGCGTATTCCCGGCGGGAAAGACCCCGATGAACTCTTTGCGCAGGGCGGGGCTGAAGCCGTCACGGCGGCTATCAAAAATGCCGTGCCGTGGCTGGATGTGCTGTGTGAGTCTCTGCCGGAACGGTACGATATGAGCCAGCCCGCTTCACTGGGCAGGGCGGCGGTCGAAGTTGCCGGTTATCTGAAACTGGTCACAAATCATGTGGAACTGGAAGCGTATGTGAGAAGTGCCGCCGCCAGACTGCGTATCCGCGAAGATGCGCTGTGGGCGGAACTGAAAAACGTCCGCCGCATGGAACGGCGCAACGAGGATTTCCGCAACGGTGCAACTCCTGCCGGTAAGGTTGAGGCACGGCGCAGTCAGAGCAAATCCCCTGCGGCACTCCTGACCCTGCTGGAATTGGCGTTGAATTATGATTTTGCGGCACGGCAGATCGCAGAACTTGTTCCGCCGGAACAACTGCCGGAAAAAGACCCGGTCTGCCGTGCGATCAATCTTGCGGTGAATTGTGCCTTGAACGGTGAATTTGAGGAGCTGCCCAATATGATTTCTGATATGCTTCTGGAAGTTCCGTGTGAGGAGGTCAGCCGCTGTATGGTCGGTACTGCCGAATACAAAGATGTGAATAAAGCGGTAACGGATTCAGTTGCCGCATTGCAAAATATATTCAAACGCCGCCGTTACGATGAATTGATGGCAGAGATGCGAACGACACTCTCTGCGGACCGTCAACTTGAATTATTGCTTGAAATCGAGAAATTATCCAAAGAAATAAAGGATTGAATAAAATGAAAATTTTAAGATTTGCTTTTCTGCTGTTATTGTCCGGTGCTGCCGGTTGTGTGAGCGAGGACCCGAAGCCGCTCCCGAAGTTTGAACCGGGCGAAGAGGAGCGTTCCTATTACAAACCGTTGACCGGACATAAACTGGAACTGCGCCATGTCGGGAGCAACGCTTTTGAGACCGGCAAAAAAGCGTCTGTCATCTATCGTTTGAGAAATATCGGCAAAAAAGCGGTCAAGATCGAAGATTGGCGTATCAGGGATGATGATAATATTCTGGTTTTCTGCCAGCCGTGGCTGCCGGGAATGAAAGACCCCGATCCGCAGGCTTGGGTCTCCTTGAATGAGGGCGTTGCGGAACATTCCCGCCGCAATCCGTTGATTTTGCAGCAGTCAAATATGGTGACGCTGAACCGTGCATTGCCTTTCGTTGAACACATGTACGTTTCGCCCGGAAAAGAACGCCGCTTTTTTGTCAAAGCAGTTCTCAATCTGAAATCTGTTTCATTGGAAAGTCCGGTGACAGCCGTCCGGATACATGCTCCGCTGCCGCCCAAAATAAACATAGACTGATAAAAAAATCCGCGCGAAGCGCGTACCCCGCCCCGGCCCGAACGTCGGGTTCGCTGACACCCGGACGTGATCCAACGGCGGAACGCTGGTCGCCGCCTTAAAATGGCGGCGAAAGTACAAGCGAAGCGTCAAAATTGCCGCAACGCGGCAATACCTCTCGTCGGGAGCGATGCCCCGATAAAAGAGCGAAGCGTATTTTATCGGGGCGTTGAGCGTACGAAGCATTCCGAAGCCCCTGTAAAAATCAGTCAACCTTTCGTACAGAGCAAAGTAAATTATTCGGAGCGCAGAACGTTGATCGGGTTCTGCTGTGCCGCCTGATAAGCGGGGTAGGTCCCGAAAATCACCCCTACGATACAGGAGATCGCCAGCGCAAGGATGATGCTCCACCAGGAGTAGATCGTCTCCATACCGCTGTAATTGGTGATGATTTTCCCGATGCCGACACCGACAAGAATACCGGTGACGCCGCCGCTGGTCGTCAGAAAGACTGTTTCGATCAGGAATTGCAGCAGGATATCCGATTTCTGCGCCCCCAATGCGCGCCGTGTGCCGATCTCTTTGCGCCGCTCGTAGACACTGGCAAGCATGATATTCATAATGCCGATGCCGCCGACCACAAGCGAGATGCCTGCAATAGAACCCATGACGATCGTAAAGATGTTTTGCGTCCGCTCCCGCTGACGGAGAAGTTCCAACGGCACGACCATGCCCCAGTCTTTGGTTGCTTCGTGCATCTTTTCCAGATAACCGGCAATACGTTTGGAGGTGTTGTCGATGTAAAATGTATCGTTGACTTTCACCAGAAAGAGATCGTATTCGACCCGGGTGATCTTGAACTGCCGTCCCTCGCGCAGAAACGTGTAATCTTTGAAAAGCGTTTTGGCGGTGGTCATCGGTATCAGGATCATATCGTTCTGTCCGCCGACTTCAGGCAGCTGCGTGGCGTAAGGATTATCCAGAATACCGATGATGCGGAAAACGTGGTCTCCGATGCGCAGATTGCTGCCGATGATATTGGTATCGCCCAACGTGAAAAGTTTGTGTTTCACATTCATTCCGATCACGCATACCTGCGCATTGGCTTTGAAGTCGATCTTGTTGAACCAGCGGCCGTCCACGATTTCAGCGGAAGTTTCGTTCAGAAAAGCATAGTCGCTGCCGACCAGTTTCAAATCCATGCGCTGAAGTCCTTTCGACACTTTGTTGCGGGTGTCGAAAACTGCGGTGATACGCTCCACATTATCCATGCGGGAAATATGACTGCGATCCTGTTCCGTCAAACCGAAACGCTCCATTACACTGGCGTTTTCGCTGGAACTTTCACTTTTTCCGTCAATCGGGGGGCGGCGGGAAAAAATGATGATTTTGTCGATGCCCATGGCTTCGATCTGTGCCAGTGCGGAACGTTTCGCCCCCTCTGAGATCGCAAGCATGGCGATCACGCTGCCCACGCCGAAAATAACACCGAGTGAGGTCAGAAGAGAGCGCATTTTGTGCAGAAGAAGATTGTGGAAGGACATGCCGACCAGATCACGGACGAGCATCATTGTACGGCCTCCTCTCTCTGTTGCTGCTGACGGGCGATCTCCCATTCAAACAGACGGTTGTCGATGCGGCCGTCCCGCAGACGGATGATTTTATCGTAATGTGGTCCCAGTGCCGGGTTGTGTGTTACCATGACGATCGTCACATTCTGTTCCCGGTTCAGTTCATGAAAAAGAGCCATGATCTCATTGCTGGTTTTTTCGTCAAGGTTTCCGGTCGGTTCGTCCGCAAGAATGAAGGCGGGGCTGTTGCTCAGGGCGCGGGCAATGGCGATACGCTGACATTCGCCGCCGGAAAGTTGAGTCGGCTTGTGTCCGAGCCGATGCCCCAGACCGACCCGTTTCGCCAGTTCCAGTGCGCGTTTCGCCCGGATGCGGCCGGGAACGCGGGCGTAGAGCATGGGAACTTCGATATTCTGTTCCACCGTGAGGGCAGGGAAGAGGTTGAAACTCTGAAAAATAAAGCCGATCTTACGGTTGCGGATCGTTGCCTGTTCCACGTCGGAGAGGCCGCTGACGTCGATCCCCTCCAGCAGATATTCTCCGGAGGTCGGCACATCGAGCATACCGAGAATGTTCAGCAATGTGGATTTACCCGACCCGGAGGTTCCGATAAAGCCTACAAACTCCCCCCGTTCGACCCGGGCATCGATCCCTTTCAGCACCGGAACCTGCAAGTCGCCGGTGATGTAGGTCTTGCGGATATCTTTCAACTGAACGATGGTCTGTGCTTCAGCCATTATTTCTTATCATCCTGACTTTTCTGATAGGGGCGGTAGAGATAGACGACATCCTCTTCTTCCAGACCGGACTTGATCTGAACGAAGTTATCGTTGGATTCGCCGATGGTCACATCCACCTCTTCGGGGCCGCCCAGACCGGAACGGTAGACAAAGAAGCGGTCATTTTCTTCAAAAACAGCCTCAATGGGAACAAAAAGCACTTTGGGAATGATTTTTGTGACCACGTGGATTTGAACGCTCATGCCGTTGACGAGTTTTGCGGACTGTTTATCCAGTTTCAGTTTGGTCTTGTAGATTTTGGGGGAAGCACTGTCCCACTGGACCATGTTGACCGGCAATGTGGCGATATGCGAGATCGTGGCGTTGAACTTTTCTCCGGGCAGGGAGTCCGGCGTGATCGTGGCTTTGTTGCCGACCTGGACTTTGGAGCGGAACTGTTCGGGCAAATCGAAATCCACCACCAGATTGGACATTTCAGGAATTGTGATAAGCACCTGTCCTCTGCCGACTTCAATACCGAGTTTCACATCGATATTTCCCCAGCGGCGGTCGGGGTCGCCGTAAATAACAACGCCGTCTTCGGGAGCGTACCACTCCATCATCGGCATATATTCCCGGTAACGTTGGAGTTGTTTTGTCACCCAGCGCACACGGCGGCGCAGGTTTTCAATGGATTTCCGCTGCTGGATCGCCTTGGATTCCGTTGAGATCTTCACTTTCTGCAGGGTCAGTTGTGCCTGTTCGTAGGCGTTGACCAGACGCAGGATCTTGCTGGGGTGATCGTAACGGCGGAACACCTTGAAGTTATCTTCCGCATTGGTAAGGGAGTTCTCCGCCTTATCGATTTTTGCCTGCTGCTTGTCGAGAGCCGCCTGCCGTACCTCTTCTGCGTTCTGGGTGCTGGTGGCTTCGTACTGTTTGTCGCGCGCCTCGCGGTAGGCGTCTTCTTCGGTGGTGAGGGCATCTTCTGCTTCGGTAATGGCAAGTTCGAGGGAGTCGCGTTTGTTGACCCGTTCAAAGCGGCGGTATTTGCGCAGTGCGTCATCGGCCTGTGAGAGGCGTTCTTCGGCATCCTGAAGTTCGGCGGCGTTGGTACTTAACAGTACGCGGTAGTTTTCCCGTGCCAGATCCAGTTCTTTGGTCAGGTTGTCCTGTTCGATTTCAAAGTTTTCGATCCGTTCCAGCAGATCGTCGGTTTCAAACTTTGCCAGCAGATCGCCTTTTTTGACCTTGGTATTTTCATCGATGACCCAGATCAGTTTGGTGCGGTGGTTGGCTTGCAGAGCCATTTTGTGTTTTTTGCTGGCATTGATATAGCCGCCCTGCTGGAGGCCGATAACCAGATCATCGCGGCGCACGCGGAAGGTGCGGTCCATATCACCGCCGTCCTCCGCCAGTTTGCCGGCGGCTTTGGCTGCTGCCGCACGCTTGCGGGGGAGATAAACTCCGAAGTACACGGCGCAAAATCCTGCGATCAGCAGAAAAATTCCGCCTGCAATGTAGATTTTTTTACGGTTTAACTTCATTTTGCTGCCGCCTTATCCTCAACGTTGTTTTTGGGGGCTGAAACTTCTTTTTTGACTGTTTTGGCTTCCGGAGCCGGAGCGGGCTTTCCGGTGTTTTTGACCTCTTTTTTCTCAAATGCCAGAGTGAGATCCTTGAAGAAATCCTCGCGTTTCTCCTCTTCCCGTCCGGGGACGGTGTTGCCCATGTCCTTGAAGAGATTGATCATGGCGGATTCATGGAGCGGGTTGCTCTTGGAACTCTGGAGCATGTCGCCGTAGAGTTCACTGCCGATAGCGGTATTGTAGGGGTTGTAGAGGATGCCGTTCTGATCTTTTTCTGCCGGAATGATGTGGACTTTGAGGAAGAAGATCAGTTGAGTGACCTCTTTGGTGGCGTTTTTTCCTTTGAAAAGTTCACCCAGAAGCGGCAAATCGCTGAGGATCGGAATTTTTTCCTCTTCCAGTGCGGTGCGGCTGGAATAGAGACCGCCCATCATCACGACCTGTTTATCGTAGAGCCGCAGATAACTTTCAATGCTGCGGACAGCGATGACCGGCACGGAGTAGGCGGAACCGCCGACGGCGATCTGTTCGTTTTTGGTGATGCTTGATACCTGGGGCCAGAGGCGCAAGGTCACGCAGTCGTCATTGATCATCTGGGGTTCGACTTCCAGTTTGACGCCGACGCTTTTGTATTTGGTACTCATCTGAAGCGTACTGCTGGTGGAGTTCGCCTCCTGGATCGGAATATCCTGACCGGTCACGATACGGCTGGTTTCGTTGCGGGAAAGAAGAATATTGGGAGCGGAGAGGATTTTTGCATCCTGTGCCATCTGAAGCCATTTGAAAGAGATGTCGAGGGTATCTTTCCCGGTAAGCGGGTCGAAGTTTGCTCCGAGCCCGGAGGTCGGCTGGGCGGTTGCGCCGGGAACTTGAGTTGTTGCACCGAAACTGTTTCCGCCGGTGCTGTAATTCATGGAGAGGTTGCGCAGTGTCTCATCCTTGAAGGTGACTTCAACGATTTTCGCTTCGATCAGAAGTTGTGCGCCGGGTACATCCATACTGCGGAGCAGTTCAAGATAGGTATTGATCTCTTTGTCGGGGGCGTTGATCAGGAGCATATTTTCCTCTTTGACCTGTTCGATGAGAACGGTTCCGACCACAACGCCGTCCAGAGCCTTATAGAGCCGTTCCGCCTTGCTGAAGCGGGGGCGGAAAACGAGAACGGAGCGGTTGTTTTCGCCTTTGATGACGCGGTGATAAGCCGGGAGCAGTTTGGGCTGTTTTACCGCAGTAGCGGGGAAGGTGGTATCCGCAGCAAACATCTCTGTTAAGGAGCGCAGCACACTTTGGACATTTTTCCGACCCTGTTCGATATCTTCGGCGGTCCGGACAACGGCGGGAAGTTCCGAGGGGGCATCTTCCTGTGCATAAGCCGGAAAAGCAAGGAGGGAAGCCAAGATTGCAGATGAGAAACAGAAGAGATGCTTTTTTGCCATTTTTAAAAATCCTTTCTTGAATGTTAACCAAAATATCATTTTGACTTAATATATGCCTGAAACACCTGATTTTCAAGTATAGAATGACTTTTTTTTTGTTTTTTTTGGAAGTCTGAAAAAAGAGGCTTGAAAAACATTTTGAAAGAGGTTATTTTATTGAAAAGGAGCAGCGTTTTTATGGAACATGATTTTTTGACAAGGGAATTTCTGGAAAACCGTGCCGGAGAGTGTGCGGCACGGACGATCACGCCCTGTCAGAAAGTGTATTATCTTGCCTGTTTTGCCGGATTGACTGCCTTGCTTTTTTTCCGCTGGGATATTTTTGTTGCGGTGTTGACCGTATTTTTCTCATTCTGGTATCTGCAGGCGGTGATTTTCCGGGGGGCTGCGGCATTTTTGAGTTTGTCGCGCAAAAGCGAACTGCGTTTTACCGGGGAGGAAGTTGCTGAAGTTCAGGACGATGATTTGCCTGTTTATACGATACTGCTGCCGTTGTTCAGAGAGTCTGCCGTTGCTCCGAAACTCCTGAAAAATATCGGTTCGCTGGATTATCCGCATGATAAACTGGATGTGAAACTTTTGATCGAAGCCAATGACTGTGAGACCGGTAAAGCCCTTGAAAGCGAAGTATTGCCGCCGTATTGTTCCATCATCGTCATCCCTCCCGGTGTGATCCAGACCAAGCCCAGAGCGTGCAATTACGGTCTGGCAGAGGCGCGGGGGGAGTTCTGCGTGATTTATGATGCCGAAGATGAACCCGAAAAAGATCAACTCAAAAAAGCGGTTCTGGCTTTCCGCAGCGACAAGAGCGGAAAACTGCTCTGTGTTCAGGGGAAACTTAATTATTTCAATGCCCGCTGCAACTGGCTGACCCGCTTTTTTACGGTGGAATATTCCACTTATTTCGATTTGACGCTCGGCGGATACCAGCGTTTCGGTCTGCCGCTGCCGCTGGGAGGAACAAGCAATCACTTCCGCACAAAACTGCTTCAGACAGTCGGCCCGTGGGATCCGTTCAATGTAACAGAAGATTGCGACCTCGGGCTGCGTATCTATGAAAAAGGATACCGCACCGCGCTTTTGGACTCAACTACTTACGAAGAGGCCAACTGTAAATTGGGCAACTGGATACGTCAGCGTTCGCGCTGGGTGAAAGGATTTATCCAAACGCACTTTGTCCATTACCGTTCCATTTGGGGAGCCGTTCGCAAATTGGGACTATGGGGGGCTGTCGGCGGATACCTCGCCATCGGCGGAGGTTCTCTGATGATGCTGATAAATCCCTTTTTCTGGGGTGTGCTGCTGCTGTATCTTGTTCTGCTTCTGCACGGCTGGTGCTGTGGGATTGAACCGATGACATTGATTGCCGGTCCCCAGCCGGATTTGGGGAGTTATCAGGGCATTGCCGGATTGCGGGCGTGGCCGCTTTTCTACTGCGGGGCAGAAGAAAGTTATTACAACTCATTGTTTTCACAGATTTTCTTTTGCATATCACTGGTTCTCTTGTCAGCGAATGTTCTGTTTATCGGAACCGGCGTTGCCGCCTGTATCAAACGGAAATATTACAGTCTGATCCCGACGGCATTGTGTATGCCGTTTTACTGGATGCTCATATCGATCGCGGCATGGAAAGGTTTTATTCAGATCTTCACCAAGCCGTTCTATTGGGAAAAAACAAATCATGGTCTTTCAACAACTTCAAATAAAGGAGAATGAAAAATGAAAAAACAATTCACCCTTATCGAACTTTTGGTCGTTATCGCAATCATTGCAATTCTTGCCGCTATGCTGCTGCCCGCTCTCAACAAGGCACGGGAAAAGGCGCGTCTGACTCAGTGCATCAGTAATTTGAAGCAGATGAGTACCTCCTGTTTTATGTATAAGGATGATTACAACGATCAGATGCCGCCGTGGCTTTCCACTCTTTACAAAGAGTACATGCCGACCAAAACGATTTACCGCTGCAAAGCCGATCTCAATCCCGAGGACCGTCCGGCAGAAGAGTGGAAGAGCCGTCCTTTTGATGACCAGTACGAAGCCAGTTACGACCGCGTCGGCAATGTCGGAAAATACGGCGATAACCCCAATCCGGAAAAAATAAAAGTAAGTTATTTCTACGAATTTTCCGAAGCCGCCTGTCAGTTCGGCACAGCACAGGAACAGGCCACTTTGTCGTGGAACCAGAAGAAAATGCGTGACATCCGTTTCGGAACATGCAATGAAGAAGGATTTATCAAGGGAAAACAATACAAAAGTGTTCTGCACCTTTTCCCCATCATCCGCTGTTCATGGCATTTGAAAAATGCAGACGACCGCCCCGTTATAAACATCTCCTACGAAGGCAACGCCTTTTACAGTCTTCTCATGTGGGAAACCCAATCCTGGACCCTCTAACCTACTTTCTTTTCGGCAGGAAAAGAAAGTAGGCAAAGAAAAGGCAGACCTACTTTCTTTTCGGCGGGAAAAGAAAGTAGGCAAAGAAAAGGCAGGTAGTGGCGCGACGTTGCTGCGCCACCAGAGGGGGCGGGGCGTCCCCCTCTGGACTCCCCCATAGCCGCAGTGCCGCCGGTAGAACCGGGGAGGGGGCTTGTCTCGCCGCACCAAGAGCCGTCTCTTGCCGCACCAACGCCGTCTCTTGCTGCACCAAACGCCGCCTCTTGCCACACCAAAAAGCGGCGTCCGTTACAGTCTGTTGTTGTCCGTTGCCGTCCGTTTCCTCCGGTGAGTCAATGGTCTGCTCTCCTGCCCGACAGGCGTATTGCCAATAGCCTCAAACTGCCATCTTCGCCCCAAACCGTCTCTTGCCGGTGATTTGGGGGATTTGAGAAAATTACAGGATATTTGTAGTTTTATTAACATGTTTCCTTGTTTTTTTATAATTTTATGATATATTCACCTTGTAAAGAGAGGCGATTCTATGGACATTCGTGAAGAAAAAATACGACTCTGGTTAAAGCATCCACCGAAAATACAATTTCCGGTGCCGCTGAATTTGCCTGAATTTTCCAAAAAATCTTTCCGTAATTACGACGAAATGAATGCGTGGAAAAACGAGTATCTCAAAGAAATTGCTGCTAAAGGCGGAATAAAATGGAAAAATTGTTGAAACGACTCAACGATGCCCAGGTACACTATGTTGTTATCGGCGGTCAAGCCATGTTGCAGCACGGAATGCCGCGTTTTACTTTGGATTGGGATATCTTTATCCCGCCGTTTGATCAGAGTAACTTTGACAAGATCAATGATTGTCTTGCTGATGAACTTGATATGGATTTGGAACCACTGGATATTCAAACGGGTGATGGTTTTGTTCAAACATTTCAGACAAGTGCCGGAATCATTCAATTCCATTTATCTCCGCCCGGATTACCTAAATTTGCCATCGTAGAAGAACGTGCAATTACTTGCCTTTACAATGGAATTCCTGTCAAATATTTGAATTTGGATGATTTGCTGAGTTCTAAAAAGGCTGTTGCCCGGGCAAAAGATTCGGATGATATTTTATTCTTAACGATCAAAAAGCAAAATCAGTAAATATAAAAATCATACAGGAGGACTCTGTGAGAAAATTTCTATATCTGCCGATTTTTGGGGTTGTTTTGATTTTTTGCGGTTGTGCTTCAAGTGAACGTATGGCAAGGCTTTCCGGGGGCGTGGTGCAGGAGTATTCTGCTCCGCAAAATCACCGGTTGCGTTCGATGAAATATCAGGCGAAGACCCGGAAATATGCCAAGACGGAAGGAAAGTTTTCTGAAAAATCCCTGGTGAACATCTGGCCGTTTTTCTATCGTTCCGACAGTTATTTTTCCATTTTATGGCCTTTTGTGGATTTTGACCCTTACGGCATGGCGGTTCGTCCGTTTTACAACCATGAGGGGGATGATTATTCGATTTTGTTTCCGCTTACCAACTGGAATACTGCTGATAAAGACGGTTGGGCTTTGCTTGCTTATTGGGGACCGGAAAAATTCGGCATTTTTCCGTTGGCACATCACAGTTTCAACAAGAAAAACGGCAGTTTCTGGTATACGCCGCTTCTGATCCATACATGGAAATATTATTTGCCGGACTGGAAAAACAGAGTTTTTACTCAAGAAGAAACATTTACTGAATTTTTACTCGGGTGGAAAAAACGGATCGTTGCAAAAGATATGTTACAATACGATTATCTTTATTGGAAGGATTACAGTTCGTTGAAAGAAAGGCTTGCTTTTGAGTTTGAAAAGCCGCCTCGAAATCAGGCGGAATTGGATATCTTGCGGGAAAAAATTTTTTCTGAATTGCCGCTGAAAGAAGAAAACAGTTTCGGTTTTTTTCCGCTTTTCTACTACTATGACGTGAAAAACAAACCTGATATATGGGAATTTAACCTCGGTGGGCTTTTGCTTCACTCTGAAAAAACTCCGACGTCAAAGGATTTCCGCTTTTTAGGCGGTTGGGGCTTGGCTGTGACAGAGCGGAAATTCGGTATTCTTGATAAACAGCAGTATCAGAAAGAGATTTTTTCACTCCCGTTGTTGAGTGGAGTGACGTACAAAGATTATTACGTTGATACGCCGGAGTGGAGAAGTATTCAAAAAATAGAAACGCTGAGTTACCGTAAGCCTTTCAGTCAGTTTAAGTCGGAAATCGCCACTGAATATACCAGATTGACCGGAGAAAAAATGCCGCCGGAACTTTGTACCGGAGAAATCGTCCGGCTGTGGCTGGAACGCTTTACTGCACAGAAAAAATTACCGCTTTACCGCGAGAAAGAGGGTGGATTTTTGCCGTTTTTCTCCATGAAATCCAGACCGGACAGTTTCAGTTGGTTCTCTCTTGCACTGCTTTCCGGTTATGAAAAAAATAAAGATAAATCCATTCTGTGCAGTATTCCTCTTCTGGTTTTTTCAAAAGAAACGCCGGAAGAATCTGCACTTTCTGTTGGGGCTTCACTGATTTATCATGCCTCAAAAAAGCGGGAGAGCCGCATTGAGAAACCCGTTTTCAGCCGTGATACTTATTGGACTGAAGCGTATCAACAGTTCGATTTTGAAGACCGTTTTGGAGCATGCGGACTTTATTATTACGGCAGAGATGGTTTCTCTGTCGCCAAAAAAGGCGTTGATGCAAAAGCAGTTGAAGATGTGCGGAATGGCGCATGGGTTCTGCGCAACCGTTACCGGGCGATCCAAAACAACGACCGGCGCATAAAACAACTGGAACTGCGCAATCGTAACTGGAAGACCGCCTCCCGCCTTGAAGAGTTGAAAAAGGCTGTTGCAGTAGAAGAGGTCCGTTTGCAGCGGGAAACGTTTAATAAAGAGGCGGACAAGTTCAATAAGGAGTTTGAAACATGGCGCAAAAAAGCCAAATCTCTTGGGTTTGATTTCTCTTTGGATACACTGGAGAAAAAGTTTGACGCATCTCTGGAACAGTTGTTGGAACGTTGTACCGAGGTACGTTACAGCGAAGATTTCGGAAGCGGATTATTTTTCCGTAAAGAACTTGCTGCCAATGGAGACAACCGCTGGCACGCGTTCCTCTATCTGGCGTCAGGAGAGAAAAACGGCAGCACGGAGTCCGCTCAGGTATTGCAATTCCTCTACCGGTACACGCGGGCAGGGGAACGGGAAGAAAAGTTGATATTTCCTTTTATCTCCATACAGAAAAACAAAGACTCTGAACGATTTTCGTTTCTCTGGAGGCTTTTTGAGACGCACAGCAAAAACGGCAGAAAAGGCGGTTATATTTTCTTTATCCCGTGGGGAGAATGATTTCAGCCGTGTCTGGGGAACTGTTTGTTCTGGCGTTCCACCCACATCTTGATCACCGGGCGGAGTACATAATCTTCGTAGTGGTCATCGCGGGGGATAACAATATCACAATAAGGGCAGCGTGAGACTGTTTCTATATCCGCCGGATGCAGAAACTCTCCGCAATTAGGGCAGTAGAACTGTTCGTCCTTATACTGCGATGTCTTGTAGGGTGTATTGTTATTCTTCTTCATATCTGTATAATATAGCACTTTATTCTGTAAAATCCAGCGGGATTATAAAATCATTTGGCAATATCGGCAAAATTCCCATTGATGAGCCGTAATAATTCCTGCGGAGAAACGGCGATGTTCAGTCCGACCCTGCCGCCGCTGACCCAGATGCGGTCAAACAGTATGGCAGTTTCGTCCAGAAAAGTCGGGAAAAGTTTTTTCATGCCCAGCGGAGAACATCCGCCGTGAACGTATCCTGTCAGCGGGAGCAATTCTTTCAGCGGGATCAATTCGATGCTTTTGCGTTGAGCGGCTTTTGCCGCTTTTTTCAAATCCAACTCTCCGGCGGCGGGAACGATGAACACAAAGTGTTCGTGTCCGGGGGCTTCCGCAACGAGAGTTTTGAAGATCTCATCTTCGCTACGCCCCAGTTTTGCGGCAATGGATCTTGCATCGATCATGCCGTCTGAAATATCGTATTCAAAGGCTTCGTAGGCAAGATTTCCGCTTTCCGCCAGTCGCAGGGCGTTGGTTTTGGCCGTTGGTTTTGCCATGGTTCAAACCCGTTTTTCCGTATGTTCCACGACGATCGCGCGGGCGCGTTTCGCCGCCAGCGGTTTTTCGATGCGCACAGTGACACTGCTGACCATGGCGTATTCCAGAACCAGACGGCAAACGGCTCCGGCGAGGGCTTCCAGTAATTGATAAGAACTGTTTTCTGCCAGCTGCACGATGCGTTCTTCGATCTCCGCATAATTCACGGTGTCGTATAAATTGTCGCTTGCGGCGGCTCCGGACAGATCCAGTTCAAACTCCACGTTCATCTGGATTTTCTGCCGCATCTCTCTTTCGGCGGGATAGACCCCGACTGTTACGGCAAGCGGCAAATCGCAAATGGAAATTTTTCCCATGCGGAACCTCAAGCCTTTTTGCAGCGGGAGATCGCCACGCGCCCGGAACGCGCCATTTCAACGATACCGTAATCCCGCACCAGTTCGATAAAATCGTCCAGCCGGTCGGAACGTCCGGCGATTTCCACGGCGAGTTCGTTTTTGCTGACCGAAACGATCGTTCCGTCAAAGACCTCCACCAGTTGAATGATCTGGGATTGCTGTTCGTGGGAACTGGTACGCAGTTTGAGGAGAGCCATTTCACGTTCAATAAAACCGCTGCCGGTAAGGTCATCTACCTTGATGACTTCGATAAGTTTGCGCAGTTGTTTGTCGATTTGCTCCAGAATAGCGGCATCTCCGGCAGTGACAATGGTCATCTTGGAGTAAGCCGGGTCATCGGTTTCGTGTACGGTCAAACTGGAAATATTGTAGCCGCGGCCGCTGAAAAGCCCCGCAACGCGGGCAAGTACGCCGAACTTGTTGGCAACTAAAACGGATATCGTATGTTTTTCCATTTCTGCATGATTTGTCATAAAAATTTACTCCTGTTTTTATATCATGTTTATAATGTGCCTCTGTTTTTGATTTTTTCAATACGGAATGGCTGAAAAACTGTAAATTTTTGCGATTTTGATTTGAAAAAAAATCAGGAAGCGTTACATTATATCGAAAAAAAACAGAGTGCGGGAAGATGCTTATTCGGATTTTGACTTATTTTGTGCCGTTCGCCGTGAATATTTTAACGGGCGGCTTCTTTTTTATTACAGCACTTCGCTTTGCTCAGGCCGGAGCATCGGGGGTGATGGTGGGCGGAAATATCGCCTTCTGGGGGATCACGTATTGTGTCTGTTCGATCATAATCAGTCGGATCGCCAGAGTTTCCAACGCTCTTCCGCTGATCCTTGCGGGCGGATGTTTGTTGTCTGTCGCTTCGCTCGGATTGGCTTTCTGCGGACTGTATATGCAGTATTGCTGGATGGTCGTTGCCGGTATCGGTACGGCTCTGTTCTGCGCTCCGTTCCAACTTTTTGCCAAAGCGATTTCGGGGAGTGCAAAGAGTTCGGGGGCGGTTGAGGCGGCGGCATTTTACACGATGACCTGGAGTTTCGGATTTGCCACCGGGCCGTTGATTTTTGCCCGCCTCTCCGGACGTGCGGGATGTTTTGTCTGTTTTGCTTTTGCTCTGGCGGTTGTGATCGGAGTTCTTTTTATTGCATTTTCGCTCCGCAAAAAGAAGCCGGCAGGTGATGCCCCGCCGCCGGGGGAGGAAAACGTTTTAACGGAAAAGGGGTATGATAAATTCGCCAGACTTGCCCGTATGGGGTGGTTCATCGGCGGGTGCGGCACCATTGCTGTTTGTCAATTCCGCAGTATGTGGCCGAAACTGGGCGAAGAACTTACCCTGTCGCAGAGTCATATCGCTTGTGTGCTTGCTGTCATCAGTTACACGCAGGGACTTACCGGTTTGGCTCTTTGCCGCAGTAAAACATGGATGTTCCGCCGTATGCCTGCGATCGGGATGTACTCTCTGGGGATCGCGGCGTTGACACTGTTGGTTTTCGGGCGTGAACTCTGGGGATTTTATGCGGCAGGGGTATGTTTCGGTATCTACTGCGGCTGTATGTATTTCTCTCTGGTTTATTATTCGTTGGCACATCCGGTCCGCAGTAACTTTTTTATTGCCGGAAATGAAACGGTTGTCGGCATCACCAATATGAGTGCGCCGTTGATCGGCGGAGCGGTTGTGGATTATTTCTGTACTGCAAAAGCGGCTTTTGTTTTTGCGGCTCTGATTTTGCTTATTGCGCTTTCGGTTCAACTTTGGGTGCTGACTTCTCTCAAAGCGCGTGCTTCGGAAAGTCTGTCATAAAGTTCATCGGGAATATTCAGTTTCCCCGCGCCGGTGCCGAGACTGACGGTGGAATTGGCTCCGTGAAAATCACTGCCGCCTGACAGCAGTACACCGTAGGTTTCCGCCAGTTCTGTCATCAAAGCGGTTTCGGTTGCGCTGAACATGCTGTAATATCCTTCGACGGCATCCAGTCCCAGCGGAGCGAAACGTTTGATGACCCGTTTTGCCCATGCTCTTTCGTTTCTCTCCCGGTAAACGGGGTGCGCCCAGACGGCAAGACCGCCTGCCGCATGGATCGCATCGATCGCCTGTTTGGGGTCGGGCAGTTCACGTGGAACATAAGCGGGACAACCCCGTTTCAGCAGTTTGTCAAAAACACTCTGCATCGTGGGGAAGCCGTAACGGTTCATCAATGCTCTGGCAAAGTGCGGTCTCCCTATGGAACAGGCGTCGCCGACTCCGGCAAAGACGGGATCATCCCAGGAGAGGGGATAGCCCAGTGAGTTCAGTTTCAGGCGTATCGCCTCATTGCGGCTGCGGCGTTTTTCCCGCTGTTCTTCCAGATAAGCGGTCAGAACTTCATTTCTGTAATCGAGAAAAAGTCCGACGATATGGAGTTCTCTTGCTCCGAAAACGGTGGAAAGTTCCACGCCGGGGACGGCGTGGATCTGCGGATATTTTTCCGCTTCAGCGAGAAATTCCGGTATTCCGGCAACCGTATCATGGTCGGTGAGGGCCACCGCGCAGAGACCGAGTTCTGCCGCCTGCCGGAGAAGTTCGGCGGGCGGCGTACTGCCATCGGAGGCTGTGCTGTGCGTATGCAAGTCGATCATGGCTATTTGTTCAAATGGGCGAGCCGTTCCCGGCAGAGGGTTGCGCGGGCGATGTCTCTTTCGTCCGGAGAAAGTTCCGTACCCGCTTTCTTTTGCAGATGTGCGGAATAAATTTCACGGAAGAGTTCATTGACGATATGCAAATTCAATTTGCTGAACATGCCCAAATCAACACCGAGACGCACCCCGGAGAGGGAGTTCAGGGCATCTTCCGTTGAGAGTACATAAGCGTAGCGCAAAGTGCCGTACGATCTTCCGACCCAGTCCAGCAGAGTGGGCTGTTCTTTTTCCAGAAGATACCGCCGAGCCTGTTTTTCGTGGGCGATCAGGGTGCTTATGATTTGCGAAAGACGTTCGATGATGTCAGTTTCGCTTTCTCCGAGCGTACTCTGGTTGGAGATTTGAAAGAGATTGCCCCGATTATCGGAACCTTCTCCTGCAATGCCTCTTACGGCAAAACCGAGTTTGGTCACGCCTTGTACTGTGGGAGTGAGTTCTCCGGTCAGGGTCATGCCCGGCAAATGGAGCATGACCGACGCTCTCATACCGGTTCCGACATTGGTCGGACAACTGGTCAGATAGCCCAGCCGGTCATCGAAAGCGTAATCCAGTTCGGCGGCGATCTGGTCATCGAGGCGATTGATCTCCTGCCAGACGGCATCCAGTTGAAAACCGGGCGAGAGGGATTGTATGCGCAGATGATCCTCTTCATTGATCATAACGGAACTTGCTTCGTCGGGGCGGATAAGCAGTCGTGCCCCCTCCGGGCGGTTCAGCAGATCACGGCTGGCGAGACGTCGTTCAAAAAGCACTTCCCGATCGATTTCATCAAGTTCATCCAGTTTGAAATCGAAACACTCCGGACACCCCAGCGCACCGGAGGCGGTTGCGGCATCGGCAATGATCGTGCCGATCTCCCGCAATTGAGCGGCGTCACAGGCTTCGATGAAGTTCCACCCCGCAAGATTGCGGGCGAGGCGGATGCGTGAACTTATGGCGATATCGTCATCCGGGCCGCTGTCGGCAAGAAAACTGACCGGACTGGCGATCAGGCGGGTGATATCGTCATTCATGATCGGCCTCCTGAGTTTTGTTTCCGGCGGCGATTTCTGTTTTCAATTGCAGTATTTTGTCCCGGCAGACGGCGGCGGCTTCATACTCTTCGCGTTTGATGAGTTCGGCAAGTTCCTGTTGATGTTTTTCAAGTTCAAATTTCAGGGACAGCGTATTGACTCTGCCGCAGCGGAGGGGACGTTTTCCCAGATGGACCGAACCGAATTGCACCCGATCTATCGCATCCTGTATCAGATGGGCGAATGTTTTATAACAGTTGCCGCATCCGAGGCGTCCGCCGCTCTGCTGGAGTTTTTCAGCCGTCCAGCCGCAGGTTTGGCAAACAGGGGAAGAGGAAGCAGGGGCACCGGGGGTATCCGGCGTCTCTTTGTTCGCCTTTTTCTCCACTGCCTTTTCGATGGATTGTTCAATGTTGAAGAGGACTTCGGCAAGATTGAAGCCGAAAGCATGCAAGTTGCTCTCTTTTTCCTTTTTGGCGGCACACTCCACGCAAATATGCAAAAGGCGGACTCCGTTTTCACGGAATTCTTTGAGATGGACGGTCGCCTCATTCTTTTTGCAAAGTTCACATAACATAATACTCTCCTCCTGCAATAAAACGTTCTTCATTGGAATTATATCACATTTCCGGAAGAAATCAAATCAAAATTCCGTTTTTTGGATATAAAATCCGGTGAAACTTCTGAAAAACTCTCCTCTTCGTAAACATGCGGCTTACAACTTCCGGATTTTTTCCGCCAATGCACAGCAGCGGTCAAAATCGTAAGGTTCGGCAGGATTGAGGAAATAGTTCCTTCCGGAGTACTCTCTGCACTCCCATTCAAGGAAACATGCTTCCCCGCCCGCAAGAGGCAGTTCTGTCAACTTTTTGCGGCCGTTGGCTTCGACGCAGAAGGTGCCGTTGAAGAGTTCTCTGCCGTCTTCTGCAAGAACTTTGTATGACCCTTTCTGCTCATAAGCCGTATCATTGACGACATGGAGTTTCGGGAATTGGTTACAAAGCGGCTCTTCCCCCATCAATGCCACGGGCTGCTGGGAGAGACGGATCACTTCAAAGGGATATTTTCTGCGGAAACCGGAGTCCACCATGGAGTAGTTGAACGCCATGGGCCACATATCCAGCAGCGACCACCAGAGAATACCGGTGCGGCGGAATTTCTGAATACGCCACGACTCAATGGCGAATTTGAAAAGATCACCGACATAGAAGTTGATCGCTTTCATCAGTTCTTCCGGTTTTTCAGGGGTGAATTGCCGGTTGAACATTTTTCCGGTCACTTCCTGTACGCTCTTGCACCAGACGGCACAGTAACGATCTGCCTGATGCGTCATAAAGTCATTTTCCATCGGAACGGTTTCGGGGTCAACGTTCCACAAGCGGAGCAGACGGGGAAGTTCGCGCTCATAGATCTCCGGAGTTTCCGACATGGCATTTGAGCCGATCGGACCGATCTCGCTGGAAAAATGCGCCGCAGAACCGCGCATAAACTCACGGAAACCGCCGTCAGGCAGTTTGCCGCCGCAGTAGATGTGCTGTTCCGGTGCGAAACAATCCACATCGTTCTGTCCCTGCAGGGCAAAGTGGCGGATGACCGCTTCATCTGCGATATAGGGAGAACTTGGGATGAAATCCCGTGACGGATCGAAGTTGCTGATCGCCAGCGGCAGGACTTCACGGGTGATCTTATTGTCGCCGGGTTTGATGCCGCGCGGCAGTTTTGCCCCCCAGAAGAAAGGCATATCATCTTCGTTATCTCCGCACCAGACGGCAAGTGAGGGGTGATTGCGGTATTTTTCGATAATGAATTTCGCCTCTTCGTAGACGGTTTTCTTGAAGAAATCCTCCTGTGGCGGAAATTCACAGGCAAACATGAAATCCTGCCAGACGAGCAAACCGTGTTCATCGCAGAAATCAAAAAAATCATGATCTTCATAGATGCCGCCGCCCCAGACTCGCACCATGTTGCAGTTGCATTCCAAAGCCAGCTGCAGTGCTTTTTCCGTCAGTGCGGGCGTTTGGGAGTGATAGGGGGAAACGGGTTTCCAGTTGGTTCCCCGCATATAGATCTTTTCACCGTTGCAGTAGAATTGGAATTCTCCGTCGCCTTCCGGGGTGGTGACTTCGGTGCGTTCCAGACGGATGGTGCGTATGCCGATGCGCTGTGTATCCTGCGTTACGGTTTTGCCCGCTTTGGTCAGAGTCAGTTCAAAGTCGTACAGATTGGGGTCCCCGAAACCGATCGGGTTCCAAAGGGCAGGGTGTTCCAGCATCAACGCGCCGGAGTGGAGCATACCTTCCGTGTAAATGACGGCAAACTCCTTATCCAGATGGCACTCTCCTTTGTGGATCATGCGGCAGCGGATACGGTAATCAGAAAGATCCCGGTCGGGTGTGGAAAAACTGTAATGACAGATCAGTTCTGCCTTATCCTCTTCTTTGTAGACCCAGTCCGTAAAAACATAGACCGAGTTGAAGCGGATGGGCGGCACGAATTCCAGCGTCACATTGCGCCAGATACCGGCACTGAGACGGCGCGGGGCATTATCCCAGCCCCACATGTGACGTGCCTTGCGCAAGTAGGAGTTTGAAAGACGGGGGGCGTACTGAAACGGAGCATGAACGCCGTATTTGCGGGCGGCAAATTCCGGGGCGTAGATGCGAACCAGCAGTTTATTTTTGCCGGTTTTCAGTTTTTCTGTCACATCAGCACTGTGGGTGATGTGCATATTTTCGCAGTACATCAATTTTTCGCCGTTGAGAAAAATATCAGCAACGGTGTCGATGCCTTCAAAATTCAGCATCGCCTTTTCCATGCCGTCCGGAAGCCCGTTATAATCGAACTCCCGTTCAAAATCCCAATCTGCGAATTCTACCCAGCGGCAGGGGTGTTCGTCGTCCGGGGCAAGCGGGTCGGATATCAAACCGGCACGCTCCAAATCCAATTCAATATTACCGGGAACCATTGCGGGGATAACATATTTTTCATTTGTTTCCGGGTGAATAAATGAGACTTTCCATTCCCCATTCAATGAACACTTTGTCATAAAAAATCAGCCCTTTCGATTTTTCAGATAATTCTTGTAGTCGCAGACCAGCAGACGGTACGGGGCCTCATCTTCCTCGATCACGGGGAAGCGCAGTTGGGGTTCGTGAAAGACGTTGTCGTTGTGGTCATCGTTGACACAGGAGACTTCGCCGATCATCACGTCACTGCCTTTTTCGGCATAGAACTTGTGGAACACGTTCTGGGGAAGGGTGACGCTTTCGCCGGGTTCGAGAATGAGTTGACCGCCGGCAGGGATGACCAGTTTTTCGCCGTCCCGCACCAGTTCAACAGGGGTATCGTCGAGTTCGAGGGTATCGCCCTTGCGGTTGTAAAGTTCAAAGACCAGACGGCCGCCGCCGCGGTTGATGATATCTTCCTGTTTGTAGACGTGACAGTGCATGAGTGTAATTTGTTCACTGCGGGAGATCATCAGTTTTTCGGCATAGGGTTTTGTGTATTTGTCTGAACCCATGATCCCGTTGCGGATGGTGAAAAGCAAAAGACCGTCTTTGGCGAAGTTGCCTCTGCCGAAGTCGGTGAGATCCCAGCCCAGTTCGCAGTCGAAGATTTCCTGGATTTCATCACCGTGTTTGTCCCAGTCCTCAAGAGTCCATGAGGCGAATTTGGGCAGTTTGAAATTGAAAGAGGCGAAGAAAGCCTCTGCTTTTTTGATTTCTCTGTTGATTTCAGAACGTTTCATTTCCAATCATCCTTTTCTATAATTTGTTCATAAGTGGGAATTCCGGAGAGGGAGTCCATGGCGGAGATGCTGTAAGAGGCGACCCGTGAGGCGAATTTTACTGCATCGAGAGCGCAAAATCCGTGGGAGATGCCGCAGAGCATACCGGCGATGGAGGAGTCCCCGGCACCGGTCGTGCCGACCACCTTCACCGGGAAGGGCTTGACCATGTGCCGCTCGCCGCGCCATGCGCCGCTGCCGAAACGGGCAAAGACCTCTGCGGTTTCAGCAGTATCGGCAGAGCCGAAGAGGATGCCTTCTGCACCCATTTTAAGGAAGACCGCTTTTGCGCCCATAGCCAGAGCGGTATTGATAAGTTCATCGGGGCTTTCGGTCGGCATCTTGAGCATGAAGCGCAGTTCGTCGATGCTGGGACAGAAAAGATCCGTTTCCGGCAGAACATTTTTCAGCACGCTGATCCAGTCCAGCGTGTAGAACCACGTATCCGGCGAGGGCAGAGAGAGATCCAGAGAGGTCAGGATCCCCTTTGCACGGCAGCGTTGAAAGAGTTTTTTGGTTTCATCGCCGTCCCGTTCCGCCATTCCCTTGCAAAGCGAGGGATAACCGAAGTGGAGAATATTCAGTCCGTCAAGGAAAGAGTCGTCAAACGAATCGGAGGTCAGGCAGTCGTTGACGCCCCGGCAGACCAGAAACATACGATCCTGATTGGCGGGGTTCAGCACCAGAGAGTAACCGGAGGACTCCCCTTTGAATTCGATCGCCCGCAGATCGGCGTTTGCCTGTGCTGCGATCTCCTTGAGTTCGTGCATGATAAGCGTTCCCCAGAGGTCATCGCCCACGGCGCAGCCGAGGCGGACGTTTTCGCGCAGACGGCAAAGTGCGCCGCCGGTGTTGCCGACCGTGCCGCCCGGGTGTCCGGGGGCAGAGCCGACTTCGCGGAGCATTCCGGGAACGTAGGCGAAAGGTTCCTGACCGAGATCAGGAAACACATCCATACAGAGATAGCCGATGATACCGATCATTATTGACCTCTGCGGAAAAGTTTGATAAGTTCTTCTGTCTTGGCGATAAGGGCTTCGCGGACAGGAACATAGAAGTTTCCGGCAAGAGACGGGGTCAGGCGGGAACGGGCATCTTCGATACCGGCGAGGAACGCCTTGTTGATGTCGGTGTAGATATTGATTTTGGCAATGCCGAGACGGATGGCCTCCTGCAGCAGTTCGGGAGGAGTGCCGGAACCGCCGTGAAGCACCAGCGGCAGAGAAACTTTGTCTGCAATGGCGGCAAGACGGTCGAGACGGAGTTCGGGTTTGCCCTTGTAATCACCGTGAACAGTGCCGATGGCAACAGCGAGGCAGTCCACGTTGGTACGGCGGACGAACTCTTCGGCTTCTTCGGGGACGGTCAGAACGGATTCGGTGCCTTCGCCGCCGTCACCGCCGCCGACGTGGCCGAGTTCGGCTTCGCAGGAGGCGTTGTAAGCGTGAGCCATTTTGGCGGCTTCGGCGGAGAGACGGGCGTTATCTTCAAAAGACATGATGGAGGCATCGAGCATCACAGAAGAGAAACCGGCTTTGAGACATTCATCGACCTGTTCCAGATTGTTGCCGTGGTCGAGGTGCAGCGCGGCGTCGATGTCATAGCGTTTGATATAGAAGTTCACCATGCAGGCAAGAGCCTCTGCGCCGCCGATGGGGGTGTATTCCATGGCGGTCGCCTGAAAGATCACCGGAGTTTTGCATTTCGCGGCAGCCTGAGCGATGCCTTGAATATTCAAACTGTCCCAGCACTCAAAAGCACCGAGTGCGATCCCCTGTTTGCGAGCCTGGATCATCAGGTCGTCCATTCTGCATAAAGCCATGATAAAATCTCCTTTTGTTTTGATATACAGATGTATTTATATAAAATAGCACACAAAATAAAAAATACAATTCTATTGCTGTACTTATCTGTAAAAATGGACTGTTGCGGAGACGTTGTTCACGGCCTGCTGCGCAGAACGTTTCTTATTGTCAGATATTAAAAACTACTTTTCGAGACGGGCGATCCGTTCCCCCTGTTTGCGGGTTTCGCTCCACAGATTGCGGATCTCAAGACAATGGCCGTTCATGGCGGCGGAGCAGTCTTCTTTGTTGACGAAGCGGTTGAGGGTGTTTCTGATCGCCCTCAATTCCCATGCCGCCCAGCCGAGGGCGGCGGTCAATACGGTGATCGCCCATGCTTCACTCATGATTTCCCCCCGCATTGTTCCATGCCATACTGCCGAAAAGACGCAGTATATTGTAAAAGCGGAGTGTTTGCCGTTTCAGGAAAAATCTTCCGGGGTTGTACCAGCGGTATTTTTCTGTGATGATGCGGAAACAGTTCTCTTTGAATTCTTCGTCCGCCGCTTGCCGGTCGGAAGATGTTCCGCCGATGGAATAACGACGGTCATGGATGTCGGCGGCAAGGATCAGAGAGGGGTGCAATGCACCGATCGTTTTGCGCAGCGAGTCCGGCATCCACGCCGCACCGATGCCGTTACACTCCAGTTTGACGGCGGCACGGTCGTTGAGTAAGTGCCGCCCGGAAAGACGGTATTTTTCCGCATCGGCGATTTTCTGAGTGATTTCTTCTTCAGTGTACATAAAAAACTCCTGTATGTTGGTGAAACACACAGGAGTTTTTTGTCAACGTTTGTGCTTAGCAGGGGCGGACGATCCTGAGACTTCTGCCTTCGCCGCACAGCGGTTTTACGGCCTCCACATAGGCGAGCATGTGCTTGCTTTGCAGATGCGCCTTGAGATGCTCTTCGGACTCCCACGTTTCGACAAACGTGATGCTTTTGCCGGTTTTGTCGGCATCGGGACCATCTTCGATGTCGAAACAGGGTTCATAACGGATACACCCCTCTTCTGCGAGAACGTTCGGAATATTTTCCATTAAGATTTTAAGAAATTTTTCCATACAGCCGGGCAGAATTTCCCGTTGGGCAATTACGTGGATCATAAATCTCCTCCTTAAAAGCGGTTGGTGAAACTGGTTGAAATGAACTTGTAAGTGTTGAAGTTGTTCTGAATGTCCGTGGGAGTACGGGCCTCCAGTTCATCGATCTGATTGACCTGATCATCCAGATATTCACGGATACGCAAGGCAGTCTCTTCCAAACGGGCGATCTGACCGGCGTTGCGGAGTTGGGTCACTTCCAGTCCGAAGGGCTTGGCGCAGTCGAGCCACTGGGCGCGGAAACTGGCGTCGAACTCCTGCATGGCGGTGATCACAGCCGGAATGACGGAGACGGCAAGCTGCCGCAGAGCGATACGGTCATCGTGAGCGTAGGCATCCAGCAGCAGTCCGCGGAACTCCAATTTTTTGATGAGCAGCACCAGGATATTGGTCAGATGCTCAAAGTCTCCGGCTGCCGCCTCCTCCTGATGCGGCAGCAGATCGCAGAGCAGTTCTTCGCAGCGGTCGATCAGTTTCAAGGCGAAATCCGCACCGAGTTTTTTGGTACATTCATCATAGTAGATACCCATGAGGGGGTCATCCCAGATGATTTGAGAGGGCATGAAGTCGTTGCCGTCGAGCGGTTCGTAGAGTTTGGAACCGGTGATGACGGCATCGTAATTGGCCATACAAATCGCTTCAAAACGGTCGCGGGAAGGTTCTTCATCGGTGGAAGACACGCCATAGGCAAGGTCGGCACTGCGGATGATTCCTGCCAGTGAGGAATCGTAGTTGCAGTATCCGCCGTCATCGCCCCACATGGTAAAGAAGAGTTCTCTGACCTTCAGTTTCCGGCAGGTGGAAATACAGGGGATGACTGCCCGCATCGTCTGGTTGTGGTCATACCACAGACGGAGCCATGTCCAGATGCCGGAACCCATGATCGGCTCAAAGCCGATGCTGCGGTGACGTTTGATCATCTGTTCATAGGTGTTGGTATCTGCATGATAGTAGTCCCAGAAAACCAGATTTACATCTTTGGGGATACGCTCCTGAATGGTTTTCGGAATGGGACTGTCCCACTGATAGTATTCATGCTGTTCGTTGCCGAAACGGAAGTACATGTCGGACCAGATCATGGGCTTCAGGCCGTTGGCTTTGCAGATATCGTTGACTTTGGTCAGGTGGCGGTTGAAAATTTCAAAAGGATTTTCATAACCGTGCCGGTTCATGAACATTCCCCGTCCAAGGCTTTGAGTTTCGTCCATGCCGATATGGATGCGGCGGCTGGAGAGGTTTTCGCTCCAGAAACGGAGCATTTTTTCAATAAGTTTATAGGTTTCGGGTTCATCCACCAGTACTTCCCGGTTGGTATCGGTGATTTTGCCGTAAGCCCCTTCCCAACGGAGGATCTGCTCAAGGTGTCCGAGCGTCTGAATACAGCCGACAAGTTCGATGCCGAGATTTTTTGCATAGGCATCCAATTCGCGGATCTCTGCGGCGGAATAGGCTCCGCGCATACGGCCGAAGAAAGGTTCTCCGGGCAGTTCGTAGACATCTTCCGCATAGAGCATGACCATATTGTAACCGGCGAGAGCCAGACGGCGGAACCACATTTTGAGGTGATCCACAGTCATGACCATTCCGCGGGAGACGTCCAGCATGATGCCGAGGGTGCGGAATGCTGTTGTTTCTTTGCCGTTCAATCCGGCAAGGGCGGTGCCGATACCGCGCGCGGCGGCGGCAATGGTACTGTATTCAACGGTAACTTCCCCTTTGGAACGCTTGACATTAGAAACAGTCTCTTCGGAGTCGATGCGGCTGAATTTCAATTTCAACCCTCTGCCGGTATCGGAGACGGGATATTCTTCTTCGATGGTGCGCAGAAGTTCCAGCAGTTCTTCCGGAACTTCGTTGTCCCGCCAGACAAATTTTGTATTCTGTGACATAATTCTTTTTCCTTGGTGGGATTATTGAAAAAAACGGAACAATCGTAAATTGCGATTGTTCCGTCCGATGGTAACAGCCGTTAAAATCAGTTCTTCTTCTGGAAGAGACTGCGGATGCGGGTACCGACGATTTCAGCCGGATGTTCGGCGAGGGCGGCACGTTTGGCTTTGAGGACCGGGGCGCCGTTGCGGGCTTCGGCGATCCATTTTGCGGCGAATTCGCCCTGTTCGATGCGGCGCAGAGATTCTTTCATGCGCTCTTTGACGGAGGGATCGATGATCCAGGGACCGTTGTCATATTCACCCCATTCGGCGGTGTTGGAGATAACGGTGTTCATCTTCTGGATGCCGCCTTCGTAGATGAGGTCCACGATGAGTTTGGCTTCGTGGATACATTCAAAGTACGCCATTTCGTGGGGATAACCGGCTTCGATAAGGGTTTCAAAACCGTACTTCATCAGGTCAACGATACCGCCGCAGAGAACGTTCTGTTCGCCGAAGAGGTCTTCGTAAGTTTCCTGTTCAAAGGTGCATTCCAGCACGCCGGCACGGGTAAGACCTTCGGCCTTGGCGATGGCGAGGGCGACTTCACGGGCTTTGCCGGAAGCGTTCTGCTTGACGGCGATGAGGCCGGGAACACCGAAGCCTTCGACGAAGCGTTTGCGTTCTTCAGTACCGGGGCTCTTGGGAGCGATCATGATGATATCGGCATCCTGCGGGGGCTGGATCTCGTTGAAGACGATGCTGAAGCCGTGGGAGAAAGAGAGGGTCTTTCCGGCGGTGATGTAGGGCGCGATCTCGGCTTTGTAGACGGGGCCGTGCATTTCATCGGGCAGCAGGATGTGGATGATGTCGGCACGTTTGGCGGCATCGGAGACAGAGAGGGTCTCGAAACCGTCCTGTTCGGCAGCGACCTGGCTCTTGCCGGGGCGGATACCGATAATGACATTCAGACCGGAATCACGCATGCAGAGAGCCTGAGCGCGGCCCTGGGCACCGTAACCGATCACGGCGATCGTTTTTCCGTTCAACACGCCGAAATCGGCGTCGCTGTCATGGAGAATAGGCATATTTTCCATAATTTTTTCAACTCCTTCGTTGTTTGTTTGGTTGATTGAATAATTTCATTTCAAATAATATAGTGCTTATTGGCAGGATTTCAAATAAAAAACAAAAAAATCGTAAAAAAGATAAGGTTTGTACTTGAAAACGACTCCGACTGGTCTATATTTTCAATATGAAATATAATTGGAAGGAAGATTGTCCATGGCAGAAGTCATATTGGAAAAAGTCAGCAAGCGGTATGCAAACGGTATTGAAGCCGTCAGGCAGATCGATTTGGAAATAAAAGACCATGAATTTATGGTGCTGGTCGGACCCTCCGGCTGCGGAAAATCCACCACTCTGCGGATGATCGCCGGGCTGGAAGAGGTCAGCAGCGGCATTATCCGGATCGGGGAACGGGTCGTCAATAACGTCCTGCCGAAAGACCGCGATATCGCCATGGTCTTTCAGAATTACGCCCTCTATCCCCACATGACCGTCTATGAAAATATGGCGTTCGGACTTCAGTTGCGGGGGATCTCCAGACAGGATATCGATTACCGGGTGCGGGAGGCGGCAAAGATCCTGAATATCGAAGATGTGCTTGAACGCCGTCCGGCCATGCTCTCCGGCGGACAGCAGCAGCGGGTCGCTGTCGGCCGTGCCATCGTCCGCAAAGCAAAAGCATTTCTTTTCGACGAACCGCTCTCCAATCTGGACGTTCAGATGCGGACGCAGATGCGCATTGAGATCGCCCGTCTGCACCAGCAGTTGGAAAGTACGATGATCTACGTTACACACGATCAGATGGAGGCGTTGACGCTGGGCAGCCGCATCTGTGTTATGAGAGATGGGGTCGTTCAGCAGGTCGCAGAACCGATCGCCCTGTACGAAACTCCTGCCAACAAATTTGTCGCCGGTTTCATCGGTTCGCCGCCGATGAACTTTATCGATGGGAATATCACGGAAAACGGCGGCAGACTGATATTCTCCGCTGCGGGGCTGGAATTTGAAATCCCCGTGATGTGGCAGCCGCAGTTGGCATCTTATAAAGACCGGGAGGTCTCTTTCGGCATCCGTCCGGAAAATATCGGTTCCCGTGAGGCGGCGGAACTTCCGAACTCCCCCGAACTTCAGGGGCAGGTCGAAGTCATTGAACCGATGGGGGCGGAAAACCATGTGTATCTGAATACGGGAGCCGCTTCTCTGATCGCCAGACTGGATACCCGTTTCCCCGTCAAAGTCGGTATGCCTGTTGCGCTGCCCGTCCACTTGCCCAAAGCACATTTCTTCGACCCGGTTTCTGAAGTTCTGATCGTATGAAAAAGCGTTTTCTTGTGAGCCGTTGTCTGACCGGTGAAGCGTGCCGTTACGACGGCAGAAGCAAACTCTGCGCCGCCCTTTCGGGAGTGGATGCCGAATTGGTCACTGTCTGCCCGGAAACGGATGCCGGGTACGGCATCCCGCGCGAACCGATGCACGTTGAAGCGGGGCGGCTCGTGACCAATCAGACCGGAAAAGATGTGACCGCTTTTCTGCTGGACTGGCGGGAACGCTATCTGAAAAATTTTGATGTTTCCCGTTATGACGGAGTTATTCTCAAGCGGCGTTCCCCCTCCTGTGACCCGGAGTACGGACTGTTTGCGTGCGCCCTGCGGGAAAAATTTCCGCAGTTGCCGCTTTTTGATGAGGAAAATTTGCCGGAAATCTGAAAAATCAGTGGAAAAATACAATACTTGCTTTATATTATCCGGAAAGGATCTATTTTTATGGTGAAAAAAAGACAACGCAGACTTTTCAAAGTCGATTATCTGCTGACGCCGGACAGGCGTATCGAAAACGGCGGGGTGCTTTGCGAAAATGAGCAGATCCTCGCCGTCGGCGGGCAGTCTGCATTCAGCCCCGAAGAGGAATTGGAGATCATTCAGCTTGACAATGCCTACCTCGTACCCGGTTTTATCGACACTCATATCCACGGGGCAGGGGGCTTTGACAGTTCCGATGTGAGTTCCTCTCCTATGCCGATCGATGCGATGAGCAATATTCTTGCCCAGCGGGGGGTGACTTCATTTCAACCGACGGTGGTTGCCGCCGAACGTGATGTGATGCTCAAAAATATCGCCCTGCTTGCGAAAGAGTGCCGCCGTCAGGATCTGCCCGGTGCCGATGCCATCGGTATCAACGTGGAAGGTCCTTTTATCAACAAAGAGAAACGGGGCGCACAGCAGGAGTCGGCGATCTTGCCGATCGACCTCGGTTTCGCCCGTGAACTGATCGCCGCCGGTGACGGCATGATCAAGGTCATGACATTTGCTCCCGAACTGGAACATGCCGCTGAACTGGTCGAACTCCTGCTGGATAAAGGGGTGAAACCCTCCATGGGCCACAGTATCGCCAACGAAGAGCAGACGTTGCGGGTCATCGATGCCGGAGCCTGCCACTGCACCCATCTTTTCAACGGAATGCTGCCGCTGCACCAGCGCGAAATGGGGCTGGCATCCATTGCTTTGACCGACAGCAGGGTTTCGGTGGAACTGATCATCGACGGGCGTCACATCCACCCGCGTATGGTGGATCTCGCCTGCCGCTGCAAGGCTGCCGATCAACTCATCGGTGTCAGTGATTGTACCATGGCGGCGGGAATGCCCGATGGCGAATACTGGATCGGACCTTCCCGAATTCAGGTCATCGACGGCTACTCCCAGAGCAGTGACGGTACGCTCGCCGGAACGACGACCATGCTGGAAAGCGGCTGGCACAGTTTGATGAGCTGCGGTCACTTGAGCGACATTCAGGCGGCTCCGGCGGTGACGGTCAATCCCGCCAAAGCGTATGATTTGAACGACCGGGGCGTGCTGCTGCCGAACCGCAGAGCCGATCTCGCTGTATTTGAACACAAAACCAACCGTCCTCTGCTGACTGTATGCCGGGGACAAATCGTTTATCAGGCAGAGGATCTATGAAATATCAATTACTGGACAGCGGAAACTTGCAGAAGTTGGAACAGGTGGGGAAATACCGCCTGATCCGTCCCGCTTTGAATGCTTTTTGGAAACCGGAGTTGTCACAGAAAGAGTGGGAAAAAGCGGATGCCGTTTTCACCCGCGACAGTTCCGGCGGCGGACGCTGGAACTTCCGCCGTACTCTTCCGGAATACTGGATCGCCGAATGGGGCGGGTTTTCTCTGAAAATGAAACCGACCAACTTCGGACATCTCGGCTTTTTTGCCGAACAGTTCCGCAACTGGGACTATTTCCGTGAACGGCTGAAAAGCGGTCAGAGAGCGTTAAATCTTTTCGCATATTCCGGGATCGGTTCCATGGCAATGGCAGAAAACGGGGCCTCCGTCTGTCATCTGGATGCCGCACGGGGAATGATCGAATGGGGACAGGAAAATTTGAAACTCAATCCGCAAGTCCCGAACAATATCCGCTGGATCGCTGATGATGTCAATAAATTCACTCAACGGGAGGTGCGGCGGGAAAGCCGTTACAACCTCATTGCCCTCGATCCGCCCACCTTCGGGCGCGGTTCCAGCGGGCAGTTGTGGAAGATTGAAGAGGATTTGCCGAAACTCCTTGCCCGCTGTCACGAACTGCGGGATAAAAGTCAGCCGTTCACCATTATTTTAAGTTGTCATTCCCCCGGATTTTCCGTATTGGTGCTGGAACGGCTGCTGATGCAGGAGTTCGGCAGCAAAGGCGAATTCGTCTCCGGAGAAATGACGATCCCCGAGTCCACCGGAAGAGAATTGCCTGCCGGTTATTCTGTGCGTTACACCATTCAATAAAGGAGGTTTTTATGAACAAAGCAATCATTCTTCTGTCACTTATTCTGTGCGGAACTCTTGCCGCAGCCGACATCAAACTGCCGCCGCCGGTCAAAGAGGGCGGAATGACTCTGCGAAAGAGTCTGGCGGAACGCCGCACCCGCCGTGCATTCAGCGATAAGCCGCTGTCAAAACAGATGCTTTCTGATTTGCTCTGGGCGGCAAACGGCATTTCGAGCAAGGACGGCAGACGCACTGCGCCGACCGCCCGGAATATTCAGGAACTGGAACTGGGAGTCCTGCTTCCCGAAGGTGCATTTCTCTACGATGCACAGAACAACAAACTCATCCGGCGTTCTGCCGAACCCAATAAGGGTCCGGTTACGATCGCTATAATCTGGGATACCGGAAAACAGCCCAAAAAGGAGTATGCCGCAGTCGATTCCGGCTTCATCGGGCAGAATATCTATCTCTTTGCGACCGCCAACGGTTTGAACTCCGTCTTCAAAGCGACCTTCAACCGTAAAAGTGTTACTGAAAAATTGAAATTGGAAAAACATCGCCAGGTGATTTATGTTCACACGGTTGGTTTTCCGAAATAAAAATACATTCCAAAAAAAGGAGACTTTATTATGAGCAACAATCCGACCATGAAACCTTTGCATGGTGAAGTACCCCGCATCGGCATCCGTCCGTGTATTGACGGCCGCCGCCGCGGTATCCGTGAATCGCTGGAAGTCCAGACCATGAATATGGCAAAGGCTGCCGCCGAACTTATTTCCAAAAATCTGTGCTATACCGACGGAACGCCCGTTCAGTGCGTGATCGCAGATACCACCATCGGCGGTGTCGCTGAAGCCGCCATGTGTGAAGAGAAGTTTTCCAAAAACAACGTTACCGCTACTCTGACTGTGACCCCCTGCTGGTGCTACGGTTCAGAAACGATGGATATGAACCCGCTGACCCAGAAAGCAGTCTGGGGCTTCAACGGTACGGAACGCCCCGGTGCGGTCTATCTGGCCGCTGTACTTGCCGCCCACTCCCAGAAGGGCCTGCCCGCATTCGGCATCTACGGCCATGACGTGAAGAGTGCCGATGATACCACGATCCCCGCCGACGTGGAAGAAAAGATCCTGCGTTTCGCCCGTGCCGCTGTTGCGGTCGGTGCCATGCGCGGCAAATCCTATCTTTCCATGGGCAGTGTTGCCATGGGCATCGCCGGTTCGATCGTCGATCCCAATTTCTTTGAAGATTACCTCAATATGCGCTGTGAATCCGTTGATATGTGCGAATTTATCCGCCGTGTCAACGAAGGCATCTACGATGAAGCCGAATATGAAAAGGCTCTCGCCTGGACCCGCAAGTATTGCAAACAGAATGCCGATGTTTACAACGGCGAAAACGGCAAAAGTCAGGAAGGTCTTGACAAAGATTGGGAATTTGTGGTAAAGATGACCCTGATCGCCCGCGATTTGATGCTGGGCAACGAAAAACTTGCCGAAAAAGGATTTGTGGAAGAGTCCTGCGGTCACAATGCCATAGCAGGCGGTTTTCAGGGACAGCGTCAGTGGACGGACTTCATGCCCAACGGCGACTTCCTCGAAACGGTGCTTTGCTCCTCATTTGACTGGAACGGCATCCGCAAGCCGCTGGTGGTCGCTACTGAAAACGACTGCTGCAACGGGGTTGCCATGCTTTTCGGCAATCTGCTGACCAACTCCGCTGCCGGTTTCAGTGATGTCCGCACTTACTGGAGTCCTGAAGCGGTCAAAGAGGCGACCGGTTTTGATTTGGATGTGCCCGGTCTGATCCATTTGATCAACTCCGGGGCAACTACCATGGATGCCACCGGCCGTCAGAGCAAAGACGGTCAGCCCGCCATGAAACCCTTCTGGGAGATCACCGGAGAGGAAGCTGCCGAATGTGTTGCGGCAGTCAAGTGGACACCCGCAAACCTCGGTTACTTCCGCGGCGGCGGTTTTTCCAGTACCTTCCTGACGAAAAAAGGTATGCCGATCACCATGAGCCGTCTGAATTTGATCAAGGGGCTCGGGCCGGTGCTGCAAATCGCCGAAGGCTACACCCATGAACTGCCCGAAGAGGTCAATAAGAAACTGGTGGACCGTACCGATCCGGGCTGGCCGACCACCTGGTTCGTTCCGAATTTGACCGGTGAAGGCGCATTCAAAGATGTGTACAGCGTTATGGCGAACTGGGGTGCCAACCACGGTGCTTTCCATTACGGTCATATCGGTGCGGATCTGATCACGCTCGCCGCCATGCTCCGTATTCCGGTCTGTATGCACAACGTGCCGGAAGAAAAGATTTTCCGTCCCTCCACCTGGGCGGCATTCGGCATGGATAAGGAGGGCGCGGATTACCGTGCCTGTGCCAATTTCGGACCTTTGTACCGTTAAGTAAAAAAGTGAAAAGGGGCTGAACAAGCCCCTTTTGACTGCAGTGAAAAATTCCCTGCAATTCCGATAATCGGCAAGAAACAAAGGTTTTACTATGAATATCAAATTTGTCGCTCACCGGGGCGAATCACAGACGGCTCCGGAAAATACGCTGGAATCCTTTGCGCTTGCATGGCAGCGGGGCGCAAAATGTATCGAGGGAGACTTTCATCTTTCCCGTGACGGTGTTATCGTCTGTATGCACGATGATAATGCAAACCGCACCTGCGGAGTGGATAAACCGCTGGCGGAAATGACTTTGGCGGAAATCAAAACTCTGGATGCCGGTCTGCACAAAGGGGAAGAGTGGCGTTTTACCCGTGTTCCCACGCTGGCAGAGGTTCTGGAAACCATTCCGGCGGACGGTGAAATTTTTATTGAACTCAAAAGTGTCGGACTGATTTTGGATAAACTTGAGGAGGTCTTTGCCGTTTCAAAGTGCCGTCCGGAACAGTTGACTTTTATCGCATTCGATGAAGAGACGATCTCCACTGTAAAGAAACGTTTCCCCGAACATAAAGCCTACTGGCTGACATGCAACAGCAAAGAGGATGTTCCGGAATTTACTCCCGCAGAATTTGTTGAAAAAATACGATCTCTCGGAGTGGATGGTGTCGATGTCCTTGATAAATGGGTCAGCAGGGAACAGGTCGATGCCTTTCACGCCGCCGGACTGAGTTTCAATGTCTGGACGGTCGATGATCCGGTACGCGCCGCCGAACTGATTGCATACGGCGTGAATTCGATCACAAGCAACCGTATTTACGCTTTACAGCAGGAATTGAAAGAACTGTAATTTTTACTGTTCTGCAAAAAAACAAAGGGGCTGTTGCAAAACCTAATGTTTCGCAGCAGCCTCTTTCCTTTGTAGTTTTTTTATAATTTTCTCCATCTTGGGAGTTTTGGGGAGTTCTGCTTCTAGCCCGTCAGGAGCAATCCAATAGTCAATTTTTCCTTT
>JAFTUS010000043.1 GCA_017466125.1 Lentisphaeria bacterium | reverse complement strand
TGAAAGGATACAATATGTTGCACAAAACTGAAAATCGTTGTTTCACCCTCATTGAACTTTTGGTCGTAATCGCACAGTTTTTGTGTGATTTTGCTGAAAAATCAATTACAGTTTTTGCGGATGCAAAAAATTTAATTACCCGAAAGTTTTTTGAAAGGATAGAGGGGGTTCGGGGGAGAAAGGGAGAACCTTTTTCCAAAAAGGTTTCCCTTTCTCTCCCGACGCCGTTTACCCTTATCGAACTTTTGGTCGTAATCGCCATCATCGCCATTCTTGCCGCTATGCTTTTGCCGGCGTTGAATAAAGCCCGCACCAAAGCACAAACAATAAAGTGTCTCAGCAATCTGAAACAGATCGGTCTTGCTATTGCTCAATACAACAATGATTCGAGAGATTTTATGCCGGGAGCCCAGGGTGGGGCTCAGGCCAGTTTCACATATTATCTCAAACCTTATCTTGCGGGGGGTGACACTGTTCACGACTATGCCAATAAGAATAATGTCGGTTGTGGAGTGCTTTCTTTCAAAGATACCAAAGGGGTTTATTTCTGTCCCGCGATCAAGCGCGGCGCAGTCTATAATTCAACAACAGGAGATATTTCCACTGCTGAATCGTTTTCCTCCAACTATACACCGACGGCAAAAATGGCAGTCGCCAACGCACAAGGTACCGGCGGCTGGATGAGATTTTCCAGCGGAACGACGAAATATGTTCCGCACGTTCGCGTAAGAGATATTTACAACAATTCTCTGATCGTTTCTGAAACGGGGTGGTTCAAAGTCGGCGACAACAAAATTCTTTTTTGCCAGGTTCTTTTGCGGGATGGACAATCCATGACTGCCGGGCTTTGGAACAGTTCAACGTCCTATCGCTGGAGTCAACTGCACGGCTCTGCGCTCAATGCGCTTTCCATGGATGGTTCGGGGACGGATCTCAAGTGGGACGGACACTATGTGACCGATGTTGATTGGATCAAATATTAAAACTGTAATGGGAATAGATACGATGAAAAATTATTTTACATATATTGTGCTGCTGTTGCTTTCCGTATTTACGCTTCAGGCGGCTGAAGAGGTCCTTTTTCCGTCGGCTAAATCATTGCGTCTGCAAAAGGCGGTGATCGATCAGGGCGTTATCCGCATAAACAGTGATGGTACAAAAAATCGCAGTATGGCGGGAATTTGGATGAAACTGAAAAAAGGCGAAAAGGTAACGTTCAAGGCAGAGGTCAAAGGCGAAAATATCGGCAGGAAAAAACATTATTTTCAAGGGGTCCGGCTTGTCGTATTCGGACGCTTCAATGGCAAGGCTGATGAAATCGCCACCCGGAATAACCTCTCCGGAACCTTCGATTGGACCGAATTGACCCTTACACTTGAAATGAAGGAAAATGTCGATATCTGGCTTAACGTTGAACTGCGGGAAGTGCCGGGTACCCTTTATGTCAGAAAAATAACGATGGAAAAATCTCTCGCTGTTCAGAAGGAAAAAACAGAAAAACCGCTCGCAATGAGGCGGGCGGAACAGATCGATCTCGGATTTCTCTGTCTGGCAAAACGGAACCCGGAAAAGTTTGAGTACGTGCAGATGTTTCAGGCTTGGAAAAAACTCCGGCCGCTTCTGGCAAAAATGAAGCCGGAAGAGGCGGCGGCAGAACTGGATGGCTTTGAGGCTTTCCAGCTCTCTCTGCACCGGAGTTATTCGGGCAACAGTTTAAGTCCGAACTTTTATCAATGGATGCGCGAACGGCGCATCAAATTTTTTTATGAAGAGTTGACTGCCCGTACCGTTGACTGGCGCAGCAATGCCGCCGCACTGGAAAAATTCAACTTATATACATCCGTGGAACAGGAAATTGCCGGGATGCTGAAGTACAAAGAGAAATATCCCGAAAGCAAAAATGTTTTTTCTCCCCAGTTTGAAGCAGCCGCCGCTTTTTTCAAAGAGATCGCCGAGGAACGCGTGCGTTTGGGGGCGGAATTGCTGGCGCAGGATAATGAAGCGGAATATCTTGAGACGATCGCACGTCAGCGGGAAATGCCGCAAGTTCTCGCGGCATGGAAAGGACATTGGAAGAATTTGCGCGCTCAATGGGCAGCGGCATACAATGCCGGATTTTTTTTGCTCTGTTCTGATTTGGAAAAACGTGCAGCACTGCAAAAAAAGAAAATACTTGCTCCGCTTTTTGCGGATAACGGCAAACCGGTGTTCCGTCCGGGGTCCAGCGCATACGCAACCGGGGTTTACGGTTTTCTCGGCACATGGCATACCCTTCTGAATACCAACATCAGAAATACGACCCTCTATGCAAGGCCGGCTGAAGAGTTCCGCCCCTATGCCGGTTCGCTGGATGAGTGGAACGTATCTGTGGAAATATCGGATGCCGTTCCGGTCGGATTCAGCCAGTTGGAAGGCTCCTGGACCCACTCGCACCGGAGATACCGTTTCCGGGATTTGAAGACAAACCGGGAATGTTTTGCTGACTCCTGGTGGAGCGGGCTTGCCCCCGGGGTGCTGTTTGAGTTTCCGGTTTCTTCGATCACTGTTTCTGATAATACTCTGAAAAGACCTGCTGTGCCTTCCATGATCGTTGCAGAAATCGGCGGGAAAGCAAAAATATTCCGCAAGCCAACGGAAGTGCCGCTCGGGCAGATGAGTGCAAAATGGATGCTTCTGCACTGGGAGAATACTGCACCGAAAAGGCCGATCCTGCTGGTTTTTCAAAATCTCCCGGAGCAGTTGAAAACAACTGCCGCAGGGTTGCAGATCACGGCAAAAGGCAAAATCGGGAAAGTCGCAGTCGCGACGCTTCACGGCGCAGTTCCTCAAAAGATCGATTATGCGAAAAATTGGAAAAGTGTTCCGGCGGGCGAACTTGAGAAAATCCGCCTTGTTTCAAAGCTGCTCTCCTATTTTCCGCTGGAAATGGAAGAAACCTTCTCGGTCGGAAAAGATAAAATCACGATATACAACCGGGTGAAACAGGCGATTCGTCTTGATGCTTCTGCGCCTGCGTATGTACCTTTCCCGCCGCTTTACAGTCAGGCTCTTGCCGGAAAAACTCCCTTGACTGTGATCTCGAAACTTTCTCCGGCTGCGATGATAACGAAATTCGGCCCCTTCCGCACGACAGCAGAAAATGAACTTGTTTATCAAATCACCAAACCGGATCTGCTGGATCGTATTCCCTTGAAACCTTCCGGAGAAGAGGCGTTTCTGAAAGAGTACAATCAATTCATTTCACAGCGGTCAAAAAATGATGAATGGCGTGGAACTCACATGGGTGACCAGTCATCGGGCGTATTGACCGGCTATCTGATGATGGAGCCGGAAACCCGTAAACTGCTCGATGTTTATCGTTCCCCGGGGCAGCTTGACCGTGTGGCTCGGGGGGAGGCTTTCTATTACCGCACGAGAGCGAGAACATCTTATATGCTGCCGATTTATCTGATCGACCCGATGACCGGCCGTTCCGGATGGTTCGCCGGGTGGCGGGGAGAACGTCATGGTTTTCCGATGAAGGGAGATATGACGATGTTCAATATGGCATTGCTTCAGTTCCCCTATACCGAAGCAAAATTCTATGGCCGTTGGGATCTGGTGGAACGCAACTGGGAGAGGCTGAAAGATTTCTGTACGCCGCTCATGCTCTGCCAGACCTGGAGGGCACCCGGCATGAATTGCACGAACTCCGGACTGATCCTTGCCGGTGATATGTTCGGTGACGGATACCGTGCCTATATCTTTATGTACCGTCTGGCTCTCGGAATGAAAGATCGCGCCCTTGCTGACCATGCGCTCTATCTTGCTGCAAAACAGACCGTAACGGCCACGGCTTTGATCCACCGGAATATTTCTGTTCTCTCCGCTCATGTCCGCAACACAGGCGGGCCGGAAAAAGCCAACGGTCAAATCGGCTGGAGCATTTGTGTTGACAATAACGGCACCTCTGCTGCTCCCTGGAAACCCTTTAAACCGAATGCCTGGAATGCCTTTTTTCAGGTGGCGGGCTGTACTGCTTACGATTATCCGTTTTTCGGGATGCTGCTGCGTTTTCTGCCGGAAGAGACGGAGCATATCGTTCAGGAAATGCTCACCGAAATTCCGGAAACGCTCGATCCGGCCTACTGCATCCGCGGCGAACGCCGGAACAACGCATTCAATACGCTGAAATTCATGGCGTTTACACAACGCGATGTAAATAAAATAAGAAAACTCTACCGGGAGAATTTTTCCGCAGATTACTCCCCGCAAAAACCGCCTGCCGGTGTTCCCGCTGATGTCTGGAAAAAATCCTGGGGGCCTTTTGAATTTACAGATTGGCCGACGCGGGTCGGAACTCTGCCGCATCTGATCGCTCAAAATGATCCGCTCTGGATCGGTGATTACGGCAGAATGCGTCTCCTTACGGGGAGTTTTGACCGCGATTCCTGCACGGCAGAAATCGGCCTTGCCGCCGAAAATGACGATGTTTTAACGGTTGTATCCATGCTTGAACCGCTTTCTGTCACCGTAAACGGAAAACCCGTTGCCGTGCGAAAAGGCTCATGGGGAATGGATTATGCGATTCCGGTAAAAGCGGGGGCGGCTGTTGTGACGATCCGTCTGCCCCATGGCGATCCTGCCGCTTATCCTTTCCCCAGCCGCGAAAAACCGACCCCCCTGATCAATTTGGCAAAAGCCCCGGCTCCGGGAGTGAAACCGGAGATGAAAACAGCCCAGGTCGTTTACAAGACCGGCGTCTGCCGCACGCTGGATCTTGCGAAGTTCTGCAATCAGGCACTGAACGATCAACTGCCGTCGGATAAAAATCAGGATGTCTGGAATTTCCCCAAAGGCATGGTTCAGATTTCAGGAGTGCCGTTCCGCTTTGCAGACCCCGCTGAAAACGGCGGCAAAGGTATGATCATGCTCCGTGGGAAAGCACGTCAGAGTTATCCGGCTTCAGTGAAGATCCCGGTCGGAGAACAAAATGTGCGGCGTATATTCTTCCTGCACGGCATCTGCTATGCTGCCGGGGTCAAAGTCATGACATACCGTTTGCATTTCAGCGACGGTCAGACCCGTGATCTGGAAATATTCCGTGATGTTCACATCGGTGAGTGGAAAATCCCGCCGGCCGGAAGTTCGCTCGGTTATGTCCGGAATGCCTCTCCGGGACCGATCTGCGGTCCTGCCAAAGCGGGGCAGTGGGGCAAGGGTGTCGGCAGTTATCTGTATGTCTGGGAAAATGATGTTGTTGCAAAAGGTGTGACCATGCAGGGCGTCAATCAGCGCGGCATGGCGAAATTGAAAGCAATCGAAATAATCTCCGAAAACAGTTCTGTGCCGATCATTCTGGCTGTTACTTTGGAAGAGTGATTCGGTGCGGAAAGGAAATACTATGGATCAGACATACCGGATGAAAATCGCCAACGCCGCCGTTTCCGGCGAACTCAATGGGTGGGATATCTCTTTTACTGAAGAGATCATGGAGCAGGATTGTTCTTTGCTGCATCTCGAACTGAAGAACTGCACCGCCGGAGAACCGCCGGAAATAACGGTCAGTTTTGAGGTGCCGATGCTGGATACGCAAGTGAAATGGAAACCGCGGACTGCGCTTTTGGATTCCCATCACCTTCAGCCGGAATGGTGGACCAGCGGCAGAGAGGCGTGTGCCTTCAACCGGAGCGTGCCGATTTGTGCCTATCAGAACCTTGCGGGGATCAATACCGTGTGTATTGCCTGCTCCGAAACATTTTTGCCGGTCACCATGACGAGCGGTCCGCGTGAAAACGGGCAAATCCATACTGAAATAAAACTCTTCAGAGAACCTTGCGGAAAAGAAAGAACCTTTCATGTTTCATTCCGCATCGACCGGCGCCGGATTTTTTATGCTGATGTCCTGCAGGATGTAACTGCATGGCAGGTGGAGCAGCCGGGGTGTCCGTCTGCCATGTATGCTCCGGCAAACTGCCGTTTGCCGGTCTATTCCACATGGTATCAATGTCAGAAAGGCGTGACCCAGCAGTTTCTGGAAACGGAACTTGACCGTATCAGTTTATGCGGTCTCGATACGATCATCATTGATGACGGCTGGCAGTGCGAGGGGGTTGACGGCGGCGGACTTGTGATGACCAGTTGCGGCGAGTGGAATGTTTATCCCGGCAAATTCCCGGACCTGAAAATGTTGGTTGATACCTGCCACAAACTCGGAATCAAAGTGATGTTGTGGGTCGCTCTGCCCTATATCGGGGCCGAACATGCGGAACTTTTTGAAAAATTCAGCAAAATGAGTCTCCGGAAAACGCCCAAATTACTTATCGTTGATCCCCGTTATCCCGAAGTCCGGCAATATCTGGCGGAACGTTGCGCCTCACTTGTCCGTGAGTACCGGCTGGATGGATTAAAACTGGATTTCATTGATACGCTCTTCTCTACGGCTGAATCTTCTGAAAATGAGAGAATACAGGGCGGACGTGATACCGTTTCTCTTATGGACGGCGTGAAAAAAATGCTGGACGAGGTGTGCGGCGGACTGCAAAAACTGAACCCTGAAATCATGATCGAGTTCCGTCAGTTGTACACCGGGCCCGGCATGAGACATTATGCCAATATTTTCCGTGCATCGGATTGTCCGTTTGATCTGCTGCAAAACCGGGTTCGCACGATCGATCTGCGGCTGCTTTCCGGAGATGCTCCCATCCACTCCGACATGGTGATTTGGCCGGAATGGGAAACGCCGGAAACGGCGGCATTGCAGATTTTGAACGTGCTGTTCAGCACCCCTCAAATATCCTGCCGTCTCTCCGCTCTGCCGGAATCCCATTTAAAAATGATCCGTTTCTGGATGGATTTCTGCAAAGAACACCGGGAGACCCTGCTGGAAGGTACACTGCATCCGGAACACCCGGAACTCAGTTATCCGGTCGTAACAGCTGAAAGCCGCAGGGAGATCATTACTGCCCTGTACGGCAAAAACTGCATGGAAATCCGCGGCGGAAAACCTCATTATCTGGTCAATGCGACCCATGAAACAGAACTGTTTGCAGAACTCCGTAAAGCCTGTACCGTTACCATTTGTGACGTGTTCGGCGAAGAGACGGAGCGCAAGCGGCTTGAGGCTGGATTGCACCGGATCTCCGTCCCGCTTTCCGGTATGGCAGTTTTTGAGCAGTGCGGCGAATAAGTCCCCGTTTGCCCGGGACACGCAGAGTTAATAAAATAATGCTGTTTTACTGCATTATTGGTTCTCTGCCTGGTGCCGACTGTTTTGTATCCGGTTCTGTGCGGGAAGGCGTAATGCAATGAAGACGGATGTATCACGTCCGGGAGTCAGCGAACCCAACATTCGGGGCGGGTCGGAATATGCGCTGTTGAGCCTTGAGGTGTCAGAAATTTATTTTGGCACTGAAAAATTCACATTCACCCATGGGGTCGGCTTCCTGATTGGTTCTGGAACAGAGGCTCTTGAACGGATGCGTGATGAAGTGTTTGCAGTTGCGGCAGAATTTGCCGTAATCTTCTGTGGGGGAAATATCCGCCTTTTCACTTTTCTCCACCTCCCCAAGCAGGGCGGCAAAACGGTCGGCGGCTTTGTTGACTGCCGCCGTTTTTTCGTCGGCATCGGGCAGACCCCAGTCTGCACCGCAGAAGGAACAGACCAGACGGAGTTCCTTTACACTCCAGTTTTCCATGACCTTTTTTTCTTTGGCAAAGGATTTTTCACCGCACTGCGGACAAACTTTTGATTCACCTTTTTTCATATTCCCTCCGTGAACGGGACAGAATGGCACGCCATTGTGCCAAAATGTCACGCTCCTTAACATAATACCGGCAAATCCATTATTCAAATCAAGTTGGCACAGTACAAGCTTCATTTCCGGTAAAAAAAGGAGAACTTATAATGAATATGGAAAAAATGACCAACAAAACCCGTGAAGCCCTTGTCAATGCTCAGCAGTTGGCAATCGAACTTCATAACAACGAACTGCGTGTACTGCACGTTCTCGCTTCTCTGCTCAAGGATCCCGACGGGCTGACCGCCTCGATCATCGAAAAACTGGGCGTCAGCCGCAATTTGTTTATTCAGAAAGTGGAACAGTGTTTGCAGAAACTTCCCCGTATTCAGGATAACGGTCAGCAGATCTATCAGTCCCGGGAGTTTTCCGCCCTGCTCGCCGATGCCGCCCGGCAGGCAGATGCCATGCAGGATGAATATATCAGCGTGGAACATCTGCTGCTCGCCATGTTTCAAGGCTCTTCCGATGCCAAAAAATGTCTGGAAGAAGCCGGACTTTCTGCCGAAAAAGTATTGCAGTCATTGCAGAGCATCCGGGGTAATCAGCGCGTTACCAGTGCCGACCCCGAAGGTACTTTTGAAGCGTTGAAAAAGTATGCCAAAGATTTGACCTTGATGGCAATGCAGGATAAACTCGACCCGGTCATCGGCAGAGATGAAGAGATCCGCCGTGTTATTCAAATCCTCTCCCGCCGTACCAAAAACAATCCCGTTCTGATCGGAGAGCCCGGCGTTGGCAAAACCGCTATCGTGGAGGGACTTGCACGCCGTGTCGTCCGCGGTGATGTACCGGAAAATCTGAAAAACCGTCAGGTCGTCGCCCTCGATATGGGCGCACTGATCGCCGGGGCAAAGTACCGCGGGGAATTTGAAGAACGGCTCAAAGCCGTTCTCAACGAGGTCACTTCCGCTGAAGGACGCATCATCCTCTTTATCGATGAACTTCATACCGTTGTCGGTGCCGGGGGCGGCGAAGGCAATATGGATGCCGGAAACCTGCTCAAACCCATGCTGGCGCGTGGGGAACTGCACTGCATCGGCGCAACGACACTCGATGAATACCGTAAATATATCGAAAAAGATGCCGCGCTGGAACGCCGTTTCCAATCCGTGCTGGTCGAACCGCCCAGTGTGGAGGATACCATTTCCATTCTGCGCGGTCTCAAAGAACGCTATGAGATCCACCACGGCGTAAAACTCCGTGACAGCGCACTGGTTGCCGCCGCAGTTCTTTCGGATAAATACATCGCGGACCGCTTTCTGCCGGACAAAGCGATCGACCTTGTGGACGAAGCCGCCGCCGCTCTCCGCACCGAAATCGACAGTTCGCCGGTGGAAGTGGACGAAAATGAACGCCGCACCATGCAGTTGGAAATTGAGATCACAGGGCTGAAAAACGAAAAAGATGCCGCCTCCGTCAAACGGCGCGAGTCGCTCGAAGCCGAACTCGCTGAACTCAAAGCCGAAGGGCAGGAACTCCGCGCCCGTTACGACAAGGAAAAAAAGGCGATCACCGATCTGCGCAGTTACCGCGAGGCTCTCGATCTTGCCCGGGCGCAGTTGGAGAAAGCGACCCGTGAATACAATTACGAAAAGGCTGCCGAACTTCAGCACGGGACCATTCCCGGTATCGAACAGCAGATCGCCGATGCCGAAGATGCCATAAAAGCCGATAACGCCTCACGGATGCTCAAAGAGGAGGTCGATGAAGAGGATATCGCTGCGATCATCAGCCGCTGGACACATATTCCTGTCGCAAAACTGGTTCAGAGCGAAAAAGAGAAACTGCTTCGACTCGATGCCCGTCTCCATGAACGCGTTGTCGGTCAGGATGAAGCCGTTGAAGCCGTTTCAGAAGCGGTTCTGCGTGCCAGAGCAGGTCTGAAAGACCCCAAACGGCCCATCGCAAGTTTCATCTTTCTGGGGCCGACCGGTGTCGGCAAGACGGAACTTGCAAGGGCATTGGCAGAAGATCTTTTCGACGATGAACGCGCCATGGTGCGTATCGATATGTCGGAATATATGGAGAAATTCAGCGTCTCCCGCCTTGTCGGTGCGCCTCCCGGATATGTCGGTTACGATGAGGGCGGTCAGTTGACCGAGGCAGTCCGCCGCCGTCCTTATTCGGTGGTGCTGTTCGATGAGATCGAAAAAGCGCACCCCGACGTATTCAATATCCTGCTGCAAGTGCTGGAGGATGGTATCGTGACCGATTCACAGGGCAGAACAGTGAGTTTCAAAAACACCATTATCATCATGACCAGCAATATCGGCAGTGACCTGATCCTTGCGCATAAAGGCGAAGCGGATGGTTTGAAAGAACAGTTGTTTCTGGAGTTGCGCAAATACTTCCGTCCGGAATTTCTCAACCGGGTGGATGAAACATTGATCTTTCATTCGCTTGACAAGAGCCAGATCCGCAACATTGCTGCAATTCAACTCCGGCAGTTGGAAAAGCGTCTCGCCGATCAGGATATCCGCCTGTCCGTCAGCGATGCGGCATTGGATCTCATTGCCGAAGAGGGGTACGATGCCTCATTCGGGGCGCGTCCGCTGAAACGTGCGATCATCCGTCTGATCGAAACACCGGTTTCCCGGCGTATCATTGCCGGAGAGATCCTCCCCGGCAGCACCCTGACGATCGACCGTGACGGAGATGGTTTGAGTTTCCGGAGTTAAGAAACGTTACACCTGTCCGGGTGGATGAAACGTTGATCTTTCATTCGCTTGACGGGTGCTCAGACCTTCTCAAAAAAGAGAAGTTGACAGGAGCGGGGCCGGGGCAGTTTGAAAAACTGCTTTTGCAGTTCCGCTCCGCTGATTTCCTGCGTGCCGCCGGGGATGTATTCCGCCCGGTAACGTGCCGTTGGATCAATGCGATGCAGACGGACTTCCACTTCCTCTGCCGGAGTATATTCCCGACGAAACACACCAACGTAACCGGCCTGACATTTTTCATCAAAAAGTTCAAAGGCATAGGCATTCCGGAAATCTTCCGGACATTCGGTCAGACGGTAGTAATCTCCGGTGAGGAAAGAGCGCATCCTTTTGGCGATTTCAAGCATCCGTTTGAGCCATTCAAAGTCAAAAGCATCGTCTTCCGGATCAAAATGGCGGCGGTTGCAGAGATCGACCAGCGAGGTCCCCAATGCTCCGCTCAAAAACGCATAATCATCTTTTACCCGTATGGCAGTTCCGCAACTGTGCAGCGGGAGCCAGCCGGACATGCCGTCAAAATGTACCTGATTGGCTTCGGGCAGGAAGGGAATATCCACGAAACACTGAAAATCGCTCCGCCACAGCGGTACACTTAAAGAGAGCGTTTCCGGGTCGATACGGCGGCCGCCGGATGCGCAGTTGTCGATGAGCAGATCGGGAAAACGTTTGCGCAATGCCCCCCAGAAACGGTAGAACCCTGTGATAAAGCGGGATTCCGCCATTCCGATACGTTCTGCGGTGTCAGCAGCATCCCAGTAAGGTATGGTGTTAAAATTGAAATCTTCACGATAACAATCCATCCCCTGTTCGCGGATCAGCGTCGAAATGGTTTCGATGGCATAATCGCAGGCATCATCATTGCCCAGATCGAGCATCCGGTTGTCCCCGCCGGTTTCAATAAAATATTCGGGATGCTCACGGACGATATCCGTAGAGGCAACGGCACGCTCCATCTCTACCCAGAGCAGAAAACGGCGGCCTGTCTGATGCAGATAATCGGTTACCGGGCGGAAGCCGCCGGGGTGGGGTATCTGATTGACCCGCCAGTCTCCGACCGTAGTTTCCCAGTCGCTCTGATGCAGTTCCAGCGGAACTTCCCGGTCAGCACCGTACCATCCGGCATCGACCCATATCACTTCGACGGGCAGTCCTTTCCTCCGGAAAAGTTCAGCATACTTTTTCAGCATATCATTGGGCATAGAGCCGCTGAACATACTTGAGATTGGCGGATAAAGCAATTCCCCTTTGCTGTTGCGGGGCAGACGGTGTGCGACCATAAAACGGCGGAATTCATTGCGGCAATCTTTCTGCGATCCCTGCATATAGTGCATAATGATCGACGGCTGCCGGATCTCTTCCCCGGCAAACAATTTGAAATGAGTACGGCGGAGCCCGGCTGTCACTTCAAAGGTATCCGCTGATGTAAAGGCGATGCGGCTTTTCCACGCACCCGACCAGCCGATTGCGAAATCAATGCGCCGTTCTTCAAAAAGTTCGATTTCAAAAAATGGCAGCCACGCCGCAGAGGAACGCCCCTCATCGGTATCAAGAATAACCTCATTCATACCGTGGCGTCCGGCAAGGCGGAGAGAGGAGGGCAGGAAGTCCGTTCCGGTGGCACGGGTCCCGTAATTGCGGTGGAGGATGACTTCCGGCTGGAGCAGCGGAGCATTCTCCCGATAATTGCCAACGCCGTGATGCGGAAGATCGTAAATGGTTTTGGTAAAGACAAGGGACTGGAAATTTTCGATAAGTTCGCTGGTTTCGCTACTGATATTTTTCAGCGTCGGAATCCATTCGATCGTATGAAAATCCTCGTGGATGCGGGCTTCCACACGCAGTTCCACTTTGCCGTCGGGCGAGAACCAGCGGTGAAAATAGTTGCGTTCTCCCTCCTGTTTGAGGGAATGTTCCCATTGATCGGGATCGAACGGTTTGCCATCATAGTCAAATTTCAGAGCGGTGTCGGCGATCTGATTGCCCCGTTCTCCGGGGAAATCCTGCTTGCCGCTGCTGTAAGTGATGACAGGTTCCAGAAAATCCACCGGGCAGGCACAGCCATTTACTTCGGTCATACGGAGAATAAAAGCGGTTGTTCCCCCCAATCCGGCAGAAAATTCTTTTTTCTCTCCAGTTTGAACTGTGACATCGGCAAGAGCGGTTCCGTCCGGCAGCAGCAGTTCAAAACGGGCAGTCCACCGTTTGCTGTTGAGATCGTTGGAATCGTTGATACCGACCTGTGCGGTGAATATGTCTGCCGGTTCGGGCAGTGTTATCCGGGCATCCAGAGAACCTGCACACCAGAACCCCCAGCCGCGCAGGAAACGTTCGCCAGAGATTTTCAGTGTATTGATGCAGAAAGGATTCCACTCAAACGCATTTCCAGTCCAGCCGTTGCGGAAACGGTCTTTTGCCGGAACTTGAACCGTTACGGTGCGGGCGGTTCTGCCGGTACGCCAGAAGGCGGCGGATTTTTCATAATCTTTGTAGATCATCGGTATTCCCTTTTTGTATTTTACGATTTTTGTGTTATGTTATATAATATAGTTGCTGTGCTGAAAAATAATATGAACAGAATGATTGAAAATATGAATGATCCGATTAAAAATATTTTTCTGGAAACATTGGCGGCCGATTATACGGAGACACCGCCGGGATATTCGACCGGATGGCGGCAACTGCCCTGTATGGTGTTGAGTTATCTGCATATTCCCGGAAGTCCCGCCGCTCACAGTCCCGCCGCTGTGCTGAAACGGCGTGGCAAAAATGATTTGGTGATCCCCGCTGGGGCATTGATGATCATTTCGCCCCGCGAGGAGCATTGTGTTGAAACGATCGGCAATCGTATTTTTTCCGCCTGGATACATTGGGTCATTAGATGTGGTCCCGGTGTGGATGTGACCGGATTCTGGGAGTTCCCTGCGGTCTGCACTGACAGCCGTATCGTTGGGAAAACAGCGGAACTGCTGAACGATGTCATCCGGAATGTCAATTCCGGAGATCCGGCGCAGAATTGCATCGCCAATCTGGCCGGGGCCGCCATTATGCTTGAACTGCTGAAAAATGCTTCCCCAAAAAAACATCGGCAGTTTTCCGGCATACAGCGTTTGGTTCCGGCGATAGGGGCGATCCGCAATGCTCCGGCTCTTCGCCGTTCAAGCGGAGAATTGGCTGAAATGTGTTTCCTGTCAGAATCCCGTTTCCGGGCTGTATTTCACGAAATCATGGGCCAGACACCCCGTGATTTTGCCGAAAATGAACGTATTCAACTGGCGGTGCGATATTTGCGGGAGGAAAAAACACTTGAAGAAATTGCCGTTCTGCTCGGGTATTGCGATGCGGCGCATTTCAGCCGGAGTTTCCGCAAGTTGACCGGTATAGCCCCTGGAACGTACCGGAAAATTTACTCCGGACGAAAATAGGATGAGCGATTTCTTTTCGTTGCAGAACTCCCTGAAATCCTGTACTGCTGCCATTTGCAGTTTGCCCGGAACACGCTAAAATATGCTGTTTTACTGCATTGCGCCGAAATCGCGCATGCTCAATACCCGGAAGTCGTTTTCCGCCAGAAATTCCATTTGTTCGAGGAAGGTTTCTTCACTGGTATTGCACCAGGGGTGATGCAGATCCGGTACTCCGTGATAGAGTATGATCGCCGCGGCATTTTCATTGGCGGAGGCAAGTTTGACGGCTTCGTGAAAATTTTCCTTCTGTTCTTCGGAGATTGCAAAACACGGCAGCCGCATCGGATCGCTTTTGCCGGGTTCCCACAAGCCGGGTTCTGTTGTACGGGCGTATTTCAGAGCGCATTCCTGCAAAACTTCTACCGCGTTGGCGGCATACGGTCCGCCGGGATAAGCGAAACTCACCGGTTCGGGGATCCCGTATTCTGCAAACTTTTCATTCAGCAGCTCCAATTCCCTGCGGCATTCTTCTTTGCTCAGTTCAGAGAGATTTGCATGGTTCATCGTGTGATTGCCGATATCAAATCCCTGTTGTGCAAGGCAGACGATATCACCCCAGTTCAAATATGCTCCGGGGGCTTCTGCTGACCACTCCGGCGGCAGGGAAATAAAGAATGTTCCGCCGAACCCGAACTTCTGCAAAATTGGCACAACAAAATCCCTGTGTGTGATGCACGCATCATCAAAGGTCAATATAACCGTTTTTTGTGTCATAAGATTTATATCTCCGCAAAATATTTTTACTTTGCCCAGTCTGGACGCTGCCAGTTTCTCTGGCGGGCGGCTTCGTAGAGCAGAATGGTCGTTGCAGTCGCCACGTTGAGAGAGTCGATCTTGCCCAGCATGGGGATCACGACCGGAAGATCGGAGTGGTTCATCCACAAGTCCGTCAGTCCGGTCTGTTCCGTTCCGACGATGATGGCGACTGCCTGTGTCATATCCACATCGGTATAGACCGTATCGGTGTGCGGAGTGGCGGCAAGCATACGGATATTGTTCTCTTTCAGCCAGTTGAATGCTTCTTCATTGTCTGCTTCTGCAAGCGGTACGGAGAACAGTGCGCCTGTGCTTGCGCGGATCACATTGGGGTTGTAAAGATCGGTGCATTTGTTGCAGATGATAAATCCGTCCACCCCGGCGGCATCGGCACTGCGGAGCATGGAGCCGAGGTTTCCCGGCTTCTCCACGGCTTCTGCGACCAGATAAAGCCCGTTGGGTTTGACGGGAAGATCCGCCAGTGTATGACGTTTCATTTTCGCCACGGCGATCAGTCCTTCGGGGCGTTCACGGTACGCCATTTTTTCCAGCAGGAAAGGGGCGACCTGACAGACTTTTACCCCTTCCTGAGCAAACGTTTCCAACAGCGGGTACTCATTTTCGCCGAGGAAGTGTTCGGGGGAAAAATAACATTCCAGAATTTCCAGGCCGTACTCTCTGGCGCGGGTGAGTTCCCGGTAGCCTTCAAGGACGGTCAACTGTTCTTTTTCACGGGGACGGCGGTCACGCAGTTTGATAACGTGCTTTACGGCATCGTTCTGCGTGCTGGTGATTTTGACGAATTCCATATATTATCTCTTTCCATAAAAAGTTTCACTCATGCGAAAGGTGATCTCCGGCAGTTTGCTGTTGTTCAGAAAGCGTTTTATCAACTCTTCCGCCTCCGGTGCGCAGCCCTCTTTCAGCCAGCGTATCGGAATACCCTCCCGCTCCATTTTGCGGAAGAATATATCCTGCCGTTTGGCAAATTGACGGATGCGGCAGAGCAAGGTGTAACGCATCTCTTCAAAACTTGTTTTGCCTTGCAGATAACGGCCGATTTCGCGGTATTCCAGACCGAAAAACTCCATTTTTTCCCAACTGACTTTTTGGAGGTCATGCAGTTTTTGAACTTCATCGCACATGCCGGCGGCGAGACGGGCATCGAGACGTTTTTCGATGCGTTCATGGACGGTTTTCCGTGGAAAATAGATGCCCAATACCAGAGGATCGATTTCAAAGGGGGGGATAAAGGAATATTCCGCTTCGGGGTTCTGCCGTTCCCGCGGCAGACCGCTGTTGTGGTGCGGCAATGCACCGCCCGGCAGACGGTAGGCTTGCAGAATGGCGGTCAGGTAGAGCGGAGTTCCGCCGCAGAGCAAAGGCAGTTTCCCCCGTGCTGAAATATCGGCGATCGCCTGAAAAGCGTCTTTGCAGAAACAGGAGAGATTGTATTCATCGGCAGCCGGGTCGGCAATGTCGATCAGGTGATAGGGGATCTCCTCATATTCGGCAAGGTCTTTGCCGGTTCCCAGATCCATACCCCGGTAGACCTGACGGGAGTCCACGCTGATGATTTCAGCGTTGAATTGCCGTGCCAGATGAACCGCCAAAGCGGTTTTCCCTGTTGCAGTAGGCCCGGTCAGGGCAATTATTTTTACTTTTTCATCCATAAAAATCAAAGTTTCTTTCGCAAATTCTCATTACATGTATTATATTATGCCTCATGAAATATTTTTTTCAAATGCAAAAGGGGAATAAATGCATACTTTTACTGAATTTTATAAAGAAAACCGTGCTGATGTCGATGCGGTACTCTTTGATGTGGATGGTACGCTCGCTGTGGGCTGTACGCCGCTGCCGGGAGCGTTGGAACTGCTGGAACTGCTGAAAAAGGATCATTGTCCTTTCTTTCTGCTGACCAACGACAGCTGCCGTTCCCTGCGGGAGAAGGCACGGCTTATGCAAGGGGCAAATCTTCCCGTCGGTCAGGAAAACATCCTTTCCGCAGGGAACGCTTTGCAGATCTGGGCGGAACGTTTTTATACGGGCGGACTCTACTATCTCTGCGGAAGTCTGGGCGACCCGTGTTATGCGCTGGATGCCGGGATCGAAGTGACCCGTGACCCCGCGCTTGCTCCCGCCTGCTGCGGTATCATCATGGGGGAGGGGCGTTTTGAGTGGAAACTTCAACTTGAAACGGTGTTCAACATGCTGCTGACGCGTCCGGATCTGCCGGTGATCTGTGTCAATCCGGACTCCTACTGGCCGCAGGCGGACGGTATCAATATGGGGGTCGGCGGCGGCGGTTTCACCCGTTTTCTCTGCGCTCTCCTGAAAGATGCCGGTCACATCATTGAACCCGTTTATCTGGGAAAACCGTACTCCTTTATTTACGAATGTGTTTCACCTTTTGTGGAAAAGAATTTTCCCGGTTTGCAGATACGCGAACCCCGGCGGGTGATGATGGTCGGCGACTCGCTGGCATCCGACATCCGGGGCGGCAACGGAGCCGGATTTACCACCTGTCTGGTGCTGACCGGCATTACTTCATTGGAGTTGGCGCAGTCCGCAGAAAGCGAGCGTAAGCCTGAATATATCTTCAAATCGGTGTAATTTTTATAAGATGATTTGGAAAATACGCAGAATGTGTTATATTAATTCAAATGAGTTATAATTTTCAGGATAAAATGATGAAAAAACAACAGACAGTACAAAAGAAAGCCTCGGTATCCGGGATCGCACTTCACTCCGGAGTCCGCTGCACCGTGACGGTCACTCCGGCGGAGGAAAACACCGGTATCGTTTTCCGGCGGGTCGATCTTCCGGGGCAGCCGCTGATCCATGCACTTGCCTCCAACGTTGCCGATGTCCGGCGCGGAACGGCGATCGCAGAAAACAACGGAGTGGTCTTTACCGTGGAACATATCATGTCTGCGCTCAATGCATGGCACATCGATAACTGTATTGTGGATATGGACGGCATGGAGCCGCCGATCCTTGACGGCAGCGCACTGGGATTTTTCGATATGATCGGCGAGGCCGGTGTGCAAGTTCAGGATGCGGAGGCGAAGACGTTCACGCCCACAGAGATCCTTTATGTGGAAGATGGCGGCTCAAAACTGGTTTTTGTGCCGGGTGAAGAGGATTTGCGCATTTCCTGCACAACGGAGTTTGCCGGATGTCCTTTCAATCCCCAGTTCCACGAATATACACTGGATACAGATACCTACCGCAAAGAAATTGCCGGAGGACGTACTTTTGTGGATTATAAAGATTTGCAGCAGCTTTTCGCCATGGGGTTGTGCAAGGGCGGCAGTCTGGATGCGGCTGCGATCATCCACGACGGAGCCATTATCTGCAAGGAGGAACTGCGGTACGACAACGAAATCGTCCGTCATAAGATCCTCGATCTGATCGGCGATATTTATCTGACCGGTCTGCGGGTCACAGGAACGATCATCGCGATCCGTCCCGGCCATCCCCGGAACGTGAAACTTGCCGGAATGGTTCAAAAGATGTTTGCTGAAAAAATGAACAAATAAAACAAGGAGTTACTATGTCTGAAATTTTCGGTTTGCGTGAAATCAAAAAAATCCTGCCTCAACGCGCTCCCATGCTGATGCTGGACCGTGCTGAAAAGATTGATGAGACCCATTGGGCCGGAGTGAAAAATATCAGTATCAACGAAGCCTTTTTCTGCGGCCACTTCCCCAATCACCCCATTATGCCGGGGGTGCTTCAGGTCGAAGCGATGAAACAGCTTTGCGAACTTGCTGTCCGCAAAGAACTTGACCCGGCGGGGGAAAAAGACGTCTACATCCGTCTTGCGGAAAAAGTGAAATTCCGCAAGCCCAACAATCCCGGCGACCGTGCAAAAATCGAAGCGGAAATTCTTGAGATCGCCAATGGCGAAGCCCGCTGCAAAGCCACAGTCACCAATAACAGCGGGGCTGCTTGTCAGGGCGAATTCGTGCTGGCGGTACGTGATCGGGAATGTGAATTGACCATGCCGGTACTCTTCAATGAAAATGACAAGAGTGCGGATAACTTCATGGATGAAAACAAAGTCAAAGAACTGATGCCGCACCGTTTCCCATTCCTTTTCATCGACTACATTGCCAGACTGGAAGGGGATCATGTTGTTGCAATCAAGAATTGCACCGGCAACGAGCCGCTTTTCGCCGGTTGTCCTGATGATTATGCGGTGCTTCCGGAGTCCATTTTGTGTGAAATCAGTGCGCAGGCGGGTTGTGCCAGTGTGCTTTCCCGTCCGGAAAACGCCGGGAAACTCGGTTTTTTCATGTCCATTGAGAAAGCGGAATTTTTCGGCAGAGTTCAGCCCGGAGACCAGATGGTTATCGACATTGCCCTGCCGCCGGGAAAATCCCGTTTCGGCAAAGGCACCGGAACGATTGCCGTTGACGGCAAGATCATAGCCGACATCGCTCTGATGTTCGCCATTGTTGACGCCTGATCAGAAAAACACCATTACACGGGGCTGTTGCAGAAGTTTTTGCGGCAGCCCCGTTTAGTACATCCGGGTACGGCTTATTCAACAGTAACCGTCCGTAACCGTCCGTAAAAGTCCGTAAAAGTCTATTTTGGTACCCGGAAGAGGAATCGAACCTCCGACCAAAAGTTTAGGAAACTTCTGCTCTATCCACTGAGCTACCCGGGCACTTCTCCTAATATATCACTTCTGTTTGATTTTTCAATAGAGCGAAGTACTTTTTACCGTTCTATTATCCGTGATTTTTGTTTTTTTCCGCTTGACGGCAAGGGATTGGCGGTGTATGTTATGAAAAAAAAGGAGTTACCTATGAAATATGTGATCATTGGCGGCGGTGTTGCCGCTGTGGAAGCGGCGATAGCGATCCGTAAAAGTTCATCGGATGCCGAAATCGTTATCTGTTCTGCGGAAAAATCCTATCCTTATCGGCGTCCTTTTCTCTCCAAGGGGCTTTTGAAAGGATTTGATGGGGACGGTTTTTTGCAGAAATCGGCAGAATTTTACCAGCGGGAAAATATCACTGTACGGCTGGGTTGCCGTGTTGAAACGATCGTTCCGGAACGGAAAGAGATCGTTCTTGCCGACGGAAGTCGTTTGAATTATGATAAACTTCTGCTTGCAGTCGGGGCAAGGTCCTGCTGTCTGCCGATCCCCGGCTGTGATTTGCCGAATGTCATGACACTGCGGGAACTGCCGGATGCGGAAAAAATCAGAAAAACCATCGCCGCAGGCGTGAAACATGCCATGGTCATCGGGGGAGGGGTGCTGGGGCTGGAACTGGCGGAAGTTCTGCTCGAAGCCGGTTGCGGCAAAGTCTCCGTTGTGGAAAGTGCCCCGGGACTGCTTTTGCGCAATATGGATGCCGTTTCATCCGCACAACTCCAAAAGCATCTGGAAAGCATCCCCGGCCTTGAATTGCAGTTGGGCGTGAAGTTGGAACGCATCACGCCGGATCTGGCTGATCTTATCATTATGAGTGTCGGAGCTGTTCCTGAAAAATCTCTGGCGGAACGCTGCGGGATCTCCTGTAACAGGGGCATCAAAACCGATGCGTTTCTGCGCACCGATGCCGCCGATATTTACGCGGCGGGGGACTGTGCGGAAATTGAAAACTGCATCACCGGCATTTACAGTACGGCAAGCAGTATGGGCAAGGCCGCCGGAGCAAATATGTGCGGAGCCGAAACTCCTTTTGTTCCGGAACCGCCCTCCATGCGCTTTATGGGGTTCGGTCTGAAACTCTTTTCCTGCGGAACTTTCTCCGGAGAGATGGAGGAGTTTCAGGAAAACGGCAATACCAAACGGCTTTTTTATGAAAACGGAAAACTCGCCGGTGCCGTTCTTTTCGGCGACATGCGCGAATCGATGAAACTTTTTAATGCGATCATGGGGAAATAAGAGTCATAACTGTTTGCAGTTGAATGTTTTGATGTAATATGAGCAGCGCAGATTTACGGTCAAAAATAATCACGGAGAAAATGATATGAAACCCGATACGATTTTTCTTTTTCAGGGGGATTCCATTACGGACGGCAACCGTTTGAAAAATGGAGATCCAAATCATATTCTGGGGCACGGCTACGTTTTTTGTACCGCCTCAAAACTGGCAGAAGAGTATGCCGAACAGCACCCGTATTTTTTCAATCGCGGTGTGAGCGGCAACAGGACATCTCAAATCCTTGACCGCTGGCAGGAAGATGCTCTTGCACTTCATCCGGATGTGTTGACTCTGCTTGCCGGAGTCAATAACATTTTAAGCTGTTACAGCAGAGAAGAGGGGCAGTTGGTGAGCAGTGAGGAGTTGGCACAGCGTTATGAGGAGGATATCCGCAAAATGCTTACTGCCTCCCGAAAACAAAATCCGTCATTGAAAATCCTGTTGGGTCTGCCGTTCTTCTACAAGGCGGATTGCTGGAGCGAAGCGTTTCACAAACATACACCGGCGGCGGAAAAGGAGTTTACGATGAATTTCCGCAGTATCATTCAGCATAACGCAGATGAAAAAATGGCAGATGCCGTCCGTTTGCAGCAGATCACCCGCCGTATCGCCGCTGATTTTCAGGCGCAAGTGCTGGACTTCCCCGCCGCGATCGCCGCCGCATTGGAAAAAGCACCGCTGGATTACTGGGTCTGGGACGGCATCCACCCCACATACGCCGGACACCGCCTGCTGGCAAAAGTCTGGCTGGAAGGTTGGGAAAAGATCCGCGATTAACGCCCGAGTTCCCGCCAGACGGCTTCCAGATCGACGATATTTCCGGAATGGGCAGCCTGATCAATGGCGAGTGCCCAGACCGCACTTTCCAGTCCTTCATTGCCGCTGCAGCAGGGGGGAGTGCCGTTGCACATGGATTTATACAGTTCTTTCATAATGAAACTGTCTCCCCCGCCGTGCAAATCTTCATGGAAAGAGAGTTTTGTTGTTTCGGTTTGTCCCAACGTACGGTATTCCAGTTCGCCGGAATAAAGATCGAGGCGGATCGTTCCTTCGGAACAAATAAGGTGCATCCTTCTTTCCGGGATGGCATTGCTCATAGTAGCAGTAAAAGAAACCTGGACCCCGTTGCGGAATTCTGAAATCGACACCAGATGATCCTGCAAATCATTATCATCGTTGAAAGGGATACCAACCTCGTGGGGATCGAACCAGCTCTGAAATGTTTTCCGGTCATATTTTTCCATAAGATAAGCATTCTCCGGGAGGAAAAAACTCCGTTTGCCGAATGCTGCGATCCTGACTGGCAGAGAGCCGCAGAACCAGTTGATAAGATCAAGGTCATGACAGCATTTTTCCAGGATATGCGGTCCGGCGATTGCTGTTTTCCGCCGCCAATTACACATGATGTATCCTCCATGGTCAGGCAAAATACACTCATTGGCTTCGATGCACTGCAGTTCTCCCATTGTTCCGGAATCCAGCAACTCTTTCACCTTTTTGTAGATCGGTGCGTAACGGAGGACAAAACCGGTGGCAAAAAGCAGACCGCTTTTTTGATGAGCATCAAAAATTTCCCGGCAATCCTCTATGGTTGACGCCAGCGGTTTTTCGCTGAAAACGTGCTTGCCTGATTCAAAGGCGGCAAGGATTTGACGCTTGTGGTACGCATTGGGAGAAAAAACCATTACCCACTGAATATCGGGATGATTTATCGCTTCACTCTCGGAACTGCAGCAGCGTGTGATATCGTGAGTATTCCACTCATTCAGAGCCATTTGCATAACTTGCGTATCCGGGTCGTAAAGAGCAGAGATCTCCACTGCATTCTTTGCGTCTCTCAACAGATTTTTAACAACATAACGGGCGCGACCGCCTGCGCCCAGTACGGCGACTTTTATTTTTTCTGACATTTTATATCCGTTTCAATTCATAAGCAAAAATAACTTTTCCGGGAAACCGGAACGTGTCGGCTGTGAAACTTATTCCATCCGCAGATTTCCGGAAAGGAATGCGCCCCAGAACAGAACCGTCCCGTTCGAGCGCATTCAACTGGAAATTGCCGCTGATATTCATGAAAAGGCGAACGACCCCATGACGGCCGAGCATTGCATCCTCTTTGGATGGTTCCCGGGTGATGACCCGGTTTTCTCTGGAAAGATAATGCGTATTTTCCTGACGTACATCGGTAATATGCAGCAACAGAATCCTGCCGGACTCCTGCAGTGTTTTTCCGTCAATGGCGATCGCGGCAACGGTGGAGTAACCTTTTTGCGCCTCTGCGGTCAGGAATTTACCGGATTGCTTTCGGCCTTGCGGCAGCAGAAATGCCTCACTGCGGGGGGTGACTGCCTTGAACGTGCTGTTGACAAAATCCGCCGTCAATTCTCCGGTTGAACTGACCGTTGTTTTTGACTCTTTCTGTCCCGCCAACGCCAAAGCCTCCCGGTGAGGAGTTTTTCCATTGAGCAAGGGAACAGAAGTTGATTTCAAATCATCGGCAAGTGGAATGACGCCAATGGTTTCAAACGGCAGCTCCCGGTCAAATTTTCCATCATTGACTCCCACAGAACCGGTTTGAAAGTAAAATGGGGTCTGCTGTGTGACTGCAGGATATCCTTCGACATAATCCGCCCCGAAATCATTGGGTTTCACTGCAACCGGGACTGTCTTTGATGCCGATTGAACATCGCTTCTGGCAAAAAATACAGCCAGTACCCGTTCCATCAGCAACCGGGCAAGGTCATTGCCGACGGCAAACGGTCCGGGGTAATCTTTGGAAAAGACCGCCTGCCAGTAGCAACTGAAATCAAATGTGTACAAAGCATCCCAATTCTGCAAAGAAGCATACGCTCCCATCAAAACCGCCCCCTCGGAACGGAACTCATTGGGATAGCACCAACTGAATTCAGTCACTGTAAAAGGCTTACCCAAAATCCGCGTCGGTGCCATGATGCGGAAAGGCAGAATCATGGAACTTAAAGCACTGGTATTGCGTATCTGCCACGGGGCGACCCACATCGTATTGCCGATATAAGCGGGGTGATCCCAGTAGTAATGATTGTCAACGTAATCATATTGAGAACGCATGGAGTAGAGCAGCGGGGACTGATGGTGATTTTGGTCAGAGAGCAGGGCTTTTACTTTCAGTTCATCCCGAAGGAACCGAACCATATCCTTCCAATAGGCGTTGTAGCGTTCATAAAGAAAACGCCGCATCTCTGCCGGACGGCTCTGTGCTGTGGTGGAGATCCCTTTGTTTTTGCAGTAATCGTCAAAAATTTTATTGCAGTAGCGGTAACTTTCTCCATTGAAGAGAGCCACATTTTCGTAAAGATCATAAATAGTGTTTTCGTTCAGAACGCAAATACTTGTCAAAACGGGGTCTTCGGCAAGTGCCAGTCCGGTATAGGAATTTTTACGGGTCAGAAGTTCTTTTGCATATTTCTTCAGATTGGCATTGACTTCCGGGTGAAGCATTGCAGCAAGTTTGTAATCGTAGATGTGGGAGAGTGCGGGTAAATCCGAAAATTCCCCCGGGGCCATCTGCCGGGCGGAAAACAAATCGATATTGATGTATAATCCGCGTTTTTTCAGTTCACAGATCATGTGATCCAGCGAACGGAGTTTCTCTTTGTCGAAAACCAGAGAGTTTTTCGGTGTTTTTTTCATCAGCACTTGATCAATATGGTGCAGCCGGACAGCGTTATAGCCGATCCGGGTAAATATGTCAGCCAGACGACTTTGCTGTTCATCGGGCAGAAAAACAGAAGTTGCACAAAGGTTGATACCGAAAAAACGAATCGGCTTATCAGAGTTTTCAAATTGAAAGTGCCCCTCTTTGTTTACCCGAAGGAATCCGTATTTTCCCGCCGGAGCATCCTGCAGGAATGAAAAATCCAATGCCGAACCTTTGAGGATATCACGTTTGGAGGAGACGGGACGCCATTCGGAGTTCCGCTTAAAAATATAGGGCTGCTGCCGGGGAATCGTCAGCATTTGCGGTGAACTTGAGATCGCTCCAATCATCCAAACGGATTTGCCGGAACTCTCAAAAAATATTTTTCGTACTGCCTTGTCTTGAATCGTAAAGCAGGAGTAGCCCAGCCCCAATACATTTTGACCATCTGCGCTGGGAGACTGAAAAAAAGTGCGGAAATTAGCAAAATTTGTGGGGTTCCACCAATTGCCCACATCGCGGTTATTGACAACAGAAAGAACCTGACTGCCGCCCTCTGCAAATTCAACAGTTATTTTGCCGGTCTCTCCGGCGGCGGGCCATGCCGAACCATGGAGCAGGAGCAACGTGCGCATTTTTACATTCGGCACCATCACAACGGCACGGCGCGGCAGGTAACTCCGCCCGCCTCCGCCGAGAACGATGCATTCTTTAGCATTGGGGGAACGGAATACATCAAAGAGGGCAAAATCGCTTTTCTGTTTTCCTGCCGGAATCATCCGCAGATCCAGCGAGGACCCCTGATCGCACCAGCCGCCTTTCCGGTCACCGTTTGCCTGATCCGTGAAAGTGGAATTTGCTCCATTGCCCAATTTCAACGGTTCAACTTCAAATGGCACGACTTGCAGACGGACACGGAATAAGACCGTACGGAATATTTTCTGCTTTTGTGCAAGCAAATCGATATCCAGTTTGAAATCACGGGAGGCTTTGCGGAAATCGAATATTTTCCCATTGACCGGCTTTTCCGGCAGAATTTCCAGAATTCCGGAACGCAGCGGAAGCGTGATTTTTTTACAGCGGCTCATGTGGCCGAGATAGATGCGGGGATCAAATTTTTCAGGCAGAACGAAGGGATAATTATCCAATCCGGCAATTCTGCCGCAGAACTCTTCGCCATTCAAGTTGAACCGGAGACTCAATGTCTCATATTCAGTGTCTTCAGGAGCGGTCAAACGGTACTCCAGGTCGGCATACTTTCCGTCAGAGGAGAGTTTTTCTGTAAAATCATATTTTACGATCGTTCCGTTTGGAAGTTTCCATGTACCTTTGAAGTGTGTTTTTTCTCCCCGGTGATTGGGCGAAAAAACTTGATGACTCTGGGCACTTTCGCGCATTTTACTGTCACGATAATAGATCATTGCAGTGGAACTTTTTTCCAACATGACAACTCCCCGTTCCGGACGTATCTCCAAAGGCATTCCCCAGGCCGGAAAAAGGGCGCAAAAAACCGCTGTTATGCAAAGAAATTTCATTTTCAACCTCAAATAAAAGAATTGGGATAAGCCCACATCGCACGGATATTTTTCCATTGATTGGTGGAGTTGATGTCAAATGTTTCCACATGACCATCCAGCAATGCGGCATTGCCGCGGTCTTCGTGACGCAGGTAAAAACAGTTGCCGTTGCCGGAGGTGATTTTAAATGGCGGCCATGCTGTTGCATGATCCAATGTGAAATATTCTGTGATTGTTGCTCCATTGCGGGTTACGCCATCGCCGAGGATCATTTCATCACTTTTCATTTTATTGATGACACGGTAGAAGAAACGGTCAACGCCGGAAGCAGAAACACTGCGGGGTGCAAGTAAGCCATTGTCATCACTTCCTTTGGGAACACTGTATGCCTGCCGGTTGCCGTAGTTGAATGCCCCGACTGTTGCAGCGGGGCAGTTGTGAACCGTCCGTTTATCCGGCACAACATTGGGCAGATAACCGAGTTTGTTACCGAGCCATCCCGCCCAGCCGGTACCCAGGGCAGTTCCGTCTGCGCCTTTCAGATTTGCATCGACTTGTCCGCTGTGTCCATCGGCAGCATAAAATATTCCGTTGTAATCATCGGCATACATCAGAAATGCAGTTGCACACTGCTTTTGATTGCTGATACAACTGACACTGCGGGCCTTGGAACGTGCCTTGTTGAGGGCGGGCAGCAGCATTCCGGCGAGGATTGCAATAATGGCAATTACGACGAGGAGTTCGATCAGGGTAAATCTGGAACTGTTGACTTTCATTTTTTTTCTCCTTTTTTTTGTTTGGGGGCTTGAAATCTATCATTTAATATACTATATTTAACCAGTTTTCGCAAAGGACATTTTGTTGTATAAATGGGAATTATATAAAATGACTGCTCCGCATTATTTTACCAATTATTTTGATGGCAATGTTGAATATGTGCCGTTTTATATAAAGACAACAGGGACGAATTGCTTTATAAAGGGGCATTTTGAAAAAACGGACCGTCTGTTATCACAGGAAATAGATATTTTTTGGGGTATCAGCGGTACAGGTGTAATCAGTACCGCTAACAGCAAGATCGTTCTCGGGAAAGATCAGGTAACATTCTGTTATCCCCGGGAAGAACCTTGCCGGAACGCACTTTCGGATAAGTGGATATTTCGCTGGATCCGCATTGCCGGACCTTTGGCTCTTGCTATCGTAAGTTCCTACGGCTTTCCCCGACATACGCATACTTACTCGGAGTATCCGGAAGAACTGTTTAAGAAATTGGATGAATTCTGTGCCGCAAAAGACCTTTTCTCGATCCGCCGTTCCGGAGCCGTTTTACTGGATATCCTTGCACATGCAGACGGTAATTCCGGACAATATTCCCATTTTGGTCATCTTGCATTGCGGGCAGATGAATATATAAAGGAACACTACGCTGATCCGGAACTTACTGTAAATCAATTGGCGGAACATTTTCAGACTTCCCGTGCGACCTTGACCAAGGCTTTTGTCGAAAAAGGGCTGCCATCTCCCGGTCGCCGTATTTTAGACTGCCGGCTGTTGCGGGCAAGAGAACTTCTTTACGGAACCGATTTAAACGTTACGCAAATGAGTAAATTGTGCGGTTTTGCAGATGTTCACACCTTTACCCGTTTTATAAAAAGGGCTCTTGGAGCATCTCCGATCCGCTGTCGTCGTGAGTATACTTCACGGCAAAAGTAATTTCTACTGAATATTTACTATGTCAGAAGTATAACGGGTCCCGTCGCAGAACGTGACTGAAATGTATGCTGCCGTTGTCAATGGCGGCAGGGGAGCGGAAATGGTGTTTCCGTTGATCTCCGCGGCGGAGCAACGCCACTTTCTGCCGGTCCAGAAACCCTGTCCGCAGGTGTAGTAGAGTTCCGCTTTCAGCGGCGGCTGCCCGCCGCTGAAGGTGGTTTTTATGCAGTTGTTTTCCACGGTCGGGGGCGTGAAGCGGAACAAGGTGTTTTCTCTGCCGGAAGCGACCGCCGCCGCAAAAGCATAAAGCGTCTCTTCCTGCCAGGAGATCGTATGATCGTGCGGATATTCACAGATCACCAGTTGCCGGGCGTTTCTGACGAGCGCGATCGAGTCGGCAAGGGAATCCAGTGGAAACGGCAGGTCGTTGCTCCCCGCCAGAAAGAACATCGGGCATTTTACCGATGGCAGATAATGCGACGGGTCCCAGAGTTCAAACCATCTCTGTATTTGCTCTGCACTTGGATTGTCCTTGCGGTTGAGGGAGCAATCCGGACGGTTAAGAAATCCGCAGCCGTAAACCGGCATGGCAAACGCAAAACGGTCGTCCAGACCCGCTGCGATGCATGTCAGAACGCCGCCCCATGAAATGCCGGTAATGCCGATGCGGGCGGTATCCACTTCGGGCAGAGAACGCAGAAAGGAGTGTCCCGTGATAACTGCCGCAACAGCGTGGTATACCCACTGATCTTGCGGAACATCATTTGCGGCGGGAATGTTTCCCCATCCGCGGGGGCCGGCTGCTTCATGCTGCGGCCACGTTGCGTAATAAGGATTGGGGGACCATGCCGGAACACAGCCGCAGGTATCCATGGAGATTGCTGCATACCCCCGTTTGTTCCACAGTTCCACCCAGTCGGCAAGAGCGGTAGCCCCGCCGCCGTGAACGAGAACGACTGCCGGAACCGGTTTTTCGGCAGATGCCCCTGTCGGGAGTCCGTAACAGGCGAATACTTTGGTCGTTTTTCCCTTGTACGGCACACTTTCATAAAAAATCTGATGGATGCCGGGGTAAGTGAATTTTTCAGTCTCTTCAACATGCGGAGTCTGAAACCAGTTTTCAATATTTTCAAACGGGGTTTTCATAGTAAGATTTTCCTTGAGGTTGCTTCTTTTGTCTAATATACCACAAAACTTTTATTTATGCAATAATATTTTTCATAAAAATAGAGTAAAAGGCGACTTGTGATTTGAAAAATTGCAGAGTATGGAGTATCTTTTAACCGTGCATGTTTACGTAAATATAAGGGTGTTGCCGTGCTTTACAACTTTTTTTCGTTTTTATTGCTGCTTGCCTGGTGTTTCGGGTGCTTCAAATCACTGGAAAAAATCCGGCAGAGCAGTTATCTGTTCGATGAATCCATTGAAAAACTGCTTTATTTTTCCGCCATGTTCATCGGACCGGTGATCTGGCTTGGCGTTTTTCTCTATAAACGTTTTACGATTTTCTGGAACCAGCTTGAAAATAAACTTGAGGGCGGCGAAGAAAAAGAGAAGCGCATCATCTATCTGGATCATACCCGTATGCCGGTTTTTGAGGGCGGCAACACATGCGGTGTCCACGGGGAAGGAGTCCTCGTTCTCGGGATCATGATGAAAGAATTGATCGCCTCTGAAGCGCAGTCGGCGCGGCTTCTGCCCAAGCCCAATAAAACAGTGGCAGTCAATTTTGTGACCGATAAAGTCGAAAGCAGACAGTTTGAGTTGAATCAAACCCTCGGCATGGAGTTGATCGCCGGTATCAAAATGGCGGCAGGCATGGATCCGGAAAGTCACAAAGAACTGCAGCAGGGCTATTTCAAAGTCAAATATGACGGACAGGAAATTCTGCTCGAAGTCCGTTCGCAGGGATTTTTCGGCGGTGAAAAATTATATATGATAAAACGTCCGGCACAGGAGATGAAGACCCAACAGGGGGACGAAGAAGTGGAGGCTCTGAAAAAATGATTGTTTGCATATTGATTTTCTGGGCGATCCCCTTTGCCGCCATATTCGGCGGAACCGCTTTCAAACCGATCCAGAGTTACCTCTGGGCGGTGTGCGCACTTCTGGCGTTTTATTTCGGAGCAATGTCTCCTGCGGTGAGCGAAGCGATTTTCGGTTTGCTCCCCGCCTCCTGGTCAGACGGCAGGGAACAGTTGCTGATGCTGATTATCGGGGTGCCGGTCTTTACTTTTCTTGCCGCTGTGATCACGCACACGTTCTGTCCGGTGGACTTCGGGGTATTCAAATTGCCCAAGGGGTTCAATCTTGTGGTTTCGGGTATCAACGGTTTCCTGTTCGGCGTGGTGCTGACGGATCTGCTGATGCTTATTATTCTTGTCAGCAGCATCCACAATCAGATCCCGGAAAAATACAATGAAGAGTTCCGCAAAATGACGTTGAGCAGAAGCATGGTGACTGTTTCGATCGTCAACCGGGCTTTGAATAACTCCGATATGAATATCTCCTGCCGGAAAAATCTGGAAAATCTTCTGTACAAAAAACGCGGGGAGAAAGTTGAGGGGAAAAAGGTTTCGCTCGGAGTTGCCGACCGTGTGACAAACGCCGTTTTCGGCAGAACGATGAAGACGGTCGAAGTGCTGAATAAAGCCATCGATAACAACGAAAGCACCGCCAAGGCCCGGCAGCAGTTGGGCGATCTCCTTAAAGTGGATATCGGCGGGGAAGAACATGTCAAGCCGGAAGAGGGCAAAGCCCCCGAACGCGATACCAGACCCGTAAAGGCTCCTGTGGAAAGAACCCGTATGCAGGTGAAAAATGAAGCAGGGGGCGAACAGACTTATAAACCGCTCGCTCCCGAACGGAAGAAGCGCAGTAAAAAGCAAAGCACCTCATCTGCTCCTGCATCCGTTTATGGCCGTTCCATTCAAAAAGCCCGTGATGTACGTTCAGCCACAGAAGCACGTTCCCGGCGGGATGCGGAATTCAAATAATGTATACGTTGCTTAAAACAAGGCTGGATGCCATGCGCATTTCCGGCAATGCGGATGTTTATGCCGTGAAGAAAGCCTTGAAAGAGATCCGTGTTTCTGCGGATGCGCTGATCGGCTCGTGCATTCTCAGCCGCAGTATTGACTCCCGGCGGGGAACTCCGGTGATTTTGTATACGATATTGGCGGAACTAAACGAAAATATGCCGGGAATACCGCTGTTGGATGCCGCTCCTCCGGAAACTCTGCTCGCCGCCTCTGAAGTTCAACTGGAACTGGCGGAGAGCCGTTTGAAACACCCCATTGTCGTCGGTACCGGCCCCTGCGGATTGTTCGCCGCTCTTGCGCTGGCAATGGCGGGATGCAGACCCGTGGTGCTTGACCGGGGGAAATGCGTGGAAGAGCGTTACGCCGATTACCGGAAGTTTCTGCAGACACGTGAACTGGATGAAGAGAGCAACTTGCTGATCGGCGAAGGGGGCGCAGGAACTTTCTCCGACGGAAAACTCTATACCGGTACGAAAGACCCCCGTGCCGCCTTTGTGCTGAAAACGTTTGCCGATGCCGGTGCCCCGCCTGAGATCCGTTATGACAAACGTCCCCATATCGGTTCGGATAAACTCCGCCTTGCAATCGCTGAAATCCGTAAAAAAATCATTGCGCTCGGCGGAGAATTCCGTTTTAACTGTTCCGTAAGCAAAGCGTGGATCGAAGACGGTCTCTGCAAAGGCGTTATCACTGCTGACGGGGAAAAACTGGAAGCACCCGCCACTTTGATCGCTCCGGGGCTGGGGGGGCGCGCACTTGTGGAAAACTTGGAGAAGAGCGGCGTGGAATATGCGCTGAAATCATTTCAGATCGGCTGCCGTATCGAACATCCGCAATCCCTCATAGACGACCGTCAATTCAATTTGCGCGGCAGATCCCGTCCGGAATGTCTCGGGGCGGCGGAGTATCACATGGTCTCCCGTCCCGGCGGAAATGTTGCAAATGTGAGTACATTCTGCATGTGTCCGGGGGGAGAGGTTCTCAATGCGACTGCCTGGAGCAATCAGAGTGTGACCAACGGCATGAGCGACAGTGCCCGTTCCGGAAAGTTTGCCAACGGCTGTCTTATCATGACACTGCCGCCGGAACGCTTCAATTCCTCCCGTGAAGTCCGTTCTTTTCTGACGGAACTGGAACGGAGATGTTTTCAAATGGGCGGCGGAGATTATACGCTTCCCGCACAGGATGCCTCCGCTTTTCTTGCGGGGCAGAACAAATTGAGCAAGCGCGGGTGTTCCAGTCAGACCGGTGTCCGTCCGGGGAGGATCGATGAACTTATTCCCGGTGAGTTGCAGACGGCTCTGCGGGCGGCGATCAGGCATTTTGACCGTCTTTGCCGCGGTTTTGAAAAAGAGGGCGTGCTGATCGGTTTGGAAAGTTGTGTCTCAAGCCCTGTCCGTTTCCTCCGGCAGCCTGAAACATTGATGAGCAGTTGCGCCAATCTCTGGCTCGGCGGCGAAGGTACCGGGGCCGCCGGCGGCATTATGTCAGCCGCCGTTGACGGAATCAAACTTGCAGAACAAATGTTGAAACAAAAGGTGTGAGTATGGCAAAAATATGTGCAGAGTGTCCCCATTGTCAGACGGAGATCCACGTTTATACGGAGTGGGAGGGCGAAGCGGCGATCTGTCCGTTTTGCGGAGAGGATTTTGTCATTACAATCGGGGAAGGTTTGAAAAGCGATCCTGAAGATATTCTGTGGGAGTGTCCGGAGTGTCACGCCCGGCAAAATTCCCCTTACCGTCAGAAAACGTTGGTCTGTTCCTCCTGCGGTCACTCCTGTCAGGTGATCCGGAACATCGCTTTCCGCTGTGCAAAAACGCTCGCTCCGGGCGAAGACGGTTCAAGCCGTGTGGCATGTCCGTTTTGCGGAGCGCACTATCAGTTGAATTTTATTCCGCACATGGGGCTTGTCGGCTGTCAGAACTGCATGAATATTTTTTCCTGTACGCTTTCATCGACGGAGGAGGAGGCGGAGGCCGTTTCTGCATCGGCGGAAACGGTGTCGGAGGCAGAGGATATTCCGGTCGGTATCCTGCTTTCGGATGAAACAATAAAGATAGCATCGCCCATTCCGGGCTGTATCAGTGTGAAATCTGTACCGGATATGATTGGCGGAAAATAATTTTTCAAAGGGAAAGACAAAATGAAAATCGATGTAAAAAAATTACAATCTCTGCTTGATGATGCCGTTGCCTCCGGCTTGGAGTGCGGTTGTCAGCTTGCCATTTATTACAAAGGGGAACTGGTTGCCGATCTCTGCGCCGGAACTGTTGCGCCCGATAAAGATGAACCGGTCACAACAAAATCGCTTTTCCCTGTTTTTTCCGTCGGCAAACCCGTACTTGCCGCCGCCATTCACCGTCTGGTGGAAAAGGGAACGCTCTCTTATTCCACCCGCATTGCCGATGTCTGGCCCGAATTTGGCTGCAACGACAAGGAAAATATGCTTCTCTGGCATGTGCTGACCCACCGGAGTGCCATGTCCGCCGACCCGGAACATGCCGATTTGGAAGAACTTGCCGATTGGGAACTGATGTGCAGCAGACTGGCGGAAATGGCTCCCGCATGGAAACCGGGAACAAAGTGCAGTTATCATCCGCATACCTTCGCATGGCTGCTCGGCGAAACCGCCTCCAGAGCAGACGGCAGAACTCTGCCGCAGATCATGCACGATGAAGTCATTGCTCCGCTGGGATTGGAAAACGAGATGTTTTTCGGAATTTCAGACGATGGTTTGAAGCGGTTCGTTCCGCTGGATGGTTCTCAAACGGAGAATTGCGCCGACCGCATCGCACAAAGCAGTTGCCGTGCTTTGCAGAAAGCCTGTATCCCGTCATTCAACGGCATCATGAGTGCCAGAGCCATTGCCGCATTTTACGCCGCATTGGATACGGGGCATCTGCTGAAAGCAGAGACGGTCGCCCATGCCGCCATCACCCGGCGCGCCGCCGATGATCCGGTCGATCCGGTCTGGTGCTGGCCCCGTTTCGGACTCGGCTTTGTGACGTACGGTTTTGAAAACGACCTCTCCGGCGTGATCGGTCACGGCGGAGCGATCGGCTCCGAAGGTCTGCTCGACCGCAGAAATCATCTGGCATTGGGATTTACAAAAAACCGTATCGATCCGCGTCACCCGCTGCACCCGCTGCGTGACCGCATTGCAGAAGAACTTGGATTACCCATCCGTCACTGGTAAATAAAATAAGGAGAATAAAAATGCTGCCTGTGAAATATGAAGAAGTATCTGCCGAATTTCCTCTGAACCATGCCCAAACCGGTTTGGCTGTCGGCAACGGTGCGCTCGGACTTTCCGTCTGGGGCGAAAAGGGAGTTGTCAATATCACTGTCGGAGCTACCGCACTCTGGGATCATCAGGGGGGCAATTTGTGGCAGAAAGATCAAACGTATAAAAATTTCTGTGAAGCACTGGAAAAACGCGACGGCGCACGCATCCGTCAGATGTTCAAACGTCCGGCGGTTCAGCCGAGTACCGTCCCGCTGGCACGGATCGTTCTGCCGTTCCCCGGGGCTGAAAGAGTTACGCTGTCTTTGAAAGACGGTTTGCTGAATGTCGAAGGCGGCGGAAAGAGTGTTGATATCCGTCTGGCGCAGAAAGACAAAGATATTTTTGCGTTCCGCGGAGCAGTGGAATATCAGATCGTTCCCGGTTACGATCTTGCCCCTGTCCTGAAAGAACGGGGTTTTCTGCCGCCGGAAAAGTTCGGAAACGGTTTTCATCAGGTCATGCCTCACGACCCCGCATACGGACTTGTGAGTGCTGAAACAGCAGACGGTGTCTTTTTCCGCTTCTATCGCGGGGAGCGTCCGGAGGCTGTCAGCGGTACTTTTGCGGAACTGGAAGAGGAAAATAAACGCTGCTGGCAGGATTTCTGGGAAAAAATACCGGAGATCAGTACAGGAAATGCCGTTGCCGACTCCTTCTATTACCGGGGCATTTTCAGTTTTCAGGGGATGACCGCCGCAGACGGTGTCCCGGCGGGATTGCAGGGGCCGTGGATCGAAGATGACCAGCTTCCGCCGTGGAGTTCCGATTACCACTTCAATATCAATGTGCAGATGTGCTACTGGCCCGCCTGCCGTGCGGGGCTGTTCGACAATCTGAAGCCGCTCTGGGCTATGATGGAGAGTTGGAAAGAGCGGATGCGTTACAATGCGGAATGTTTCACCGGTATTTCCGATGGCTATATGATCCCCCATGCGGTGGATGACCGCTGTGTGAACATGGGCGGATTTTGGGCGGGTACGGTGGATCATACTTCTGCGGGCTGGATGGCGGATATGATGTATGAATATACACGTTACTCCGGCGATGTGGATTTTCTGCGCCGTTTCGGATTTGATTTTATGTGCGGCGTGATGCGCGTTTACGAAGCCATGCTGGAATTTGACGGCAAAGCCTACGCTCTGCCGTGGCTGACTTCCCCCGAATATCGCGGTTCCGAGGTCGATGCCTGCGGGAAAAATCCCTCTTTCCATCTGGCGGCGATCCACCGTCTGTTGAGGGATATCGTTTCCGCCGCAGAACTGTTGAATGTGGAGATCCCGTCAAAATGGCTGGACATTCAGGAGAAACTGCCCGTCTTTACGGAAGTTGACGGTGAAATCGGTCTCTGGGAGGATCTGAAACTGGATATGAGCCACCGTCACCATTCTCATTTGGGCGCAGTCTGTCCGTTCAATGTGGCGGATCGTATTCCGGAAGAGGTGCTGAAAAAGAGTTTGCGCAGTTGGATCTCACACGGCATGGGCGAATGGGCGGGATGGAGTTTCCCGTGGGCTGTGATGCTGCACACCCGTTTCGGCAATCCGGATATGGCGCAATTCCTGTTGCAGATGTGGCCGCAGGTCTACACCAACAAAGGCGGACGGACTCTGCACGATGCCAATTTCAAAGGATTTTCCAACGGACTGTGCGGCAACAACCGCGTTATGCAGATGGATGCGGGGCTGGGGGTCGTTGCGGCAATTCTGGATTGTTATCTCTTTGAGCGATCCGGGGTATTGGAACTCTTTGCCGGATTTCCCGAAGACCGGGAGATCTTCTGCCGGAACATCGCGGTTCCCGGCGGTTTGCGTTTCTCCGGTGACCGGAAGGAGTTCAGCTTCACCGCTTTGCGGGATGCCGCAGTAACGTTCCGTTTCCCCGCCGGAGAGTGGCGTGATGCCGACGGAAACGTGTTTTCGGCAAATGATGTGAAGACAGTCACGCTCGCGGCAGGGAAGTGCGCTCATTTCACCCGCCTCAACTGATTTCACCGGGCGAAAGCAGACGGCAGGGAATACCGGGAGAAAACCATGTAGGAAGAACCGGCGTTGCCGACGGATCGTATTCCGGAGCAAAAACTCTGCCGCAGGCGGCGTATTTTGCTCCGGCCTCCGGATTGGAGGGCAGAAAGTCGATGCCCTCCGCCCGCTGAAGTTGAGCGCAGAGGCGTTCCAATTTTTTCAGATAATCGGTTTCTGCGGTTATTCCGGCAAGGAGAGGAATGCGCAAACGGTACGGAGTGGCGGTTTCACGGTCGAGCCGCAGCAGATTTTGTAAAACGGGAGAACAGGGACGCCCCGTCCAGCGGACAGAACTTTCATCATCAAGAAGTTTCAGCCCGAAGAAAATCATGGAGACCTTTTGGGCGACTGCCGCAAACTCTTCACTTGAAACAAATCCGCACGTATCGGCTATTGTATGATAACCGATCAGAAACTGCAATACTTCCAGCAGAAATTTTGATTGCATCAGCGGTTCTCCGCCGGAAAAGGTCACACCGCCATTTTCCAGAAAACGGAGACGTTTTTTCAAATAGTCCGCCAGTTTTTCCGCCTGCCAGACTTTTCCGCACGGATACGGCGGCACTCCTGACGGTACAAGCATTTCTGTTTCAGGATGTTGCCCCTCCGGTGAATGACACCAGTTGCAGCGGAGCGGACACCCTTTCAGAAAGACGGTGATACGCATACCCGGTCCGTCATGTATACTGCCTTCGGAGATGTCAAAAACAGTACCTTCCATATCACCCTCTGAACGCCTGACGGGAGATGATCTGATTTTGATAGACCCGGTCGAGTTCAACAAAATAGCCGCTCCATCCCCAGACACGGACGATCAAGTCGCGGTGTTCCTCCGGGTGCTGCTGTGCGTGACGGAGCAAATCGGCATCGAGCGTATTCAACTGAAGCTGCTGATTGCCGGAACGGACAAAAGCCCGCAGAAAAGAGATCATTTTTTCGATCGCTTTTTCGCTTTTGAAATAGACGGGGTCGAGTTCCATCGTGATCGGACCGCCATTGCAGATACGGCTGTAATCGATGTGACGGAAACTTTCCAGTACACTCAAAATCCCGGCGGCTTTCACGCCCGGAGCTGGTGCGAGGCTGGAACTGATATATTCTCCATCCAAACGTCCGTCGGCTGTTGCGTGAAGGCGTTGCGGATGATCGGTTTGTGTCAGCAGAACATAATTCAGAGCCGAGCCGGTTCCGGGACGGAATTTTCCTCCGAAACCGTTATTTCCGGCCTCTTCAAGCACCTCCGCAAAAGAATTGAAAACCAGTTTCAGCATTTCATCAGCCAATCGGCTGCCGCAACCGACCTGTTCGCCGGAAGAACGCAGTCGGGCACGCAAGTTTTCCGTCCCCTCAAAATTCTTTTCGAGAGCATCAAGAAATTCTCCGGGAGCAATACTTTTTTCGTCATAAACAAAGTGTTTCACGGCAGCAAGAGCGTCTGCCGCAGTGGAAGAGCCGCAGCCGTGACAGCCGAAATTCCGATGCGTTCCTCCGGTATAATTCATATCCCGGCGGCTTTCCAAAGCACCGGTACAGAAAGCGGAGAAAGGCGGATTGGGCAGAAAAGTCATATTTTTGAACCCGCTCCACTCCTGATCGAAAATCACCTGAATTTCCTCTTTCAAATGGGTTTTGATTTTTCCGAAATCCTCTCCGGCTTTCAACGCTTTGCGGATGGCGCGATCTGCGGCAAGCGCAAGATTGATTGGGAAAAGATTGGGGACATCTCTTCCGCCGGGAACTACAAATTCCCAACAGGCGGCAACGATGTAATCCCGTGCTTTTTCCAATGGATAGCCGAATTTTACCAAGCCGGGAATTACAACTTCATCATTACAATATTGCGGAAACCCCAGCCCGCAGCCGGAAAGACGTGCCGCACTGCGTAAAACCTCTTCAGATGTACCGGAAGAGACCCGCAAGTTGATTTTCGGTTCGATCATGGCAAGATCAGCGGCAACTTCCATCAGCAGAATGGTCAGTTCGTTTTCGGCAGAAGTTCCATCCGGGAGACAGCCGCCGAGAACCATGGATTGTCCATTGTCCCCGGGCTGGATGCCGTCATACAAATCGTAATCACGGCTGAGCATGATAAAAAATTCCGTTAACAAGTCGCGTGCGGACTCTCTGGTTTCACGCCCTTCGGCAAGATCACGCCGGTAATATTCCAGCAGATATTGATCTGTTCTGCCGAACCCGATATGACATGCCGTGGACAAACGGATCATCGCACAGGTGAAATAGATACTCTGCAAAGCCTCATGAAGGGTCTCTGCCGGATAAAACGGCACTTTACGGAGCAGTGCGGCAAGTTCGTTTTCGCCCATTTTTTCTGCGGCACAAGCATATCTTTCAGCACAATCAGCCATATCGAGCAGACATTGCCGGGAGGCGAGCAGATAATCTTTTTCCATATCAGTCAGGTTTTCATCGGTAAGAGCATTACCGATCACCTCAAGGCGGCCGGAAATTCCCTGCCGGAGCAGAAGTTTGTAATCCGGAGCAAGATTTTCCATTTCCCGCCCTTTGAGGATACGGGGGATGCAAACGCCGACTGTTCGGGTGAACTGCAGTTTTTCGCCGGGAATAATGACCGGAGTTTCTGCATGCACGACCCGCTGAAAGTAATGTGCCGGTGCCCCGTGAAGTGAATACGCTTCACACTCCTGACGGATCGCCTCAAAGTCAAGGGTGTTCGTACGAAATTGATGATAATACCCGGAGCGTGTTTTTTCACGCAATGTTTCCAGTCTTTCATTGAGCATGGCTGCCTCCTTTGTTGTTTTGAAATAATATATTGCATATTTTGACTGAAATCAATCCATTTCTACTGTATTATCTGCTTGAAAAATAGCACAAATGGATTATTTTATTAAAAAGATATTTTCAGTAACCGGAAAAGCAAGAAAGAAAAATACGATGAAACGCTATCCTGTACTTACTCATGCCGGATACTGCCGCGGAACCGGCGGCAGGCATCAAGGAAGTTATCCTGCTCACTCTCACAACAGCGGAGAACTGGTCTATGTTTTGCGTGGAAGATGCAGTACATCGGCGGTGAAGCAGCCGACTTTGGATTGTCCCCGCTGGAGTTTGCTCATTACTCCTCCCGGCTTGGAACATCAGCAGACCGACACGCCCGAATGTGATACGCTTTATATCGGTTTTGATACAGGAGATTTGGAGTTTGACTGGAGTTGGCGGGTGCTGTCTTTTCCGGAGGATTGGGAACTGTATCACCTGATGCTGCTGCTTTGGCAGAAGTTTCAACAGAATTCTCTGACTCCGGAATGCGGTGCATTGCTCGAAGCGATCCTTCTTTATATCCGGCATAGGGAACACCATTTTGAACAATTCCGCTTTTTTCATCCAGCCGTCAAGCGGGCTGCCGATTTTCTGGAACAGGCTTACCGGCAGAATATTTCACTGGCGGATGTTGCCGCTGTCAGCGGTATCAGTGTTTCCAGACTGAACGTACTTTTCCGGCAGCAGTTTCAATGCAGTATCGGAGAATACCTGATGGAGAAGCGGCTCGGTCTGGCAAAAAATCTGCTGCATGACCCGCTGTATACGATCAATGAGGTTGCAGAAATGAGCGGTTTTTCAAGCGGAAACTACTTTATCCGCTGTTTCCGGAAGCACTTCGATACTACGCCGAAACAGTTCCGGCAGAATATGGAGAGAGTGGAAGAATAACGCAAATTCAGCGTTGACTTTTTTTCTTCTTTTTGCCTTTGGCTCTCTTTTCTTTGAGTTCGATATCGGCGGATATTTTTTCCACCCAGTCGCGGAGGCGGCGTTGTTTTTCCTTTGCCGGAGTCCGTTTCATCTGTTTTGCAGGTTTTTCTTTGGCATCTGCCGACTTGGGTTTATAATTTTTGGGCGGCGGAGCCTCCTGCGGAGCATAGTTGATCGGCGGAGCATCGGGGTCGGCATCAAATGCCGCTATGACCCGCTTGGCATCTTCGTTGTCGATATAAAGGAAAGTGCGATGATCCTGACAGTCGATTTTACCGATACGGTTCTTTCGCAGATGCGCAATATCCCAGAAGAGATCCAGTATTTTGACGGCACCGAAACCATCCAGTTTGCCCACGCCGACAAGCAGCTGTACTTCGTTGGCGCGTCCGGTTGAATTTTCCCAGAATGCGCGGTCTTTCTTTTTGCCGGAAAAATCACGGTAGTTCCGTTCGAGCAATTCGCCCTTGAAGTGATTTTGCAGAACAGCCGCCAGCAGTTCTTCGGGGGAGTCTGCCTCCCGGAGCAATTCCTGTGCGAAAAAGCGGTACTCTTCGTTGTCTTCGCTGGAACGCAGTTTGGCGATCCTTTCGGCGTAACGGCGTTTTTTCAGTTCAATGACCGCTCTGCCGTCGGGGAGCTGCTCTTTGCGGATCTCGTTTTTTATCTCCTCCTGAATATGGCGGATGCGGCGGATCTCTCCCGGAGTGACAAAGGTAATGGCCTTGCCCCGTTTTCCTGCCCGTCCGGTACGGCCGACACGGTGAACGTAAATGTCGGAATTCTGCGGAATGGAGTAATTTATGACGCAAGTCAGATCATTCACATCGATCCCGCGCGCCGCCACATCGGTTGCGACCAGAAGACGGAAGTGCTTCTCCTTGAAACGGTTGATGACCTTCGTGCGCTGGATCTGGGCAATGTCGCCGTGCAGAGCCTCCACCCGGTAATTGTGCTGTTTGAGTTTCTCCACGACTTCATCGACATCGCCTTTGGTGCGGCAGAAGACGAGCGCATAGAGATCTTCTTCGGTATCAATGATGCGCATGAGGGCATCGAATTTGTCTTCCCGCCGGACTTCGTAATAGAGTTGATCGGTCAATTCGGTGCTGAGTTGGGTCATTTGGGTACGGATGACCTCATATTCGCCCATGAATTTTTCTGTGATCGAAAGCACCTCCGGCGGCATGGTCGCAGAAAACATCAGCATCCGTTTTTCTGCGGCTGTGACATTGAGGATGCGTTCAATATCTTCGATGAAACCCATATCCAGCATCTCGTCGGCTTCATCGAGGACGGCGTATTTCAACTGCGAGAAATCCAGTTCGCCCCGTTCATGAAGGTCGATGATGCGCCCCGGAGTGCCGATGACGATATCCACAGTTCCCTGCCGCAATATCTGAAGTTGAAATTCGATCGGCTGTCCGCCGTAAAAGGCGGCGATCCGCAGTTTCCGTCTTCCCTTGATGGAGTTCAGTTCATCGGCGATCTGCATGGAGAGTTCTCTGGTGGGAGCGAGGATCAATGCCTGCGGCTTTTTGGCATTTTCAAGAGCCTGTTCGATGATCGGGATCCCGAATGCGGCGGTTTTGCCTGTGCCGGTCTGGGCTTGACCAATGAGGTCTTTCTCGCCGTTGAGCAGTTTGGGGATCGTCAACTCCTGAATGGGGGAGGGGGTCTGAAAGCCTTTCAGCGTCAGCGCATCGAGCATTGTTTCGGAGAGGCCGAGTTTGCGGAATTCCTGTATATCGTTCATTTTTGTCCTTGAGCTGTTTTATGTCATGTCTATAACATACACCCGAAAAGGGTGAAATTCAACAAGATTATCAGGAAAACGGAGGGTTTTTGTTTTGTTATTTGTATTATCGTTAAAAAAAATACAATAAAAAATGCGGCGTTATTTATTTTTAAACTTGCAAATACAGGAAAAACACAGTATATTTAAATCAAAATAAACCATTTTGTATCGTGATTTTTGCCGATTTATAAAAATAAAATGTAATTTGTTTTAATACAAAAGAGGATGTTTGATGGAAACTTTTACCGATTTTTATATGCAGCACAAAACGGAATTTTCTGCTGTGTTTTTTGATATAGACGGAACACTTCTCGCCGGAAATGAGCCGTTGCCGGGAGCGGCGGAACTGCTTGAGATACTTCAGAAAGACCGTGTTCCTTATTTTCTTCTGACCAACGACAGTTGTCATTCCCAGGCGGAGAAAGCGCGTTTTATGCGGCGGGCAGGGTTGATTGCCGATGAGACAAATATCATCTCTTCCGGCAATGTGCTGAAATGGTGGGCGGAACGCTTTTACAACGGCGGACTGTTTTTCCGTTTCGGCAGTCTGGGAGAACCTGACTACGCTATTTCTGCGGGGATCGAAGTGACCCGCGAAGCCGCGCTTGCTCCGGAGTGCCGCGGCGTTATCATGGGGGAAGGGTGCTTTGACTGGCGGCAAAATCTGGAAACGGTATTCAATATCTTTCTGAAACACCCCGATTATCCGCTGATCGCAGTCAATCCCGATACTTACGGTTCGACCGCAGACGGTTCCAAAATGAGCATCAGCAGCGGCGGTTTTACCCGTTTGATCTGTTCGCTGCTGGAAGATGCCGGGGTGCATATCGAGCCGGTTTTTCTGGGAAAGCCCTATGCTTCTTTTTATCAATGCGCTTATTCGCACATAAAAGAACAGTTTCCTGCGCTGGAGGGGCTTGATCCTCGGCGTATCATGATGGTCGGCGACTCTTTGAAATCCGACATACAAGGCGGCAATTCCGCCGGATTTACCACCTGTCTTGTTCTTTCCGGCGTCAGTTCGCTGAAAGCGGCTGAAGAAGCCCCCGGCGCGCAAAAACCGGATCGGATCTTCCGTTCGGTGTAATTGTTTTCTGCAATTATCGGCATCTCTTCTCAATTTTTACATTGAGTTTCCTCCTTTTTCATTTATACTGTCATGCGGAGGAGCTTTTACAGCTCAGAAAAAAAGGAGGAATTTTTTATGATTAGAGCAGTGAAACTGTTTCTGGGGACGGCGGTATTGAGTTCCGCTGTCCTGTCGGGAGCGCAGATCGACGATGCCGCACCCGGTGTACAGAAAATACACCTGGTGCAGGACGACGCACAAGACTACATGGTCTCAAAGATCTATCCGCTCAAGTATGTTCAGGCAAATGACCTTGTTCCGTTTGTACTCGGGATCGTCATGCGTTACAACATCAATTCAAGTGCCAACTGCGTTGTGCTGAGCAACAATGCGCAGTGGCTCACCGTCACCTGCCCGGAAAAACTCATCCCGTGCGTCGATGATTTCGTGGCAAAGGCGGATCGGAATATCCCGCTTGCCAACAAGGGGAAAAATGACAATATCGCCGGAACCGGCATCACCCGTGCCGTTTACCGCCCCCGGTTCCGTTCCGGCGAAGAACTGATCGGGGTCCTCATCAACTCCGTGATCGGCGAAGGGCCGTACAGTTCGCTTTACGCCTGGGATAAAAACTCCAATCAGATTTACTGGAAAGACAACAGTTCCAATACGGAGTATGTGGAGCAGTTTCTGGGCTTCATCGACCGTCCGCCGCCGCAAGTGACATTCCACTTCAAACTTTATGAAGTCCGGGAAAGTGACCTCAAAGATCTCGGCATTGAATATCTGGCGTGGAAAAACGGCCCGGGACTGAACCTTGTGGATATCGCATGGGATGTTTTCAGCGTCAACTCGGCGGGTACTGCTGCCTTGACCTCCATTTCCGGACCGGTCGGCGGATTTTTTGTCGCTCCGCAGTTCGATGCCAGTTTTATCCGGATGCTCAGTCAGAACGGCACGGCAAAGATCACCAATACCGCAACGCTGACACTTGCCAATTCCGACAAAGACAGCGGCTCGATCCTTTTTGACCCGCAGCTGCAGAATATCACCAAAGATGAAAACGATCAGACCGCAGTGACCTATTCCCCGCTCGGTTTGCAGGCAGGGTTTTACCAGACTGCCCTTTCAGTGACGGCTCCGATCGTAAATATCCATTACGGTCAGCCTCAGCCGGGATTTCCGGAAAGTGAAGCCTTTTCGGTCAATGATTACAAACCGGGTGATTACGTCAAATACGGCGGAACCGTGTTCTTTTCCTACGCCATCCAAACGGCGAATGTCGTGGAGCGCAACAACTCCGGCAGTCAGCTTGTGGAGACTTCTTCGCTCAACTCCAACGCCTTGATCGACCTCAATAAAGAGGTCATTCTGGGCAAATGGGATGTTGAACAGGAAGTTGAACAGACGATCGGTGTTCCGTTTCTGATCAAAATACCGATTTTGAAATATCTTTTCGGCACAACGACCACCCACAAAGAGGTGTGCCATGTGATATTGTCGGTGAAAGCCGAACTGCTGGATACGGCGCACCCGGTCAAAGAGACCGCCGGAACTCTTATTAAAGTGAAATAATGGAGGATGTTATGAAATATTTCTGGTTTACTGTAACTTTGCTGGCGGTCTGGCTCTCTGCGGACGTGATCGCCGCGCCTGTTCCGGGTACGCCCCGTGACAGCAACAACGGCAATACGGGCGGATACGACAGCACCCGGGTGGAGACACAGTTGATCGTGACTGTAAAGGACGATACCAAAACACTTCATTTTGTCCGTGACAACAATGATCCGCGCGTGATCACCAAAACTTACGTTCTGAAAAACGTCGATGCTTACGAATTCCGTGATTATCTCCGGCAGATGGTTCAGTCCAAACGGGTCGGTAATACCGCTTTGCAGCAAGTTCAGCCGGGAAATACGGCGAACCCCGTTGCCGCCGCCGTCTCCGCTCCTGAACTTGCCCCCACGCAGGCGCAGCCGGGGTTCAACCCCGCCGCCCAGTTGGGAAGCAATACTGCGGTGGAGTGTTTGAAGTACACCGACGGCACGGGACTGCTGATCGTCAGTGCCGAAGAGTACCGTTTCAAAGATCACAAGGGCGGCATGGGGATCGACTCTATTGTTGCGATGTTCGACAAGCCCTCCAACGGGGCGTTGAGTTTCGGCAGTCAGATGTTTATTTACATGCCGAAGTTCGTACCGGCGCGCAACCTTCAGCCGCTGATCCAAAATCTCGGTATGAATATCAGTGACGTGACCGAATTGTGGCAGGGACAGGATCTTGTAGCATACGACGCCACATTGAACTGGCTTATTTTCGATGTGGAAAATTACTCCTGCGACAACATTGCCGATATGCTGGCGAAGTTCGACGTTCCCATTCCGCAAGTCCGTATGCAGGTCACTGTCTATGAACTTTACGATGAGAATGACGATAAAATGGGGCTGGATTTTCAGAATTGGAAAAATAATGACGGTGTGAACTTCTTTTCCGGCGGCGGCCGTTTCCGCAACAACTGGGCGGCGGCGTTCAGCGGCGGACTGGCACAGGATTTCGGTTCGGAGCGCACCGGCTACTTTAATTTCAACCCCAAATGGAACACCCGTTATATTGATTTTTTAACTGCGGTCGGCAAGGCGAAAGTCCTTCATACCGGAGAACTCCTGCTGCGCAACGACACGACCGATGCGGTGCTGGCAAAAACGAGCAAAGTCTTTTACATCAACACCGGTTCGCCTGCCAAAAATTCACAGCCCGCTGGAAATAACGGCGTCGGCCCGTTTCAGTATCTTGCAGATATCATCGCCAAGACCCTGATCCAGAATAATGATATTCCGATCGGTAAAGGCAGTCAGCAGATCACACAGGTCAGCAGTGCGGATTTCGGTTTTACCATGACCATCCATCATACATCGGTCAATCTGAAAGAGACCCGTTTCACCATGACGCTGAACAACACCAGTCTGATCGGATTTCAGTCGGACGGCACGCCCCGTATCGCACCGGGGTCGGAGATCAAACTCAATATCAGTCTGCCCCACGGCAGCAAAGACAGTTTCGTGATCGGCGGTTTGCAGAAACAGGAGGAGGTCATTTCCAAGACCGGTATCCCGTGGCTCTGCGATATACCTTATCTCGGTTATCTCTTCGGGACGGAGGCAAAATCGATCAAAAATTCCCGTCTGGTCGTGCTGGCAAAATGTGATTGGGATGCTCCGCCGGAAAACTCATTCCCCGCCCGTTCCAAATCGTACGAAAGAGGGCGGAAAATTCCATCGGATAAACAATAAGATAAAAAGGAGGTTCTCATGAGCAATGACAACACAAAACTTGGCGTCATCGCATTGGCGGCTCTGGTCGTCAGTGCCATGATCGGAGGAGGCATTTTCAGTCTGCCGCAGAATATGGCGCAGTCCGCTTCTTCGGCGGCGGTGATCGTGTCGTGGATCATCACCGGTATCGGTATCTTCTTTCTGGCGAATACGTTCCGCATCCTTGCTGACGCCAGACCCGATGCCACGACCGGTATCTACGCCTATGCCCGTCTGGGGTTCGGCAAGTTTGCCGGTTTTCAGATGGCATGGTCCTATTGGTTGAGCAACATCTTCGGCAACGTGGGTTATGCGGTGCTGCTGATGGATGCGCTGGATTACTTCTGCCCCGGCGTTTTTACCGGCGGAAACAATCTCTGGAGCATCATCGGCGGTTCCTGTATCATCTGGCTGATGAACTTCGCTGTTTTGCGCGGCGTGAAACAGGCGGCGGGGATCAACGTGATCGGTACGATCTTCAAACTGATCCCGCTGGCAGTTTTTATCATTGCGCTGCTGTTCGTTTTCCGCTGGACGGTTTTTGCGGACAGTTTTTCGCATCATGCGGCGGCGGGAGCGGCAAAACTGGGGAGTTTCCCTGAACAGGTGAAATCCACTATGCTGGTAACGCTCTGGGCGTTTATCGGTATCGAAGGCGCAGTTGTGGTCTCCAACCGCGCCAGAAGTCCGAAGGATGTCGGCAAAGCAACTCTGCTCGGATTTCTTTGCTGTCTTTCGATCTACGTTCTCATTTCCGTCCTCCCCTTCGGCAGAATGAGTCAGCATCAACTGGCGGGCTTGAGCAATCCCTCTACGGCCCCCATCCTTCAGGATGCGGTCCATGGCAACTGGGGCGGCGTCCTGATGAACCTCGGTGTTATCATCGCACTCTTGACCAGTTGGCTCGCTTTTACCATCATGATCGCCCAAATTCCTTATGCCGCTGCCAAAGACGGCAGTTTCCCTGCTGTATTTGCCGCTGAAAACGCGGTGGGTTCCCCCAACGTTTCTCTGTGGGTATCCAGCAGCATCATGCAGATTTGCATGATCGTGGTCGGTCTGGCGAACAATGCGTGGAATACGATGCTTTCGGTAACAGGCGTAATGATATTGCCGCCCTATCTTTTCTGCACACTCTATCTCTGGAAAATCTGTGATACAGAGGAGTATCCGGCAAATCTTCCGGTGAAGAAGGGAATGGCTCTCTTTTGCGGTATTGCCGGAACGGTCTATGCGGTCTGGATGATCTATGCCGCCGGACTGACCTATCTTCTGATGGCGTTCTGCTTTCTGGCACTGGGTATTCCGGTCTATATCCGCGCCAGAAAAGATGACCGGAAACTCAAAGGCGATCAGGAGGTCATGTTTACTAAAACGGAGGGTTTTGCGGCATTTCTTATTGCCTGTGTCGCCATCCTCGCGATCATACTGTTTGCCATGCACAAAGTGAAACTGTAAGGAGGTTATCATGTCTGACATCGCATCAAAAAAAGTTCTGTTTATCGCCGATCATTTTCAGCGGCGCACCCTCTCTCTGCACAATGCCATATCCGCTGTGGCGCATGAACTTCATAAACGGAATATCCGCACGCAGGCGGTGGAGGGCGTTGAAAACGCCAATCCGATCATTACCAATGATATGGATATTGATGCCATTCTGCTTGCAACGGATATGACACTGGAAGAAGAGTCTGCCCGCGACACCGCCTTTCTCGAATGTCTGATCGAGCGGCGTCAACCGGGAGTGCCGCTTTTTCTGCTGGCGGACAGGGCGGAAACATCAAAGGCTCTTTCTGCCGATCTCATGGCGCGGGCGGATGAATTTGTCTGGATATTTGAGGACAGCCCAAAGTTCATTGCAGGACGGGTCGAGGCGGCGATCGCCCGTTTCCGCACCCGGCTGCTGCCGCCTTTGATGAAGGCGATTTGGCAGTACAACGAGTCCAATCATGAGTACTCCTGGGCTGCGCCCGGTCATCAGGGGGGGAGGGGATTTACCAAAACGCCGGCTGGGAAGAAATACTATGATTTCTACGGTGAAAATCTCTTCCGTACCGATACCGGTATCGAACGGGTGAGCATCGGTTCTCTGCTGGATCACTCCGGAACGTTCGGGGAGAGTGAAAAATATGCCGCCAAAGTTTTCGGGGCGCACCGTTCCTATTCGGTCGTTGTCGGCACTTCCGGTTCAAACCGGACGATCATGCAAGGCTGTCTTTCGCCGGGAGACGTGGCTCTCTGCGACCGCAACTGCCACAAATCCATCGAACAGGGGTTGATCCTTTCCGGAGCAGTTCCCGTCTATCTGCTGCCGACCCGCAACTGCTACGGTATCATCGGGCCGGTACTGCATACGGAGTTTTCGCCGAAGAAGATCGCCGAAAAGGTTGCGAAACTTCCTTTTGTGCGCAACCGTCCCGAAAAACTGCCCTATTCGGTCGTGACAAACTGTACGTATGACGGACTTTGTTACAATTCAGCAAGGGTGGAGAAGGAACTGGAAAAATCCGTTGACCGTATCCACATGGACGAAGCATGGTACGGTTATGCCCGTTTCAACCCCATGTACAAAGATCATTTTGCCATGCGCGGAGACCCGGCGGAACACGGAGGAGCAACGGTTTTTGCGACCCATTCGACCCATAAACTGTTGAATGCGTTGAGTCAGGCGTCTTACATCCATGTCCGCGACGGCCGCAAAGCCATTGAATTTGACCGGATGAATCAGGCATATATGATGCACGCAACGACTTCTCCGCTGTATGCGATTTGCGCCTCCAACGATATTTCCGTCAAGATGATGGATGAGGCGGGGTATTCTCTGACCCAGGAGGTGATCGAAGAAGCGGTGGATTTCCGTCAGGCACTTGCCAAACTCTACCGTGAATTCACCGATGACGGCGGCTGGTTCTTCAAGCCGTGGAATCCTGAAAAGGTGGTTTGTCCGGAAAACGGCAAGGTCTTTGACTTTGCTGATGCTCCGCGGGAACTGCTGGTGCACGATCAGCGGTGCTGGCGGCTTGAACCGGGGGCGAAGTGGCACGGTTTCAGCGGTTTGGATGCTAATTGGGTGATGCTTGACCCGATCAAAGTAAGTATCCTTGCTCCGGGGATGAATGAAGACGGCTCTATGGCGGGAACGGGTGTTCCGGCGCAGTTGGTCTCAAGTTTCATCTATCGGGAAGGGATCGTGCCGACCCGCACGACGGATTTTCAGTTGATGTTTCTTTTTTCCATGGGGATCACCAAGGGGAAGTGGTGTACACTGCTCAATGCACTGCTCCGCTTCAAGGAGCATTACGATACCAATTCGCCTTTGACGGAAGTTCTGCCGGAACTGGCGCAGATGTATCCGGACAAATACGGAAAAATCGGCGTTAAAGATTTGGGGGATAAGATGTTTGATTATCTTGTAAGGAACCGTCCGGGCGAAGCGTTGGATGCGGCGTTCCGTAACCTGCCTGAAATGGCGATGCTGCCCCGCGATGCGTATATGGCGATCGTGCGTAACAATGTGGAACATGTTCCTGCTGAAAAACTTGCAGGAAGAATATCCGCGAATTCGCTCATTCCGTATCCGCCCGGTATTCCGATGATGATGTCCGGAGAGCGTTTCGCCAAAGAAAATTCACCTCAAATCGCTTATTTGAAAGCACTTGAAGCATGGGATAGGGAGTTTCCCGGCTTTGAACACGTTACCGAAGGAGCCTCCGTCGTTGACGGCACTTATACGGTAATGTGCGTAAAAGAGGATTGATCCCTCCTGAAAAAAGTCAGCAAGCGGGGAAGAGCCAAAGGGTTCTTCCCCGTTTAATTATTTTCAATTAAGTTGTTTTTGCGGCAGTCCGAAAAATTGGTAGGGTAAGACCACTGCAGCTTTGAAGTTGCTGTCGATCTTTGAAATATCTTTTGTTGCCATAAAATCACCTCGAGTTTTTCATGATATACACTGGCAAACAAATATTGCAAGGCCATTGCATCATTGAAATTCCACTTCATAGTAAGAAATTAGATGATTTTGCTGCCAGATATTGGCAAAGGTATTGTTGCTGAATGGAACTTTGGCAACAATTTTACCGTCACGGTTGCATGCATTGATGTTCCGGATCGGACGGTAAAATGTGATTTCAGCCGGAAGTTGACATGATTTTGTTCTGAAAAAAGTCACATAAATTTTGCGTGCGGTCAACAGATTTTTTTCATTGGTTTTGAATGCCGTATTTACCGGAGTTCCGGCAAGAATAGAGGCAAAAGGCTTGTTTGCGGAGGATATCTTCAAATCAGAAGTTCCCGCCATGATGTAATTGAGAGAACGGGTTTCTTTCAAATCTACTTTACCATTCAGAATACCGAAAAAGAGATCCCCGTTCGGAATTTTGCCAAAGAAACTCCACGCATCACCGGTACCGGCAAGTGTAAAGTGACGGAGCGTTTTTTGCGGAGCATATTTGAGGTTTCCGATAAAAGCACTCCACACGGCGGTATTTCCGGTAAATGTTGCCGTGCGGGTGTCTATTTCCAGTTTTTTATTGGTATCACGCCAGACTTTACAATACTCTTCTCTGGAGACCGGCATTTTGCCGCCCGCTTTAATGATCGCATCGTAAAGCGCATCCAGTTCCGCTTTGGTATCAATAAAACCGTCGGCAGAAAACTTTTTATTTTTGAACCATTTCGACTCCGGCTTGCCGTAACGGTCAAAGGCAGAGTGAGGACGCACGGCAAAAAAGTTTTTTGCCGACGAATAATCCCCGGTGGGCAGGGCGGGTTCATTGATAACCAAATCTGCATTGCCGTCATAACGGGAGTCAAAAGTCCGTACCGTGGTATCATGGTAAAGAAACGGTGCATAGTTGTTGAATGTCAATTTGTTGTAACCACGGAAAGGTGCAGAATAGCAGACGTTGTCGAACGGGACTCCGATTTCCATGCGGAAATTGGATTTTTGCAGTTCATCAGATGTTACAGCGATCGCTGCGGCGAGATTGGAAAAATGACTGTAAAAATGTGCATCATGTATGAGATTGACGGTATAATTTTCATGTGCATCATCCGGATAAAAATAGTCCGGATTTACGATTGATGCCGGAATTGAACCGGCAAAGTCAAACAGATAGGCTTTGCCCATGGATTTCTGTACTGCGGCTGCAATGAGATTTCCCCACCAGCAATCCGTAAATTTCAGATTTGCTCCGTATTCACGGGTGATTATCGGTTTGTCGGGGTATGTGGTATAAATCATTGCATCCAGCCAGTTGAGAGAACGCAGAAAACTGTATCCGTCACGGTTCCAGTACCCGGTTCCGCCGGAAACTGCATCGACCCGTTTGTTGGCGGCGGTACGCTGGATATAGAAATTCTCTGTATCCGGACCGCAGGTGGTGATGACCCCTTTGAAGCCGCGGGAACGGATATGAGTGTACATTTCCTGCAAATAATCATCGTATATCCGGTACATGAATTCAAACATATCGGAGACCGCTCCGTTACTCCGTTTCTCTTTGCCGAAAGAGGCACTGGTTACACGCAAATCGTCCATGTTGACCTTGAAATCAGAATGGTCCTGACCCCATTCTGAAACATTCCATACCGGAGCAAAATCAATATTGCTGAAGGACTCCGGAACTGTTTTGTCGATGAGCGGCAGATGTCCCCATTGTTTGCGTAACTGATCAATATTCTGGTATTTTTTCTGCAAATAATTGTGCCATAAAGGATAAAGCACTTTCTTGTCTGCCTGGGAAATCGTATGCCAAGGCACACGGCCGCCGAGACCGGCTCCTCTGAAGTTGACTTCATTTTCGATTTCAAGGATCGCAATGGTCGGGTCATCGGCGGGTTTGATGTTATTCCGGTATGGATTGGGGGTGTTGAGCAACATATCCATACGCTTTTTTTGAAGATCGATCAGGCGGCGGTCATAGAACATTGCCTGCGCCAGCGGGGTGATTTCCCGCAGACTCCACGGATAAGCACCGAATGTAATTTTCAGGTAGATCCCGTGCCGGTAGGCGGCGGCAATGAGCAGTTGATAAGATTTCAGGAAATCGGGATGAAATTCAAGTTTTTTTCCGTTGATGAGAAAACGTTGGATATTATTCTGGTTTGTCCACTCTGCCCGCGGCATGGAGGAGAAAAAGAGCCGTAATGTGGATATACCCATGGATTTATAACGCTTTATAAATTCATCTATTGCGCCGGGGGCGCCGAGGCGTTCTTCTTTCCAGAAACGGTAAAAGTCGAGTATGTCGATATTGCGTCCCCAGATATGATCCAACTCTGTGCCGTCGGCAAAACGCATGGTACGCCCTGCTGTATGCAGTGATCCGCGCTCATCTATCCGGTTCGTTACGATGTCCGTGAGATCCGGGTAGGAACGTTCTTCATTGACGATGCGCCGCAACGGGTTTGTGGACGGAATATTTTTTACTTCCTGTGCTTTATTTACTCCGAAAACGGTAAATCCGGCGGCTTGCAGAGCGGCTGTTTCTGCCGCAAATCCGGGATATTCCGGGGCGTGAAAACTGTTGGACATATAGAACTTGGCAAATCGGAAATCATGGCGGTTTTCAGGCTTTGTACGGGGAACTGTGATGCGGAGTTTGTGTTTTCCCGCATTAAGTTTCACTTTGGCTCCGCCGCCCCAGTAGCAGGCAAGACTTTTGTAATAGACTCCGCCGACATTGATTTTGGGCAGATCATCAATAAAGACTGCGACACTGTTTGTCTGGGAGGTGGGGGGGGATTTTTGACGTACATAAGAGAAGAGTTTCAGCGTTTCCGGTTTGGCAAGTTCAAAATCATAATGAAGTTCTGCTCCGTTCGGATCGCATTTCAACATTTGCTGATAGAAAGAATCTTCATCTTCGGTGAGTTCTGCATTTTTTAATTTGAAATCGGCAGCATTCAACATAATTCCGTTTGCCCATGGGGTATCGTTGACTGCGAGCCGGATATTTCCTGCAATACGCTTGAGGGCTTCCCGGGGCGTACAGATCGACGTGGCGTTTTCTGCTCCGGATTTTAATTGAAGCGATTGAATTTCCCGAAAGGAGGATAGCAATAATACCGGTGCGAGTTGCCGGTCGAATTTTGCCACGGCAAGTTTCAATTTTCCTCCTTTTTCATCAAATGCCCGGATCCGGGCGAGATTTTTTCCGCTGAAAAACTCTCCGGGATCAATATTGCGTTTGCGCAGATCCAAGAGCAGAGTATCCAGCGGCAATGCGATAAGCCGTGAGGCTTTGGGCAATCGGACATTGATTTCAGTCTTGATGTTTCCGGTGTCTTCGGAGCGGATCATTGCCGCTGTTGCACCAACCAGTGAAAGCACATACCTGTTGTCCGGTACGGTACTGATGGTAACGGAGCGTACCTGTTGAACCGGAAGTTTCAAAGATGTGAGGTATAGACCGACGGTATTGGCGTGGGCTGTACCTTGCCACACCAATTCTGCTTGAGGCAGGGTTTTAGGCGGATTCCACCAATCCCCGACATGTTTGCCGACAATGAGCGGATAAACTTTACTGGTGCCATTCTGAAAATGAACAGTTACTTCCGCAGCCTTGCCGCCTTTTACACCTCCCCATGCCAGCCCGGTGAGCAGATAAAGACGGTTGCAGTATTTTCCGTTAAGTTCAAAAGCAGCACTCTCTTTTCCCCAAGGAGAATGAACTGATTTCAAGACAACGCAACTTTTCCCATTGTTTGATGCCGGAGCAATGATACGGATTGGACAATTTTGAAAACGGTATACGCCGGGGGGGAGAGCCCGTAAATCATTTGCCGGCCCCTGATCGGTCCAGCCGCCTTTACCGTCTCCGGGGATTTCATCTGTAAATCCCATATTGGCGGCTTTTTCAAGTGAAAGCGGATAGAAGTCGTTGATTTGGTTTGCTGGAGGGAGTTCACCGGCATTTTTGTAATCAAAAGTAACCGTTACCGGAACTCCGGCTTTTACCTGAATTCTCCGGGTGGCAAACCCATCGTGCCATACAGCAAGACAGTTGTTGCCGGATTTGGCAACAGAGGGATCGCAAACAATACGGGCTGGGT
>JAFTUS010000042.1 GCA_017466125.1 Lentisphaeria bacterium | reverse complement strand
GGAGGTTGCGGAAGAACTTCTCCAAATGTTCAAATTCAGGCTCAATGCTGCGGGCATAGTTGCGATAGTTGGCACGGACAAGGGCATTGCGGAAGTACCAGGAGTGTTCAGCGAAGAGATCGTTGCTGACGGTGAATCCCATTGCCCGGAGATATTTGATCGCAAAAACAGCGGTGGTGCGGGTGTTGCCCTCCCGGAAGGGGTGGATCTGCCAGATACCTGAAATGAATTTGGCAAAGTGCCTGATCATTTCGGCGTGATCAAGGTTCTTGTAGCTGAACTCCTTTTCATTGTCAAAGTCGTGCTGCAAAGCCCGTTTGATTTCAGAAAAACTTACATAGAGAACGGATTCACCACGCAGCACCCATTCTTTTTTGGAAATATTGCAGTCACGGAAGATACCGGCGAACTTGAAAACGCCTTCAAAAACACGCCCGTGGATCGCAGCCAAGCCGGATGGGGAGAAGGAGAAAGTCTGTTCGTTGAGCAGTTTTGTGATGTTGGCTGAAACCTTGTCCGCCTCTTCGGTATTGGCATTATCGGAACGGTCGGCTTTGGTGTTGTAATAAGAATCCAGCAAGGAGCGGACTTCATCAATAGTGATATCGCCGTCGATATGGCGTTTGGCAGTTTCCAGAAGATAAGCAGAAGGAGCCAAACCATCGACCTCCTGAAGTCCGATAGCCGTCTTCCAAGCCTGAGCCTTATCCCACTTCCCCGGCTCGCCCTGCATCAGATATTGATCAAATTCCTCGTATTTATTCATAAGGTATCCTTAATTTTTTCAGGCAGTCAATTTCAACTGGTTAGCGGCACTAACCAGTTGAGGATTTTCCTTTTTCAGCTTGTTTTTGAGGTACTTCCAGTAGTTACGGTTCTTGGTATAATCAGATTGCTCATTCAGAACGGCGACAATATCGACGGCAGCAAAGAACCATTGAGAACTCGTTTCATCCCAAGCCGCCCGGACTTCCCGGTCATTAAAAAATCTGATGGATATTTTAGTCATAGTCCTCTACTGCCTATTGGGTTGTCAACAATTCCATCTAGCACCGCGGTTGCGGCGCGGAAAAGTTCAAGCTGTTTGTCCAGCTCATCAAGACATTTCAAACCATGCATCAAGTTGTTACGCATACGATACAAAACCAAAAGGCAACCATGAGTTGACTCCGAACCGGATTGTTTTATAAAATTATTCATTATCTCCATATCTTTTTCGCTGGATCGTCTGGCTTTTTCAGGGTGCAAGGACTCTTTGACATAATCCATTTCTGACAGTCCAAACGAAAAACAACGGTTCTTAAGCTCATCTGCAAAGTTCTTTTGCACCTTTTCGGCAATATGAATTCTTTTTGAAATATCTTCAATTTTTGTTGAATTACAATCGTTATCACAGAAATTACATTCAAACCAATTCCATAAAATGGCAAATTTCCCAACTTCGAGAACTATTTCTTCGGACAAATCATATCTTCTGATCTCCATGGGGCTCTCCTTTAAAATCTCGATAAAACTTACTTTGCTTCACAACTAGTTCAATCTTTTCTTTCACCTATCCACAAACATTCAAGTGGTGACGGTTTCATATTTATTATAATTCCTGTTATTTATGGTTTTCTGAAAACGAACAAATATTCATGTGCCATTAGCAAAAAGTTATACTTTACACTGTTTGTTTTCCAGTATCCCGTAGCTTTACAGTTATGTTGCTCTTTTATGATCAATTCTTTGAGAATAAATCCAGAAGCTTCAAATATTTTCATAACATCGAAGCTCATTGGAATCATATGTCCTTTTTGTCGAGTATCACCCATTAATATTGCACAAAACTTACCGCGTTTTAAGGTGCGGAAACATTCTTTTGCAACATCTTTCATTTGGACTAAAAAATCAGCAATATTACAGAGAGAAATGTCCTCAGGTATATTTTCGCTATATTGAATGATATTTGCATAAGGTGGATGAGTACAGATAAGGTCAATGCTGTCACAAGGCACAAAATCCAAGTGACGGGCATCTCCTTTGTGTATATAAACCTTACCATCAGCCCCATCGTGCTCAAAAGCCACTTTCTCTCGGCAACGAGCAAGGGCAATGTCATTTACATCAACACCGATTATGTTACGATTAAGCAATTTTGCTTCAACAAGTGTTGTTCCGCCTCCGGCAAACTGATCAAGAACTAAATCTCCTTCTTGAGAATATCTGAGCAGAATATATCGTGGAATATATGGAGACCAATTCCCTCGCCATTTTGCATCATGAGTAGCCCAATTACAACGTTGGGGAAAAGACCAATGTGTTGTCATTTCCAACTAAAAATTTTCAGGCTCCCATTTTGTAATTTTTTTAGCCATTATCTGAAATCTTTTGTATTAATATTAAATCTATCCAATAGAGCATTCATTGATAACCAACGACCTTTTTTAGTCGGATAATTGCAATCTTCTTGTCCCCAAATCCATTTATAGACTTTTAAAATAGTTTCTACGGGGATTCCCACTGTATTTTGGAGATGCAGTCTACAAATAACTTCTTCCGGCTCATCGCCAAAACAAACATAATAAAGTCCTTTAATGAGTGCTAAAGCTTGTTTGCTATCATAATTGTACTTACCTGCAATATCATCACTTATTTCGCTATGACTGATTAACCACAAACTTTGTTCATCAGGATTAAAAATAAAAACCATGAAATCATCTCTTGATAATTTGCCAAAATTACGCTTCCCTCCTGGTTTATTTATGGCAATTATTTCTCCAGTAGCTAGATTCTCAACCTGATATAACAAGTATGGTATATTGTTTAGTTTATCTCTAAATGCATTTTGTTCTTGGTTTTCTATTCTCAGAGGAACCAAATTAACATTATATTTAAATATTTTATTTGACATCTGATTCTCTCAAATAATCACTTTAGGTATGATTGAATCTTCCAAATCTTTAATGTTGTAGATGTGTTCCATCACATCAAAAGTTTCTTCAAGGTTATTCCGAGCACTTGTCCATCCTTTGCCGTCCGTGAACCAAACGAACGTAAAATCGCTGATGGTATCTGTTTCCAATGCAAGCGTTTTGTAGCTGCGGGCAGTTTCGTTGAGTTTACTGCCGCCACTGCCGTAAAAGTTTGTTTCAATACCATAAATCATTGTAGGCGTTTTAACAACGAAATCGAAACGCTTTTCCATTTTTCCTTGATTGGAGATAGCAGAAAGGTCTATGCCCCATTCGGCGGTAATTTGATGGATATACATTTCTTTGAAATAAGTCCTATCTTTTACAAAACCGGCTTTTTTAATAAAACTCTCAACTAAATCCTCCATTAAATGACCGCCACGATTTTTACGACCGTTGGAATCAAGACCAGTTTCGACGCCTGTTGCATAGTCTACGAGATTGTTAATAATATGGTTTTCAAGCAAATCAAAAAGACCTGTATGGTCCATAAAATAAACGTAACCGTCATAAAGAGCGTGACTATCTGGCGGATATTTACCAAGGTCAAACTGATACATACAACTGCCGTTTTCATCTTGACAATATATTTCATTAGCTCTTACAGCAAGCAACAGAGGAATACATTTCAATGTTTCGGGATATTTCTTGATTAATGCCTTAAAATCCTCTCTAATATTTTTAGAACCAATAAGAGAGTTGAGAATGTTAAGTTCTACCCTGATACCGTCAACATTACGATGTACTTTTTCGAAATCTATATAGTATCCGTAGTCTGCAATACTGTCACGAAATCCAGATAACCATTCGCTAAAATCTCGCATTTTTATCCCCTAAAATAAAATTATGAACTTCTTTTTCTACCTTCTTCATATCCTTCTTCATATGCTTCTTTTGCATCTTTATGGCGTACCGTTCCCGCCTGACTATATGGTAAATGAGAAAAGTTATTTTTTTTAACATTCCCATTTATACCATCACGCAAACCTTCTTCATACGCGCATCCTGCACAAATGTGCCGATCCCCATACTGGTTATCTTGAGCTTCTGAGAGTGAATTATATTCATTCAAATAACGATGGGCTTTTTTGCAAATCATAAACTTGTTCCTCCTTTTACTTAATAATTGCTAATAAGCAACTCTTTAATTTTTCCTCTTGCCTCGCTATTGCAGTTAATCATACGGGTTGCTTCAACACGTTTGATTTTATGAGAGGAGTAGATATTATCAAAGAAATCGTCCTCTGTATTTGAATTTTTGGGATCGGAATTGCTAATGACAACCTTTGCTCCTTTTTTGTGCATAGAATCAACGAACTTTGCAAGTTCAAGCTGCTCTTCATCGTTAAACAAAACTTCCGTGTATGCAGTAAAACTTGCGGTATCAGTAATAGGACGATATGGGGGATCAAAATAAACAAAAGTACTGTCATCAATGAAAGTGGCAGACTCTCTATAATCACCACATACAATAGTTACGTTCTGGAGCTTTTCGGAAACAGCTTGAAGATTCTCTTTATCACAGATCATGGGATTCTTATAAGCCCCTATGGGAACATTGAATAAGCCTTTTTTATTTACACGAAACAAACCATTGAAACAAGTTTTATTAAGGAAAATCATGAGAGCTGCTTTTTCAATATTGATACTTTCGTCACCGTTAACTTTCAAGTCGTTGAAACGCTCTCTTTTCGCCAGATAATATATTTTGCGGTCTTCAGTATTCATCGGTATAAATATATTCTGCATATCCATAAGCATCTCAATAAGCCCATCAATATCATCTCTGATAATGCGATATGTATTGATGAGTTCCGCGTTTATATCGCTGATATAAACAGCTTCAAGATTGTACCTGCTTAATATATCAAAAAGGACTGCTCCGCCACCAATAAAAGGCTCTGCGTATTTAGTGATTTCCCCGTTATCAAACGGATAATAATTTTCGATTTCAGAAAGTAACTGACTTTTGCCGCCAGCCCATTTAAGAAATGGTTTTAACTGTGTTTTGCCCATATTTTAAATTTCCTGATGCTAGGTCTAACCATAGAGATTAAACTCATACTTTTTTATCTTCTTCGGCGATATTTTCAAATGTAGACATCTAATATTCTCCATGATTTCATACCTTCATGGTAAATATAGCATCTGTTGTATTTTTTGCAAATGTTTTACAATGAAAAAAGCAATATTCCCTTTGAAAAATTACTGTATAAAGTATCACGTTTTTATTGCGTTACGCTGCGGCAAGGCTGAAAAGAGTGCGCCTTTTGAGTGAAGAGCAGCTGCGCTGCGTGAAGATGTGAAGTAGAGCCTGACGGCTCTGTGAAGTGAAGCCTTCCGTCTTCGCCCTTACGGGCTACGCCGTGATAAATGCGGCTTCGTTATTTTTTTGCCCATTGGGGCAAAAAAATGGTACCTGGGACGGGACTTGAACCCGTACTCTGTTTTGCAGAAGCAGATTTTAAGTCTGCTGCGTCTGCCGATTCCGCCACCCAGGCAACATTACTCCATATAAAATAGTATGCTTTTTGAAAAATGCCAATCCGTTTCGGCTTTTTTTACAAAAATATACACCATTCCGTTCCTGTCAGTCGCAGACAGGAGTCACTCCCTTCTTCAGAATGATGTTCCCGTAAACTCGCGTCTCTCCGGAAACTACTACCGCAAACGCTTCCTTTGCACGCTCGTAAAATGCAAAACGTTCGATGAATTCTATACGGTCAGCGTCTTTCCCCAACGCCGCACGGCAGTCCGCCAACAGACCCGGGTCTGCACTGTCCCCCGGAACAGGCTCCATCATAACTACCGGATTTTTTACATATTGATCCGGCTCGATCAACTTCAATACCGCTTTGAGCATATCCGTGGAACTTAACGCATCCGCATGCGTGACCCTCTTCCCAAACGTGTGCGACGGAAAGTGCGCATCCGCAATCACCAGTTCATCCCCATGACCCATCTCCGCAAGAATTTTCAGCAGTTCAGGCGAAATAACCGCAGGTACTCCTTTTAACATCTTTTTCCCCCTATTGTTTTGAAGTCAGAAGCATCGACTCTTTCACTTCATAAAGATTTTCTTCACCGCTGGCAAAACGTTTGTATTCCGCAATCATGTAATCCGCCATACGGTGAACTTCGTCATTCAGAGATCCGGCAATGTGCGCCGACAGAAATACGTTGGGCAGCGTGTAGAGTTCTGAACCGTTTTCCGGAGGCTCCGGCGAGGTGACATCCAGCAGCGCAGTCAGGTCAGGACGCTTTTTCAGCACCTCGATCATCTCCGCTTCATTGACCTGACGCCCACGGCCCGTGTTGATGAAAACCGCACCCTCGCGCATAGAGGCGAAAAGTTTTCCGTCCAACACCCCGATATTGTCATTCCGATCCGGCAAATGGTTGCTTATGACCATGGCTTTGGCAAAAACTTCCTCCAGCGAAACAGTACGTTTCTCCTTGCGGGACGGCACGACTTCGACATTGACATTGAAAGCACCCAGCAGCTCTTTCAGTTTGGTGGAGATCGCCCCCGCTCCGATCAGCGCAACGGTTTCTCCGTAACAGCCCGGCCCTGCCCACTGCTGGTTGAAACGCTCCTTGCAGTTGAGCGAACGGGCGTAACGGAAATACCCTTTCAACCCCAGCAATATCTGTCCGAGGCAGAACTCCGCAACCGGAATGGCGTTCGCCTGCCATGCACTGAAAACTTTGACATCGCGGGCAAAACAGGCGCGGGCAAATGAATCCGTTGCACCCGCTCCGTAAAAGACCGCTTGAAGTTTGGGCATCTTATCCATCATTTCCGCGGTCAGTGCGGGCATTCCCCACGTTGCAAAAATGACCTCTGTTTCAAGCAGTTTCCCCGCAAGGATATCCGCTTCGCAGAAAACTCCCGGCAGAAGCCCGGTGAGCTCTGCGATCTCCTGCTGTTGAGCGGCAGTATAAACGTAATCGATCTTTTCCTGATAATTTGTCACAAAGGCTGCTTTGTATTTTTTCATCTTATTTATTCTCCAGATAATTGATGATTTCACAAATATTGCGGATGACCGCCGGATGGGAAGTCACCTCCGGGGAATGGCCCGGAATGAAGTGAACCAGTTTCCCGCCCCAGGGCGTAATGACTTCAAAACACTGCGGAAACACACCCTCTTCAATGGCAGTTTCCATAAAAACATGTGCCGGAGAAACCTGTTCCAGTTTTGCATAAATTTCATCGGCAGGCAGTTCGATTTCCTGTAATTTATCCATCAGCAAATGACGGCTCTTGCATTTGCGGAGCATGTAAGGCTTCACCGGATGATAAGAAGCCTCCACTCCGTCGGGGTCATTGGGACGAACCCAGCGGAAACCGACGATCTTCCGCCACCACTCCCACTGCCAGAACGCCGCCCCTGAACCGTGAAGCAGTATCATACTGCCGCCCTTTTCCAGATAGGAGCGCACCTCTTTTTCTGCGGCGGCAGCGGGGTGCGGCACATCGCAGGTGTCGCCGATCATATTGAGGATGAGCAGTTCATATTTTCCGGCAAAACCGGGTGTTTCCATATCGCTCCAATCATCCTCAAAAAAAGCGATTTTCTGTTGAAGTTCAGATGGCAGATGTTCAAAAATGACTTTGCCGGGATGAACGCCGTAATGATTGTCTGCGAAAAAACCGATCATTTTTTCAATCCTTTTTTGATCTCCTTGAGCCGTCCGGCTTCGGGAAGTTGTTTGTAGAAGTGATCCAGCGGATAACAGCCGGAGATCATACCGTTGCGGGGCGCACTGGTACAATCGCCGAACGTGCGGCAGATACGGCAGCGGTCGAGGGGTCTCCCCGCAAGGGAATCCGCACAGATTTCAGGATAAGAAAGCACCATGCGCCCGATGCCGACGAAATCCGTTTCATCGTGTCCGACAGCGTATTCCGCGGCGGCGGGCAGATACTCCTGCAAACAGGTGTAGCCGGAACCGACCACCTTGATACCGGGACAGAGTTCCCGCAGACGCTTCACCGCTTTGATGTGGCGCGAGACGTTGTAGAGCGGATGCTCCGGCATTTCGTAACCGTCCGAGACCGGATAGTAGGCGGGACGCTGCATGTGGACGTTATAGTAAGGACTGCCGATGGTGGCGCAGATCAGACCCACGCCGTATTCCTGCATCATTTTGACGAACTTGACGGGTTCTTCCAGATTTTCGTCCATATCCATACCCGTACCGTCGCCGCCGAAAGCGTAGGGGTAGTGCCCCTGCCACTGCATGGGATGCCCCACGCCGTCCTCCCCTTTGATGAAGGGGAAAATGTCAAAGATGCTCAAACGCGCGGAGAGTTCCAGCCCCGGAGCGGCTTTCTGTATACCTTCGGCGATCTCGCGGAAGAAGCGGGTACGGTTCTCAAAACTTCCGCCGTACGGACCGGGACGGTCGCAGGCTGTGAGAAATTCATGTCCCAGATAACCGTGTGCGTGTTTGATGTCAACAAAGTCAAATCCGGCTTTCTGTGCGATGACTGCGGCTTTGATGAAGTGCTGAATGATGTTTTTTACCTCATCATCGCTGACGACATTGGCAGGGGAGTTACCGAATTTTTTATCCAGCAGCGGGTGGCTGTAAGCGGTGACGGATTCCAGAACTGCCGCCTTGTTCGGGTGGGAGTAACGGCCGGAATGAGTCAACTGCAAACCGATGAGCAAATCATCGTCGGTACCGAATTTCTCTTTGTGCGTCCGGCGCATTTCGGAGCAGAGATTTTTCAACGCATCGGCGGTGTGGTCGGCACACATCAACTGCTGCGGATTGCTTCTGCCGGAGTGCATCACGGCGGCGGCTTCTGTGCCGTAGAGCAGTTTTGCTCCGCTTCCGGCAAAGTTCAGCCAGCGGCGGCGGGTGTATTCTGTGGGCGTGCCGTCAGCGGAGCAATCCCACCCCTCCATGGGGAGGATCGCCCAGCGGTTGCCGATGGTGCGGCCGTTGTGTGTGATCTTCTGCGCCATGGCGGAAGAGCCTTCGGCAAAGCCGATGTCGATATTTTCACTTTTGAGGTACGCTGAAAATTCATCGAGTGTTTTGAATTGTGTTACTTTGGGGAAATTATTTGCCATATTTCACTCCTCAATCATAAATTTTTCCGTTCCGGCAGTCATGCCAGATGTTTTCAAACCAGCCGTCCGTTTCGGGGATGGGGCGGCAATCTTCTGTGGAAAAGAGCTTCTTGCCGTCACGGATGGAGCAATAGACCATTTTTTTACGGAACTCTCTGTTTTCGGGCATGCGTTTCCACTTGCCGTTCAGTTTGGCGGAGATGATTTCTCCATCGGGCGAAAGCACCAGAGAGCCGCCGCGTGAACCGATCACTGAAATCTGGTGCTGTACCGATTCCAGATAGAGCGTATGAGCGAGGCAGAGCGGGATGTTGCGCAGACTTTCGACCCGGTCGCGGAGGGATAAGCCGCCGATGCCCTGCTGCCGCAAGCGGTCAAACTGTACTGCGGCATCTTCCAGAGCCTTGGCAACGGTTGTTTTTTCACGGATGAAAGCCCCCGCTTCGCTCATGCGGTGCTGGAACTCCTGCCGTTCTTCCTGCCAGTTGGTGTCTGCCGGTTTTGCGGACATTTCCGCCAGTTCATTCAAGGCGGCGGAGGCGGCTGTGTCGAACTGCGTTTCATCGACGGTATCCTGCTGACAGCGGGCGGCGATGTATTCGGCGGCGCGGAAAGCACCGACCTGACCCGCATTGAGGGCGGAGCCGCCCGGACGGGTCACGCCGTGGGAGCCGTTGACTTCGCCGATCGGGAAAAGGTGTTTCAGACTGGTGGATTCCCACCAGATGTTTCCGGCGAGCCCGCCGTTGTTATGCTGGGCGCAGACGGCGATTTCGAGCATATCAGTTTCCAGTTTGATGCCGTGCCGGGCATAAAGGTCGATCGCGGGCTGATTGAGGATTTGGAGCCGTTTCAGCGGAGTATCTGCGAGGGCATTGGAGCGTTCCAGATACTCCCTTGTTTCCGGCGAAAGTTTGTTGAAATCCAGATCCGCCGGGTCACTGCGGTAGTCGAGATAGACTCTGCGTCCCCGTTCCACAGTTTCGATGTAGGTGAATATATCGATGAGCGAAGAACCCGGCACGTGTCCGGCGGCAAAGGGCCACTGATACCCTTTGAGGAAAACCGCATCGTACATGGCTTGCGGAGTATCGAAGTATTCCCGCAGGAACTCCCGTTCATCCTGCCCCGCCTCATCGGTGGAGACGAAACGGGGAAGGACCTGCATATAACTGCCGGAAACATTCCAGCGGAACTTGATAGACGCCAGACCGTATTGGGATTCGGCAAGATTGCAGCACTCTGCACCCGCTGCGATGGCAAGTCCGATGCCGCCGGTATGGACTTTGGGGTAAACGCTTGTTTCATAAAGTCCGCCGGGGCCTCCGGCTGCAAAAATGATATTTTCAGATTGAACGACCTCAAAATCGCCGTTTTGAGTGTTGATGAAGATTGCCCCGGTGACGCGGGAACGGGCAGAATCCGTGAGAAGTTTCACGGCGACACGGTTTTCAAAAACAGGAATGTTTTTTTCGCGGACGGCGGCGGTCAGAGCCAGACACATATCCCGTGACGTATAAGGGCCGCAGCTGGTTGCACGGCGTTTGGGGTCATGATCGGTCTTGTAGCCGATGTGCTGTCCGAACATGTCGTGCGGGAAGGGGACTCCCAGCGAAACCAGATGATGAAATGCCAACGGAGAGAGAGCCGCTTCGATCAGAGCGATGTCTCCGTGGACCGAACCTCCGGCGGCAAGGTCTTGTGCCATGAGTTCCGGTGCATCGGGTTCCGGGCCGTACATACCGAGTTTATAGTAGGTTTGTTTATCGCTGCCGGTATTGATGGAAGTCCCCATTTTGAGACCTTCGGTATAGATGGCGATATTTTCAACGCCCTGTGCTTTGAGGCGGACGGCGGCGGCAAGTCCGGCGGCACCGCTGCCGATGATAAGGGTGTTGAGCCTTTTTCTGTCAGAAGCGTTCAATGGTCAATCCCCCGTCCACATTGATGACTTGTCCGGTGGAGTAAGCCAATGCTCCTTCCACGAGCATAAGGACGGCTTTGCCGATGTCTTCCGGCATTCCCCAACGGCGTTGGAGGGTGAGGCCTTCAGCGATCATTTTGTCATACTTGGCGGAGACCACACTGGTCATATCGCTTTTGATCACGCCGGGTCGGATCTCATAGACACAGATCCCCTCATCGGCGAGGCGTACGGAAAAGAGTTTGGTTGCCATGGCGACACCGGCTTTGGAGAGGCAGTATTCGCCCCGGTTGATGCTGGCGTAATCCGCTGAAACGGAACCGGTATTGATGATACATTTGAATTCGCTGTTTTTATCGGCGATCATCCGTTTTGCCGCGGCCTGTGTCAGGAAGAAAGGGCCTTTGAGATTGATGCCCATGACGCGGTCGAAACTTTCTTCTGACATATCCAGCAGATCGGAGCGGTTTTCGGGGGCGACACCGGCGTTGTTGACCAGCACATCGATGGAGCCGAAAGCGGCAATAAAATCATCGAGCATTTTTTCCCGGTCAGCAGCGGAGGAAACATCGCATTGGAAGTAGGCAAATCTGCCGGAAAACTCTTGCTGTAATTCAGCGAGGAACGGAGCGGCGGTTTCTGCTGCTGCTCTGCCGCAAAAGCCGACATTATGTCCTTTTTCTGCCAATTTGCGGACGATACCGGCACCGATCCCTCTGGCACCGCCGGTAACAAGAATATTTTTCTTCATTTTCGACTCCTTGATAGAACTGTCATTGAAAATAATATACACTGTAAAACGGAAAAACGCAAAGGCGGAAATAAAAAATGTAAAAAAATCTCACCGCAACAGGATTTTGACGGGTGTGAAAATATTTCGCCCATTTTTGGAGATGATTTTGTTTTTTTTCTGGAAAAAATAATAAAAGGCGTTATAGTATATATGTGACAATGTATAATACAGAAAGGTTTTTCTTATGAAGTGTGTTGTTTTTGCCTATCACAATATCGGACGCGCCGGTATCGAAGCCTTGCGCCGCAACGGTTTTGAGATCTCCGCCGTTTTTACCCACAAAGATAACGCCAACGAAAATATCTGGTTCGGCTCTGTGGCTGAACTGGCGGGCGAATACGGTATCCCCGTTTTTGCCCCCGAAGATGTCAACCACCCCGTCTGGGCGGCCCGCATCAAGGCAATGGCTCCGGATTTCATCTTCAGTTTCTACTACCGCAATATGCTTTCAGAAGAGATCCTCGCTGTCCCCGCAAAAGGCGCACTCAACCTTCACGGCTCTCTGCTCCCCAAATACCGCGGACGTGTTCCGATCAACTGGGCGATCATCAACGGCGAAAAAGAGACCGGCGTTACTCTGCACTATATGACCCGCAAAGCCGATGCCGGCGATATCGTCGATCAGGAAAAAATTGCCATCACCAACGATGATACCGCAAAAACCCTCTTCTGCAAGGCCGAAAAAGCCGCCGCTCTGATGCTCGACCGCGCATTGCCGCTTCTGAAAGAGGGCAAAGCCGACCGCATCCCCCAGGATGACTCCAAGGCAACCACTTTCGGCGGACGCAAACCCGCCGACGGTCAGATCGACTGGAGCAAATCTGCCGATGAGATCCGCAATCTGATCCGCGCTGTCACGCTTCCTTATCCCGGCGCATTCAGCTACATCACCGACCGCAAAGTGTTTTTCTGGTCGGCTGAAGTTGTCGCCGCCGACCGCAAGGCGATGCCCGGAACGGTTCTTTCTGCCGCCCCCTTTACCATCGCATGCGGTGAGGGCGCACTGCGCATCAAAACCGGACAGATCGAAGGCGGCGTATTCACCACCGGCGATCAACTCGCTTCTGAAGCCCGCATCGTTCCCAATATGGTTTTCGGCGGCAATTCCAAACAGCTCCGCGAAGCGGGACGCAAGAAATCCGTCCTCATCCTCGGTGTCAACGGTTTTATCGGCAGTCACCTCTCCGACCGTCTGCTCGCCTCCGGCAAATATGAAGTCTACGGCCTTGATTTGCGTACCAACTACATCGATCATCTGCTGGATCACCCCGATTTCCACTTCCGCGAAGGCGATATCGCCATCCACCGGGAATGGATCGAATACCATGTCCGCAAATGCGATGTCGTCCTCCCCCTCGTGGCGATCGCAACGCCCATCGAATACACCCGCAATCCGCTCCGTGTCTTTGAGCTGGACTTTGAAGAAAACCTGCGTGTCGTCCGTTACTGCGTGAAATACAACAAGCGCATCGTCTTCCCCTCCACCAGCGAAGTTTACGGTATGTGTACCGATGAGAATTTCGACGAAGACAACTCCAAACTCATCACCGGGCCGATCCGTATGCAGCGGTGGATCTACTCCTGCAGTAAGCAGATGATGGATCGTGTCATCTGGGCGTACGGCGCAAAAGGATTGCTCAACTTCACGCTCTTCCGTCCTTTCAACTGGATCGGACCGCGTCTGGACAGTCTCTCCGGAGCCCGTATCGGTTCCAGCCGTGCCATTACCCAGTTGATCCTCAATCTGGTGCAGGGCGCACCCATCCAACTCATCGACGGCGGCGAACAGAAACGCTGTTTTGTGGATATTTCCGAGGGCATCGAGGCTCTCTACCGCATCATTGATGACCCCAAAGGCGTCTGCAACGGCAAAATCATCAACATCGGCAATCCCGACAACGAAGCCAGTATCAAAGCCATGGCGGAAACGCTGGTCGAGAAGTTCGACAAACATCCGCTCCGCTCCAAATTTCCGCCTTTCGCCGGTTATCTGGTCGTGGAGTCCGGGGCTTTTTACGGCAAGGGTTATCAGGACGTTCAGCACCGCAAACCCAGTATCAAAAATGCCAAAAAATATCTGGATTGGGAACCCGCCATCACGCTGGATCAATCCATTGAAAGCACGCTGGACTTCTTCCTGAACGAAGCCATCAAATCCGGCGAATTCAACCTCGATTGAAAATGCAGAAAACAATAGCACTGCGGATCGATGTGGACACCTTCCGGGGAACCGGACGGGGTGTCCCCGCGTTGTGCCGTATTCTGAATGAACGCGGCATCAGGGGAACGTTCTATTTTTCCGTCGGTCCGGACAATATGGGGCGGCATCTCTGGCGGCTGCTGAAACCGGCGTTTCTCTGGAAAATGCTCCGCACCAATGCCGCCGGACTCTACGGCCCCGAAATCGTCCTCATGGGGACGGCGTGGCCCGGGCCGAAGATCGGCAGACACTTCAAAGAGGTCATCAGAGCCGCTCACGCCCAGGGGCATGAAATAGCGTTTCACGCATGGGATCACCATAAGGCACAGGCAAAACTGACTGTGATGACCCGTGAACAGATGCGTCAGGAGATCCGCCGGGGCGTGGAGTTCCTGACGGAACTTCTGGGCGAAGCCCCCGCCAGCAGTGCCGCTCCCGGGTGGCGTACCAACGATCAACTGCTGGAAGTCAAAGCGGAATTTCCCTTCACATACAACAGTGATTGCCGCGGTTATGCGCCGTTTTATCCGGTCGTGAACGGCAAACGGCTGGAACAACTCCAAATCCCTGTAACGCTGCCCACCTATGATGAAGTTCTCGGGCGCAACGGCGTTACCGATGAGAATTACAACGATCATCAAATCTCTCTCCTGAAAGAGGATCAACTCAACGTTCTGACCATTCACGCAGAAGCCGAAGGCGGCAGATGTTCTGCCATGTTTGAGGCGTATCTGGATAAAGTCCTTGCGCTGGGATACCACGTTATTCCAATGGGCGAGGCCGCAGAAGCCGTGCGCCATTCTGCGCCCGACGGCGAAATGAAACTGCAATCGTTCCCCGGACGCGAGGGGGAACTTGCCTGTCAACAATAACGATCTTGCGGAGGTTTTTATGGAATTTATACACGAGGGGGCTGTCGGGAAACTGCTTATTTCCGAAGCCGGAGTTTATATTGACAATCAGGCGCGCAAACGTAGCGGACACATGTCTCATGCCATGGTTGAATATGCGCCGGGGAAAGTGATCGCCTTCAATTCCAACTGCTCTCCCACCCGGTGTGCCGGTCACTCCGCATTCGGCTGGGTCGAATACCGTTATTCCGAAGACGGCGGCAAAACCTGGTCCGGCTTCCACGAACTGCCGTTTTCCAGAGAGATCCTGCTGGAAGGTGTCTATTCCATCTCCGTTGAAAAAGCCGTTTTTTATGACGGTGTACTGACCTGTTTTGCGGTACGGAACACCCAGGGCAGAGAAGTTTGCTGCGAACCGTGGGATACGCCGCTGGTCATTCAAAGTTATGACCTCGGCAAAACATGGGAACCGCCGGTGGAATTCTCTTCTTACAAGGGCCGTATCTATGATGCAAAGGTCAAAGACGGCGTGATCTATGCGGTCGAAACCTGTGACAAAGATTTTCTCTCACAGGTGAAAGATGCCCGTTACCGCCTTTTCGTCAGCCGCGACAACGGCAAAAGTTTTCAGGAAGAGAGCGTTATCGATATGAATTCCTGTATGCGGGGGTATGCGGATCTGCAATTTCTTGCGGACGGCTCCATGCTGGTTTGCGCCTGCGATCTGGAAAACAGTTATTTTCTCGAAGCGAGTTTGAGCCGCGATAACGGCAAAACATGGGAACGTCAGCCGCAGATCCGTTTGAAGCATGGCATCCGCAATGTGCAGATCGCACCGCTGGCAGATGGTTACGTCATGCACGGCAGGGCATGGCTCGATGAAGCATGGGGGATCGGACAGGTCATCTATACATCCAAAGACGGTTTGAACTGGGATGACGGCATCCTGCTGGAAGAGAAGAAAAGCCGCTGCTACTACTCCAATATGCTTTCATTGAAAGATGAAAACGGCAAAGATTACGTTCTTCTGCAATATTCCGACACCTATGCGGATGACGGCAGAGTCAACGTGATGCACCGCTTCTTGAGCATTGAACAGTGATAAACAGCCAATAAAAAAAGCTGCTGCTCTTGAAGTACACCTCAAAAGTTATGTCCAACTTTTGGGGTGCATTTCATTGTTTTTCTGGCGTTTTTCAAAAACTTATTTTTGAAAAATCAGTTTATAACTGTTATTTTCACTGCGCAGCCGCAGAGCGGTCAAGGTATATCCCCAAATGTTGATGTCCTTGCCGGATCTGGAGAAGATCAGATCAGGCATGATTTCTGCGCTGTCGAAAGCGATCCCCTCCAGTTTCAGTGTCACATCGCCCAGTTGGATGGTATGCGCATCTTTTTGCACGGGCGTTTGAGCGCAGAGCAGCGTAATCACCGCAGGCGCACTCTTTTCAAGTTCAAACGTATCCTCCACAATCACCTGATCTTTGCTGAAATCCAGTTTGCGCTCAAAACGCTTCACTCCCGCAGCGGCGGGATAGGCTTTGGAGAGATCACTGCAAACGATATGTCCGTCTTTCAGCGAAAATCCAGCAGTGTATTCCCTGCCGGACAACTGTTCATACTCGCCGAAAACCGGGGCATTGTGACCGTTGCCGCGGGTATTCCAGAGCGTGTACCGCAGGGGAGAAAAGTTGATTTTGGCATACCGGCCGGTTCCCGCATCCACGATGACCGGTTCGGAGCCGTTGAAAAGGCTGAAATGTCCCAGGTCGTTGTGGTTGTGAGGTTCTTCATTGTTTCCCGTTTTCAGCGAGGCTGAAAATCCTTCGGAGCGCAGAATTGCCAGACGGTTTTCAAAAAGTGTGACCGGCGCACCGGGGGATAACTGTTCGGGCAGAGTTTCCGGCTGGTCAAAGAGGAGGGCCAGCGCCTCTTTCAGGAAATCGCCGCACGCTCCCAAAACCGCATTGTTGAGCAGACCAAGAGCCTGCATTTCCGGAGAGTTCAAAAGCACTCCGGCGGGAACCGCTGATGAAAAGTCCGGACGCAGGATCGGCTGGGCGTCGCCGAAGGAGACCTGATATTTGCCGCCGATACGGACATTGGCGATAAATTCCACCATGTTCTTTATTTTGGGTTCGGCAAAGAGTTTATCCATACTGCCGGGAATACTCTTGTGCAGCCAGAAAAGTGTGCGGAACACCATCAAATTTGCTTTGTTGTAGTAACTCGGCCCCTCTGCGCAGTAACCGTCTTCCGGATAGTAATGGATGAAACGGGAGGTCGGTTCCAGATATCTTTTTACGAAGTAAGCAAGTTTTCTGTTGTCTTTTTCCAGACAGAAAGCCGTTGCCAGATTGTTGTAACTGCACCAGACCGTCCAGTTTGCCGGGTATGTTGTTTCATGCCACCAATGGGTGATGCCTTTCAGAAGAACGTTGTAAACGGTGCGGTCGAGTGTTTTTTCGCGGATGATCTCCGAAAGCCCCGGAAATTCCTTGTCGATCTCATCGCCGAGAATGGCGTGAAACTGCGCCATGACGGCTCCCGTTTCTGCGCAGAAAAGGTCGCAGATGCGCCATTCATCCGGTCCGTTTTCGCCCCAGATGATATGGGCGGGCAGACACCAGTTCCACTCTTCCAGAATGGCGATAACATGGTCCAGCAGCCGGGACATATACTTCTCTTTATCACCGGTGAGACACATTGCCAGAGCCAGAAACGCAAGGTTTTTCCGGCGGTCAAAATAGGGTTTTTCGTATTCACTGCGATTGCCGTTGATCCGGAACTGGCTGTAATTGGAGAAAAGCAGCTGCGGAACAGAATTTTCCTCTATGGCATCCGCTTCGGCAATGATAAGCGGGGCGTATTTGCTGACGGAGCGCACCTTTTCCCACGCGTCACGGTCGGCAAAGACCGGATAGGGCTGCCGGATAAAATTGCCTGTTTCGATCCTCCGGTAGAAATCCTCCGGCAGACGGTCGTGGATAAAGCGTTCGTTTTCGTTCATGATTTACATCTCCTTTGATGATGGGGTATTCAACGGCGGGGCTGCGAAATGATCTCTTCGACTTTTCCGCTATTATGATAGATGACTTTTTCAATGCACGTTCCATCGCCGAGCCACGCGGTGAAGGTGAATTTCTCTTTTTCGACATCCACCCGGAAAACACTGCTTTTTTCCGCCATTCCCGCTTCGGGGCCGGCATTGGTGATGACGGGGAAGGTGTAATTCTCTCCGGTGACGGTCACTTTTCCCTCAAGGGGCAGCAGGGAAGTCACTTCGGCTTTTCCGGGGATGCCTCTGGTGTAGCGGTGGGTATGCGCTCCCAGCCAGAGATCCAGTTTGCTGAGCGGTTTTTTCCCTGCGAAAAAGGCATCGGTGAGTTTGCGGGTCATGCCGCACATTTCAGCGTTATCTGCCCTGCCGTAGGGTGCGCTGTGGGCGATGACGAAACGTCTTGCCGCCTTTTGCCATTTCTCTGCGGGCAGAACTTTTTTCAGATATTCTGCCTGTTCTTCCATAAATTCGGCACCGATGAGGGCCCCGGCGCGTTCCCGTTGAGGTGCTTCTGAAAAACTGTCGAGATTGAGAAATGCCGCATTGCCGTAGCGGAACACTCCGTAAGTCCTGCCTTCCGCATCGGCAAAAAGTTCATTGTAAACATCCGGGTGCGGTCCTGTAAGTTCATGGTTTCCCCGCACGATCACGGAGGGGATGGAACTGCCCCCCGCGGCACTCAGGATATTGAAAAGTCCGTCCAGCATCTCCTGTTTGACAAAACTGCTGTTGAGGTCTCCGCCGAAAACGATGAAATTGCAGCTGGCGAAATCTCCGATTTTCAGGAGATTGCGGAAAATACGCTGCTGTTTTTCAGGAGGGAACTGCAAGTCTGCCACAAAGAGGAAACTGTATTTTTCCAGTTTTTCAGCAGGGGAAGTGTAGGAGTGGAACGTTTCACCCTGCGGATAAACGATTTGCCGGAGATCGCGGGGGTGGAGCAGTACGACTCTGTATTCATACCGCTTGCCCGGAGTCAGATTTTTGAGACGGACGGCGTGAAAGTCAGCATTGCGGATCACGCCGCTGAGGGCATCCCACTTGATTTTGGCTGTTTCCGGTTTGCCCGCTTCGCGCACTTCCACACCGGCGTGCAGTTTTCCTGCGGTGGCAAAACGCACAGTGATCTCTCCGGTATCGGGGTGGGTGAGCCACGGGCCTGCCGCAAGTTCCGCCAGCACTTGCGGCGGCGGGGTGAAGTTCACATTTCCGCAAGTGAAATTCCAGGTGTATCCGCCGCGGCGCACTTTTACCGCCAGCAAATTGCGTCCTTTTTTGACCGGGATGAAAAAGGGATTGTTGGCGGGGGCGAAACTGCCGGAACCGTTGCCGCTTTTGAAGGTGGAGCAGTAAATTTTTCCGTTGCAAGCCGCCTCAAACCACCAATCGCACCCGATGCCGATCTGGGCAATGCCGTCTTTTTCGGCGGTGAACTCATTATAGAGATAGGTGATGGCTTTGTTTTTTTCCGGCAGTTTGCTGAAAAACGTATCCAGATCGATCTTATTATTTTCCGGCATCCGGAACGTTTTGCCCGGATGGAGTTTTTCCGCCCATTTTTCCGCCGATGCTTTCGGAGCGTGGACCCAGGTGCGGGAGAGTTTGACCTGCACCAGTTCCATCGGAGTTACTTTTTTGAAAAAATCACGATTGGCAATAATAAAATCTGCCTGATGATCCTGTGCGCACAACACTGCAACTGTCATAATAACACCGGCGATCCTGCTTATAAATTTCATTTTTTGATCTCTTTTTTGGTCTTTTTGAAGAGAGAGTTGACGCCGTCAACAATGGCTTTGCCGGTGTCGGAAGCCCCTTCGATCACGATGGTCGTTCCCTTTTCTCCGCCTTTGAGAACAATATTGCCGCCGTCGGAGAGACCTTTGAGAACGGAGTCGGAAAGGCCTTTGAGATTTTTCATATTCAGCCCCGCAGAAGAGAGACCATTGGCAACAGATGCCATCATTTCAGAGAACACCACAGAGATCGTTTCGCCCAGACTGCTGCCGCCGCCGACATCGGTCATTTCCACGGCGGGCAGCGGAATTTTCATGGTGGAGTTGGTCAATGCAATGGATGTGGAGACGAAACCCTGTTCCTGACGGAGTTTTGCGATGACCACCTGTTTCTTGGGGGCATTTTCTTTCTTTTCAGGTTCGGGAGCGGCCTCCTGCTTTTTTCCGCTCTGCGGAGCAATGGATTTTGTAAAAGCATCCACATTTTTCTGAATATCGGTCAGGTTGCTGTCGCCATTGGCTTTCAGTTCAAAATTGATGCCGACTCCGGCGATAAAAATCTCTTCGATGACGATTTTTTCTTTCAGCAGAGTTCCCGGGGGGAGTTTGACGCGCAGGGTGTCAAGCACGATGCCGTGCGGCTCCACATATCCCGACGGATTGCCGATTTTGAAGCCTTTGAGAACGACTTCGCCGGTAAAGAGATTGCTGGAAAATTGGTCGATCTCGACCGGAGTTCCCGTAACCAGCGGCGCAACTCTTTCCACCGCCTGTTCTACGATGATATTCCGCAGCAGAAGCACGACCGCCAGCAGAACAATGATAAATCCGAAAAGCCCTCCCAGAATAAATCCGGTCAAACGCAGAGCCTTACGTCCTTTGGACACCTTTTTTTCTTCCTGGTTCTCACTCATTTTTCACCTCATGGTTCAGGATTGTAAACTGAGTTTAATATAACCGTCATTCCGTAGAAATTCAACATGACATATCATTTTTTTTTAAAAATTAGCGTTCTCTAATTGATTTTTAAAATTGCAATGATATATTATAAACAAAGAAAAAAAATTCACTTTTATCAAGGAGATTTTCAACATGAGTGAAAATACCGGACTTACGCTTGACAAACTCCCTGTCGGTGCCGTCGCCACGATCGTAAAGGTGCTGGACCCGGCTCAGGGACACAAGAAATTTGCCGATGTCGGTCTCGTCCCCGGCACAGAACTTCTGATGCAGGCACATGCGCCTTTCGGCGGACTGCTCCGGGTCAGGGTCCTGAATTCCAGCATGGCTCTCCACCGGAAAGACGCGGCTAATATTCTGCTGAAACAGGAGGCGTGAGATGAAAAGAAAGTTCCGTATCGCTCTCGCGGGCAACCCCAACTGCGGCAAAACCAGTATCTTCAACGCTTTGACAGGAGCCAGACAGCACGTCGGCAACTACCCCGGTGTTACCGTGGAAAGCAAATCCGGCACGTTCACACTGAACGGTATGGAAATCGAACTGATCGACCTGCCGGGCATCTATTCCCTTTCCTCCTCCTCTCCGGAAGAAGAGGTTGCCTTCAGCGAACTGATCACTCCCGGGATCGATTTGATCCTCAACGTGGTGGACTCCACTATTCCGCACCGCAGTCTCTATTTGACAACGCAGCTTGCCGAACTCCATATCCCGATGCTGCTCGCATTCAATATGAGCGATGATGCCAAGAAGAAAGGGCTGAAATTCGACATCCCGAAACTGGAAAAATATTTCGGTTCGCCCATCGTTCAGACGATCGGCAGCAAAACCTCCGGTGTCCGTCCGCTGCTGGAACAGTTGGCAAAAACCCTGAATGAACTGGACGATCACGGCGTTCCCATGCTCTCCTACGGCAAAGATGCCGACGATGCCATCAATGCGCTTGCCGCCAAGATCGATGCGCTGAAATCCGGAAAACACGCCCATATCCCTTCCCGCTTCTTTGCGATCAAACTTCTGGAACGTGACAGTTCGGCTCTGAACCTGACCGAATTTGCCAACCTCTCCAGCGATATCGAAGAGGAGATCAAACACCTCCGCACCCGTCACGCCATCGACACCGATACTTTCATGGCAGACCGCCGTTATGCGATGCTGGCAGGCGCCTGCCGGGACTCGATCTCCATGACACAGGAGAAACGGCGTGAGATCTCCGACAAGATCGATGTGGTCATGACCAATAAGTTTCTGGGGCTGCCGATCTTTCTGCTGATCATCTACATCACGTTCTGGTTCACCTTTACACTGGCTGAACCTTTTATGGGCTGGATCGAAGAGTTTTTCGCATGGCTCTGCGATGCCGTCAAAAACGTCTGGAACCCGGAAACTCTGCCCTATCTGCGGCATCTGGTCACGGACGGCGTGATCAGCGGCGTCGGCGGTGTGATCGTATTTCTGCCCAACATCCTTTTCCTCTTTTTCGCCATTGCCATTCTGGAAGATTCCGGCTACATGGCGCGCGCCGCATTTGTTATGGACGGCATCATGCGCAAATTCGGGCTTCAGGGACGCTCCTTTGTGCCGCTGGTGCTGGGATTCGGCTGTACCGTACCGGCGATCATGGCGACCCGTACCATCGAATCCGAAAAAGACCGCACCGTTACTATTATGGTACTGCCTCTGATGAGCTGCGGAGCGCGTCTGCCCATTTACGCACTTATCATCCCCGCCTTTTTCGCCCATAAGTATCAGGCTACGGTGATGTGGCTCATCTACATTATCGGCGTGACATTTGCCATGATCGGGGCGCGGATCATGAAATCCACCCTCTTCAAAGGAGACGGCGAAGTTTACCTTATGGAACTGCCGACCTACCGTATGCCGACCGTAAAAAGTCTGATGCTCCACATGTGGGACCGCGGGCGGATGTATTTGCAGAAAGCCGGTACGATCATTCTCGCAACGAGCGTTATTCTCTATATCTGCAATACATTCCCGCAGAAACAGGAGTTCTCCAAAGACTACGATAAAGAGATCGAACAACTGGAGAAAAAAGGCGATGCCAAAGAGAGTATCGCCAAACTGGAAAATGAACGCATGGCTGAATTGATGGAATATACCATTTCCGGACGGGTCGGAAAAACGCTGGAACCCTTCTTTGCCCCCATCGGTTTCGACTGGAAACTGACCACGGCGAGCATCGGCGCACTGGCGGCAAAAGAGGTTTTTGTTTCCCAGTTGGGTATTCTGTTTGCCGAAGGCGAGACCGATGAAGAATCCGCTCCGCTCCGGGAACATCTGCGGGAGAGTTACACGCCGCTGCAAGGCTTCTGCATCATGCTTTTCTGCCTGCTTTCCATTCCCTGTCTGGCGACATTGGCGATCATACGCCGGGAGTTGAATTCGTGGAAAATGCCGCTTATCGAAGCGGGCGCACTCTTCCTTCTGGCATACATCACAACGCTGATCGTTTATCAGGCGGGAAAACTGCTGGAGATCGGCACGAAATTTTTGGGGTGACACTATGAATATCATTCTGGAATATCTGCAAAACTTCTGGAACGTCTTTTCTGCCATGGCACCGTGGCTGCTGCTGGGATATTTTCTGGCGGGCGTGATCGCTTATCTTCTGCCGCCGGAACAAATCAAGCGTCATTTGAGCGGAAAAGGCTTCAAGCCGATATTGAAAGCCGTTCTGCTGGGAGTTCCCCTGCCGCTGTGTTCCTGCGGCGTCATTCCGGTTGCCGCCTCCCTCCGGGAAGAGGGGGCGGGCAAAGGTGCGACGGGAGCCTTTTTCATCTCCACACCGCAGACGGGCATCGACAATATCCTCGTCACCTGGAGCATGGTCGGCTGGCATCTGGCACTGCTGCGCCCCGTACTGGCGGTCATCTCCGGACTGACGGGTGGATGGTTTATTGAGCGTGCCGCAAAAGAAGACGCTCCGCCGCCGGAGAAGAGAGCCGGAAAGAAATGCTGTTGCTGCTGCGGCGGAAAACCCGCCGTGCAGAGAAACTGGCGTGTTATTTTCACCCACGGTTTCGGCAAGATGCTCCGCAGCACCTCTCCGTCATTGCTGCTCGGTCTGGTGATCGCAGCACTGATCCAGCAGTTTCTTCCGGAGGACTTCGGGGCAAAGTACATCGCAGGAAACATGTTCCTTGAATTTGCCGCCGTCATTTTGCTGGCATTGCCGCTTTACGTTTGCAGCAACGCCTCTGTGCCGATCGCGGCGGCTCTGCTCCTGAAAGGATTTTCACCGGGAGCGGCACTGGTCTTTCTGATTGCGGGGCCTGCCTCAAGTTCGGTCTCCATTGCCGCTATGAAATCGACGCTCGGCACCAAAGCGACCGTTATTTCTCTGGCAGTCGTTGCTTTTTGGGCGGTTGCGGCGGGAGTGGTGGTCAACGTCTTTCAATTGCCTTTCACGCTGCCCGCTGATCTGGGCAAAACCTGCTGTGCGGTTGACTGTAAAAAACTGGTCTGCGGGATCATTCTCGGACTGTTGATCCTGAAAGCCCTCTGGGAGCGATACAAAAAATAACACAATGGTAAAAAAATGAAAAACATCCGTCAGGACATCAAAGAATACAGTATTCTCCTTCTTCTGATGCTCCTTTTCGGCTTTTTTTACCATTTTGACCTGATAAAAAGCGGATTTGAACTCTTTCCCGGAGATTGCGGCGATGCACTTCTGAACGTGCTTGCGGCGGACTCCTGGGGCGATGTTTTCCGCGGCGAAACGCACTTCCGTCAAAATCGTATTTATTATCCATTCCCGGCGGGGCGGGGATTTACGGATCTTTCGCTGACGCTCTATTTTCTGGAACTTCCGTGGCGTTGGCTTTTCAATGCGGATATGTTCACCGGGGCGGCTGTGGTCTACGGACTGCTCTTCCACTTCGGGATCGCAAGCATGTTCTATCTGCTGCGGAAGATCCTGCATCTGAATTTTATGGCGGCGGCGGGCGGAGCGATGCTCTCCTTTTACTGCAACGCCTGCTGGGTGAAGTTAAATCATACGCAGTTTTTCTTTATGGGGCTGCTGCCGCTGCTGGCGATATTGGTGATCCGCTATTGCCAATACTGGCGGAACGGAAGTTTCCGGAAACGTTTTCTCTGCGGAGCGGGGGCGATCCTGACGTTTGCATGGATCGCTTATTCCAATTTCTACACTGCGTTTTTTGCGGGACTTGCCGGAGTCATCTATTTTGTGATCTGTGCAATATTGCTGTACCGCAAAGGGGAACTCCGGGAACGGATCATTCCTCAACGCATTTGGGAACTGCTTCTGCTGGCACTGTGGGGAGGCGTACTCTTTGCGCCCTTTCTCTACACCTACATTCCGCTGTTGAACAGCGATTATGAACGTATCTGGACCGCCGCACAGGGAACACTGCCGACACCGGCGGATATCGTCAACGTCGGACCGCAGAATTTGCTCTGGGGCAAACTGTACGATCTGGCATTTCCGCCCATCCACAAGTACGTTTATGAGAACTGTCACGGACTGCCGCTCTTCACGCTGGGCGTTACTCTCTGGTGCTGTTATTTCTTCTGGAAACGGCGGAAAGAGTTTTCGCCGCTCTTTGCCGCTCTGCCTGCGACTCTGGCTGTGCTGTACATTCTGTCGGTCAAATTCGCTCATTGCATCAGTCTGTGGTATTTCATCTGGAAGTACGTTCCCGGCGGCAGTGCGATCCGTGCGGGTGGGCGTATCTACGTATTTATGATGTTTCCGCTGATGGTTTTTCTCTGGTGGATGATCGACCGTTTTACGGCAAAATATTCCTCCCGCAAACAACTGCTTTTCTGCGGGATACTGTTTGTGATATTAAGTATCGACAACTATAACTCCATTACCATTTACGGTTGGAAACCGGCGGAATATGAGGCAAAAATAAAAGCGATCCCGCCGCCTCCGCCGGAGATGAAATGCTTTTACCTCACGGACTCCGCCGGAGGCAGACTGGAACATGACAACTGGAGCAGATACGGACTTCAGGCGTGGTATATGGCGCGTCACTTCAAATGTTTCTCGATCAACGGTTACAGCGGGAACGTTCCCGCCGGTTTCCTGCCGCTCGACCCCCTGTCCGCCGCCTACCGTCAGGAGATCGCAGACTGGATCAGAAAACACGCTCTTTCCGATGTATACACCTACGACACAGCCGCCGATCGCTGGCGCATACACCGCTAAAAAATCACAGTCGGATTTATATTATGCAAGATGCCGCTACTCCAAGTCCGGACTTATTTCAGGAAGGCTTGGCTGCGGCAAGGAATGGATGGACGCTATGGACGGCATGGACGGCATGGACAACGCCTTGGGGGCAGCAGAGCCTTTCCGTCTGCATCCAAAGACTCTGTCCATTATTGTCCATCATTGTCCATCTCGTCTATTTCCTGCTGTTGGCTCCTTTTGATAAAAAATAATCGTAAAGAAATTGACAAGAGTTGATTTAATACTTGACAAAATGAAAAAAACATTTATATTAAACTGTGGAAAGTGAGGTCTGAAATGGCGGAATTTATGAATATTGATGAGATGAAAGCGGAGTTCCTTTCTTTTGCCATTGAAGCATACAAGACCAAACTCGGTGTTTCCGGAGCGAAAGTGGCGGAATATTTTGATGAAACAGGCACTCTGGATTTTCTTTTGGAAAACTACGACTTGCTGCATACTCTCGGTAAAGAACAACTCCTTGCGGAAATGGAACGGTTTTTAAGTAAACGGGTGAATAAATGAAACTCTATCACGGCAGCCACATTGAAGTAAAAAATCCGAAGATCCTCACGTCTTCCAGAGTTGGTGATTTCGGGCGTGGATTTTATACCACAAGTAATTTGGAACAAGCCCGCCGCTGGGCGCAGATCCGTGCAAGGCAGGAAGAAGTTTCAGCCGGTATCGTAACCGCATTTGAGGTGCCGGAGCATCTTTGGGAACATTCTGAACTGCGTATAAAGAGTTTTGAAACTGCCGATGAAGAGTGGTTGGATTTTGTTCTGTCAAACCGCAAAAATGTTGACTTTGACCACGAATTTGATGTTGTCCGTGGACCGGTCGCCAATGACCGGGTTTACGTCTGTCTGAATATGTTGGAAGATGGTCTGACTGACCGTGAAACGGTTATCAGAAAATTAAAAACTTATGTACTGGCGGACCAGATTTTGTTTCACACCGCCAAGTCGCTGTTGTTTTTGGAATATGCGGCAACGGAGGAGGTTTCATGCAAGTAACGCAGAAAAATCTTTACAATTTGATTCCCCCAAAAGCGGCGAAAATCACCACCATGCTGCGATCGGGGCGCAACATGGCAGTTAAACAGGCGTTACTGACTTTTTACAGTTCAAGAGCGTACCGGCTTTTGGAACGGGAGGAAACCAAACTGTGGCACTCCAGTCCTGCCCAGATTTTTGCGGAATATTTGTCTGTCCCCAAACGTTCCCGCAAAAGTTATCAGAATGGTCCCGGCCGCAGCAAACTTGCTCCTTACGCCGAAAAGATCAAAGAGTGGCAAGCTGAAGGAATGACACTCCGTGAAATCGCTGCAGAGCTGAAACACTACGGCTGTACCACTACGGCACAAAACATCTCACTTTTTCTGCGCAGGAAAAGATAATAATTTGAAGATGTGAGTTGTACGCCGATGTTTCGCCTCCGTGCCCTGATCTTGCCATCCCTTTTTTTCTCTTTTTTCTGAAACTTTACTTGATTTTTTGATAGCAGAACTGTATAGTATAAGTGTACAGTTGAAAGGGGGTATTCTATGGAAGCAAGTGTTCTTGATCTCAGAAAAAATATGAGTAAGGTTATGTCTGCCATCAATCGGCGTGAGAGGGTCACTCTGACGCACAGAGGACGGCGGAAGGCTGTTATCGTCCCTTTTGCCGAGGAAAAGCAAAGTCGGATCAAGGTAGCGGATTTGCCTGCATTCGGTATGTGGAAAGATCGCGAAGATCTTGCCGATGTGGAAACGGTTGTCCGTCAAATGCGTGAACCCAGGAAATTCTGATGCTTTTTGATACAGATGTACTTATTTGGGCTTTGCGTGGTGATGTCAATGCTGCAAAGGTTATTGATGAAACAGAAAACCGGTATATTTCTGCCGTCAACTACATGGAACTTATGCAAGGGGCAAGAGATAAAACAGAACAGCGTCAAATCAAAAATTTTCTTGCAGCATTGGAGTTTGAGGTACTCCCCATCAATGAAGCTGTTTCGCATCGGGCAAGCATTTTTATTGAAGAATACGCTTTGAAATCCGGAATTCAACTTGCTGACGCCTTGGTTTTTGCTACTGTCTGTGAGCATTCGCAGTGCCTTTGCAGTGCAAACCAAAAACATTTCAGAGTAATCGAATCACTGGAAAGCAAAGTATTCAAACCACATGCATCAAAGGCATAATCTCGTCTCCGTGCCGTAAACAGCACCGCCCCTGCGGTGCGATCTTCCTCCCCCCTTTGCAAAAAAAAGCACCTCGCTTGAGGTGCTTTATTGCAAAAGATGGTGGTGGAAGATGGATTCGAACCATCGAAAGACGTGCTAGCAGATTTACAGTCTGCCCCCTTTGGCCACTCGGGAATTCCACCACTGAAGTATGGAGCGGGTAAGGGGGGTCGAACCCCTATAACCAGCTTGGAAGGCTGGTGCACAGCCGTTATGCCATACCCGCAATTTTTTTTCATCACAACCCACTTTCGGGTTGTAATAAATGGTACCGACGGTGGGAGTTGAACCCACAAGCCTTGCGGCACACGGACCTGAACCGTGCGCGTCTGCCAATTCCGCCACGTCGGCATTTTTTTAACAACCACAACAACCAGTTTTTGTTGCTGTGCATATAACATACTGCAAGTTTTTGCTTTTTCAAGTGCTGTTTTAAAGAAAAAATCAAAAAAAATAAAAAACTGCTATTGCTTTAATGCAGTTTTGGGGTTATCGTATATACATGATAAATTAATAGAAAGAGTAACAATGGGTGCAAAAACTTGGAGACCGTCCGGAAATGATCTGGAAAATAAGGTAAATGAGATACTGCAGACGCTCTGTCTGCCGCGTCCCATCGCCCTTTACTTCGCCGCTCGCGGGATCGGCGGAGGTGAAGTACAGAACTTTCTCGCCCCCCGCCTGGCTAACTTGTCGGACCCTTATCGCTTTCCCGGTATTCAGGATGCCGCGGCAAGGCTTTGGGACGCTGTTGCCCGAAAAGAACCAATCCTTATCCACGGTGACTACGATACCGATGGGATCACAGCAAGCGCACTGCTCGCCCTCGTCCTCCGCCAGAATGGAGCCATCGTAAATTCATTCATTCCGCATCGTTTCGATGACGGATACGGATTTACGCCGGAATCTCTCCAGAAAGCTCTGGACGCATTCGGCGAATGTAAGGTGCTTGTTACCGTCGATTGCGGTATCACCAGCTGCGATGCCGTCGAAGATGCCATCAACCGCGGGATCGACGTCATCGTGACCGACCACCACGAAGCCGGTGCCGAACTGCCGAAGGCTCTCGCCGTCATCAATCCGAAAGTCTATCCCGAATTGGAAGACCTGCAACTGCTCTCCGGGGCAGGGGCGGCTTTCAAACTTTCACACGCCTTTATCAAATACGGCAGAGAACACAATCTCGGCGGATTTCAAACCCATCTGGAAGAGGTGCTGGATTATGTCGCCCTCGGAACCGTCGCCGATATCGTGCCGCTTCTTGGCGAAAACCGTGTCATGGTCAAACATGGCATCGAGATCCTCCGCAAACAACTCCGTCCCGGTATCCGGGCTTTGATCGAGAGTTCAAAACTTCATGCGGAACTGAACCCCACTGATATTACCTTCCGCATGGCTCCGCGTATCAACGCCGCCGGCAGGGTGGGCGATGCCAATGTCGCTTTGCAGTTGTTGGAGGCGGAGCATATCGTCGATGCCTACAATTATGCCGCTCAACTGGAGACCTTCAACCGCATCCGTCAGGAGAAGGAACAGGAGATCTACCGCGAAGCAAAAGAACAGATCGAACGCAATCTGGCGTGGCAGAGCGATTATTCCCTCCTGGTCGCCGGGAGAGACTGGCATCAGGGCGTTATCGGTATCGTTGCCTCGCGTCTGGCACGGGATTACAACCGCCCGACGATCGTTCTGACCGTTCAGGACGATGTCGCCTATGGCTCCGGCCGCAGTATCGCGCAACTCAATTTAGTGGAGGTCCTCAGTTCGACTTCGCATCTGCTGGAACGTTACGGCGGACACCCCATGGCAGTCGGTATCGGTCTTAAAGCGGAAAATATCGCCCCCTTCTATGAACAGATGGATAAGGAGATACGCAAACAACTCACCGAAGCCGACCTGGAAGACTGTATCTACTATGATGGTGTCGCCCACCTTTCGGAACTCAATTCGGAATTTTTCCGCTATCTGGGAATGCTTTCGCCTTTCGGACACAGCAACTCCAAGCCGCTTTTCCGCTTCAATGAATTGCAGGTTTCGCGCTGTTGTACGGTCGGTTCTTCACATACCAGAGGAACGCTTCGCAGTCCGAACGGACAGATCGACTTTATCGCCTTCAACCGTCCGGCATCGGCATTTTACGGCAAGGTGCTGGACGTGCTGGCTACGCCGCAACTCAACCGGCATCAGGGCGTGGAAACGCCGCAACTCAACATCGTTGATATAAAAGATGCCTACTGAACCGGAAATACCCGCCCCGCGCAAACAGCCGTCCGCAAGTGAAAAGGCCATGCGGCTGCTGGCGCGCCGGGCGTATTCCGAACGGGAACTTACCCGCAAACTGTACAGTTACGGGTGTTATTCGACACCCCAGATTCGGGAAGCGTTGGATTACTGCCGGAAAAATCGTTTTCTCAACGATGAACTTCTGGCACAGGATTACGCCCGTTCGTTGAGTGACCGCAACTGCGGGAACTTCAAGATCCGCATGCAGTTGCGCAAACGGGGAGTGCCGGAGCCCGTCGCAGAAAACGCCATGGCGCAGATCGCAGAAAGTGAACCCGAAGCCGCGCGCCGCGCCTGTGAATACAAGTTGAGACTTCTTGTCCGGGAAAGGGACCCATTCAAGAAGCGGCAGAAACTCTACCGCTATCTTGCATCAAGGGGATTTTCTGCGGATGTCATCCGTCAGTGTATTGATCCGGAATAAGAAACCGCATCCCTGAAAAATAAGAGATGCGTTTTTTACGTATTGTATTTAATTGGTATTTCAGTTTTTTACCGCTTGTCCCCAGGCATAAACATTGTACGCCTGTACCGGTACTTCGTTTTGTTTTACTTTTTCGGCGTGACCGTCCGCATATAAAATATGCAGCATCATCTCATGCCGTACCGAGCCGGAATAATACTCCTGCTGAACGGCCTGACTTGCCAAATTCATCAAAACGTCATCATCGCTGTCTGCAACCAGAATACGCTCTGCGGGTTTTTTGATCTTCGTAACGATCATCCAGGGATGATCTGCGGGATACTGGGTCGTCCAATTCATTCCGTAATGTTTGTGCGAATAATCGGCACCCCCCATTTGAGCGGGACAGAACAATACACCGCGGGGATTGTTGGTTGCCGGGTCAATGAAGGTATTATTGTAGAGAACCTTCATGCCGGTCAGATAAGGCAGAATACAATCCTGCCATTTAAAATAATTCGTCCAATTCATTGCTCTGGGCAGCCAATCCTGATTATCCATGGTATAACCATTCATAGCCAAACCGATCTGTTTCAGATTGCTGATACAATTAGAACTCCGGGCTGCTGCCCGAGCCTTGTTCAAAGCGGGCAGCAGCATAGCGGCGAGGATGGCAATGATTGCGATGACGACAAGAAGTTCAATCAAAGTGAAATGCTTTTTCATTTTGCCTGCCCCTCTGCAAATTATTTTTCCGGGATCTCAAAGCGAACGTTGCGGATCGTAAATCCTCCGGCCGTTTTGCCATTTCCACTGAATTGGATCAGCATCAGGTCAAGCGGAGTTGTATCATTCTTTTTCCACTGGAATTCTTTCTGCGGGATCCGTACTTTAACGAAGGAATCGGCAGGAATGATCTTGTCTTTGGCAAATTGGACAAATCTCACAGGTTTGGTTTTGCTGATGATTTTTCCGGCTTTGTTGCGATGGGCAAAAGTCACTTGCAGCAGTTCCCCATTACGCTGTACGCCTTTGAGATCGGGACCGCCCTTGATTTCAAATACGAGGAACCCATTATCCCAGTTGGCAACCTTGTCCGGATCTTTGCCGAATTTACGGTGTTCAAGGTTGATACCCGCCCAGTCTCCGGTTTTTGGGGTGACAGAAACGGTAAGTTCCTTTTTGTCTTTGCTGTATTTGCAATCGGTTCCGAAACCGCTGGCTTTTTCAAGAGACCAGTTGTAATCTTTGCCATACAGCGGAAGAGCCATTGAGCTGAATACGACAGCAGCAATCAGATATTTTTTTGTTGCAGCCACCTTTTTACACATACTTTTACTTTTCATCTTTTTGTCCTTTCTGTGTGTCTGTTACTTTTGGGGAATTTCAAAACGGAGGTTACGGATCGTATACCCGCCCGCAGATTTTCCATTCCCGCCAAATTGAACCAATATTAAATTCACAAGGGCTGATTTCTCCCCTTTGGGCCATGTAAAACGATCCAGCGGAATTTTTACAACGGTGAACAACTCTGCCGGGATCTTTCCGTCTTCTGCAAATTCAGCAAAACGGATAACAGGACTGAACGAGGACAGTTTGCCGTCTTTCCCGCGGCTTGCCAGTGTGATTTGAAGTTTTTCCCCGTCACGCAAATTACCGTAACGGTCGGGACCGCCTTTGATTTCAAACAGAAGATATCCTTTATTCCAGTTCGGGGTATGGACGGGGCTTTTGCCGAAGTTGCGGTTTTCGATATTTATTCCGGCCCAGTCTCCGGTGTTTCCGTCGGGATGTGTCGTCAATTCACCGGAACGCTCTTCGTAAGTCATCTTGAGCCCGAAGCCGCTGGAATGGGAAAGCGGCCACAAATCAAGTTGACTGGACGGGTCTGTTTCTTCTACGGAAATTGCGATCACGATCGGAACGATCTTGGTATTCGGAGAAATAATGTCGATCGAACGGATCTCTTTTTCCGGCGTCCGGTTCAGCCAGCGGTCAATGTGAAATCCTTTGTTTGAGACATTTTTCCACGCGACCTGTTTGGCTCTGGGGGAAATCCACCAGTCGGCAATATTTACACCGGTGATGGCTTTGTGTTCCACTGCCGTACCGTCAACATAATTGATTTTGTAAGTCAGGGCAAGTTCTTCCCGTTCGGAACCCCAGGCGATGCAATGGAAGAAATAGAGGGCTTTGGCTTTCCGCTTTACCGGAATATCCTTTACTTCTGCGGGCAGATCTCCCTCAACTGATTTGCTTGCCATCACAAGACAGGTGCGATTGGCATTCTGATCAAAACGGACGATTTCGCAGGGTACACCGGCGAATTTATTGACACCCCACGGTACGCCGAGCAGAGAATTATCCATTCCCTGATCGGTCCAGCCGCCCTTTCCATCTCCGGCAACCGTGTCGATAAAACGCCGGTTGTAGAATTTACGCATATCGAGCGGAACAGTCCGGGAGAGATCGGGTGAATAGGAAAAACTTTTTTTGCTCCTGCGTGCTTTTTTTATGCTTTTTGCTTCATCATTATAAAGTTTCTCAAGCATTTTTTCTGTAATGGCGGGATATTTTCCGAATGCGTTTTCCGGACCGATCCCGATGATTGCACGGCTCCCGGCAGGCAGCAGGAAGAGTGCGCCGTCTTTGGAGAGCGGCAGGGCTTTTTTATTCAAGAGGTCATAGGCTTTTTTGCCCTTCAGATCTTTCATGTCCAAACAGACAAGTTTCGGGTAGTTGTCAAAGTTCATGCAGAAAACGGCAGTGCGGTCTCCCCGACGGGAAACGTGGGTCTCTACATTTACGGCAAGTTCGCCGGACTCTTTCATTTTGAGATCAAGAAGCGGCTTGATATCATGTTTTTCCAGAATAGCCCCCAGAAGTGCCGCTGCGGGATAATCCTGCAATTCAGTGCCGATGACGTAGATGAAGCCTTTCCCCAAACGGCGGTATGCAACAGCCGTTTTTCCGTCGACAGCAGCCGTCTGTTTCCAGTCTCCGGTCGCAGTAATGTCAAGAACTCCGCGTGCATTGATGTTTCCGGGGAGCAGACCGGGCTGTTTCAAGTCTTCCTGAAGAATGATGGAGCTCTGCGGCGCAGCGGGATTATCTTTCAACTCAAGACCGTTGAAAACACCCTTCCAGTCGAGTTTGTTGCCATATTCATCATTCTCCATGACAGAGCGGCCGATGATCAGAATTCCACCTTTGGAAACATAGTCCGTAATGGCTTTGACTGTTCCGGGATAGATATTGGATGTGCCGCACGCAACGATCGCTTTGTAACGGTCGGCACGGCCTTCCGGCAGTTGTTCTTCCAAAATCGCATCGATCGGATAATGGGCGAATTCCAGCGCAGAAGTGTAGATGGTTATATCATTTTTGGCATAGTTTCCCTTTGCCGCAGCATAGCGTTCCGTCGGAAAAGAGAGGAGAACGGCGACTTCGCGTTTTACGTTGCGTTTACGGGAGGCAAAGAAGTCATTGAAAGCAATGATCTCATTTTTGACGTCACGGTAGCGTCTGAGCAGTTCCGGTGGCTGAGCATAGGGGTTCATCAGTGAATACGGATACATTTCAGCAAGACGCTTGCCGCCGTATTTCGGCCATTCCCATCCGCGTTTTCCCCAGGAAAACAGATAACTTACACTGGCACCCCGCAAATAATCCAGCCAGACAGCGCGAAGAAGTTCCTGATGGGTCTTGCCGCAATACAATTCGCTGTTGATCTGAACTTTCCCCTCGGAGAGATTACGGAAAAAGTGACGCATCAGCATCCCTTCGCCTTTTACGGAAAGCGGAGTTTCTATTGCATGTTTCGCCGGGAAATCCATGCAGGAACCGGCAACACCGCCGCCGGTGGGAACTGTTACTGCATTGGTGCGCTTGGAGATCTCGTACATATTGACGTTGGATTTGTACAGACAACGATAATAGTCATACCCCATGATCTGCAAAGTGACATATCCTTTGGGATCATTTTTCAGTACGACGTCTTTTCCGTATGCAAAGTAATCGGTAAAGCATTTTTCAAGGAATTTGCTCCAATCGATGAAGATCCCGTGATGGTCGGTTTTCTTCTGAAATTGTGAAACGGCCTCAAAAGAGGGATAGGATGCACCGTAAACTTTATTCAATGCTTCAATGGAACCGTATTGTTTTTTCAGATATTCAGCGAAAAGTTTTCTGTTGTACGGTGAAGGATCATTGTAAGCCGGTTCATTGAAAAGTTCATACGCGAGTACGGAGACATTGCTTGCCCGGGTGCGGGTGATGCAGTCTTCGATCATCGCCTTGAAAACTTCCCGTACAACAGGATGATTCGGATTGTAGGCAAAAAAGTGATTGTCTCCGGTATTGCGGTACTGGTTGATCGCCTCTGCCGGAAGAAGTCTGCGGTGAGCGAGAATTCCGTTGGAATCAAGAAATTCTGAAAAATCCATATAAAACGGCAGCTGGGCATTCAGCATTTGCGTATAGAGTTTTACATTCCGATCCTGAAGGGTGAAATGTTTCGCCGTTTTATTGAACCGCAAGGCATGGGTCGGCAAGTTGAATGTGGAAAGAGTATCAAAGCCGAGTCTTTGCGCCGCCTCAAAGGTAAGCGGCTGATCATAGATCCATGAGAGTTCCGCCGGGGTGTCATTGGTTTTGACAAGGTCAAATGCCAGATTGTTTCCGATTTGAGTTCCGAGGAAAAAGTGCGGTTTTCCGTTTTTCAGAACATCGCCATTCGGAGCGATTATCACTTTTTCCCCTTTCGGCATCAACTCCTGCGGCGAAAGTTCGTTGAAAGCCGGAATGCCATATTTGTCTGCTGCACACAGTGCAATACAGAGCAGACCGGCTGCTGTGACACACGATTTTTTCATTGATAGTCTCCTTTTTGAGGTTGATATTTTATATCGCGGCAAACCGCTTGCGGCATACGGTAAGCGGTTTGAGTATTTTCTCAAGATATTCTGCTTACCTCTGATGTTAAAACGGTTTTCAGCGGGACCTGTTCTTTTTCGCCATTCAGCAGCAGACGGATGCAGTCAGCGGCGAGTTGTCCCATCTTCTGGAAATCATTCTTATACACGATACCGCGGAAATTTTTATCTTTCCGCACATTTGCGCCGGAAGTGGCAACAAGTACCTTCTCCGTGAGGGCGTATTTTTCCAATATTGAGCGGATCGCAAACAAAAAGTCGCCCTGATGAACAAAAACAGCATCCGGGACATCACCTCTTTCAAGCATCTGTTCAAAAAGCTCAAGACAATCATATCTTTTGTCAAATACGGTGATTTGCAAATCATTTCCGGCATGTTCTCTGCCAAAGTTCTCGCATCCGCGCAGAGCGTTTTCTGAATTCGGGTCTTCAAGTGTAAACCAGACTATTTTTCGGACATTTTCTTTCAGGGCGAGTGCGGCAATATCTTCGCCGATTTTTTTATGATCAAATTCGATACAGGGGACTTCCGGCATCCGATCATAAAGAGTAACGACAGCCTTGCCGTCATTCTGCAGTTTTTGAATGACCTCCCGGTAATTTTCCGGGGGGAACAGCCAGATCATGCCATCTAAAACAGAAGAACTCAACTCCCGATACACCAGTTCCGGCTCGATCGTAGAAAGCGTTATGTTTTTGGGATGACCGATATCCGGCAGAAGTTCAAAACCGGCGTGAGCAAAAACAGTCCACTCGGTATAATCACTCATAAGGTGCCATGTGTCACCGACCAGCATCCCGATAATTTTCTTACGTTCCGCAAAGCGGTTGGATAGCGGATTGTGCGGATTGGAGAATGTGCCGACTCCGGGTTTGCCGATGATCCAGCCGGCATCGGTGAGTTTCTTCAGTTCATTGGTTACGGTTGTACGGGAAACATTATGCTTTTTTGCCAGTTGTATTGCAGAGGGCAGCCGGAGCGACTCTGTCGGAGCCAGATAAATCATCTTCAAAATATCGTGCCGTATTGCAAGACAAGCGGGGATAAATTGTCCGTTAACTTGTTTGTGACGTCCCATGAAAAACCTCGTTTCAGTTGTATAATATATTGTACAATATGCTGTATAATATATCATCCAATAAATCAATGTCAAATAGATTTTTTGATTTTTTCCTCTTTTTTTACACTCGTGATTTGAAATGACCGATACGAAATATGCTTATTGTTACAAAATATAAATATTTGGCACTTTTTATCAATTGCAAATATGATCAGCTGTGATATTTTAATAATAAGCAATATAGAAAACTTTTACGAAAAGTCAATATTTGAAATATTGTCATTTTATCTGAAAGGATCGATTATATGAACACTTCTTTAACTTTACTTCCTCCCGGAGCAGTAACCCTGCGGGGAGTTCTTGGAAACGCCTTAAATCAAACCGTTGCCAACCGGCTGAAAAAACTGGATTACCGCCAGATGGTCGATCCCTTCCGTTACCGCAATGAAGCCGATAACAGATGGCGTTGTGAATTCTGGGGCAAAGTGGTGCGCTCCGCCGTTTACGCATGGCGCGGCACACAGGATGCCGAACTGAAAAAAATGCTGGCAGATACCGTTGCCGATCTGCTTTCCACCCAAACTCCGGATGGCTGTATTTCCAGTTATCCCGCTGAAAAACAACTTGGCGGCTGGGATATCTGGGGAAGGAAATATGTCCTGACCGCCCTGATGGCATACTATCAGGAGATCGACCCCGACCCGCAGATTTTGCAGAAGATGCTCAAAGCCGCCCACCAACTGCTGGATGTTGCCCCTGATTTTTTCTATATGGGAGAGCATTACGGCCTTGCGGCAAGTTCGATCTTGCGTGTTTTCAATGAATTGCAGTTGGCAACCGGCGATAAAAGACTCCGGGACGCCGTGGATTACCTTGTCGAAAGAGGCTGCTGCTGTTTGCATGATGTTTTTCACATGGTACACATCGGCGTTTCTCCGGCGGAACTCTCCAACGGCAAGGCCTATGAAATGACCAGCTGCTTTCAGGGACTTGTCTCTGTCTGTGCAAATAGAAAAGACCCGCTTATGCGGGAAATTGCAGAAAAATACTACCGTTCTGTACGGGATCAGGAAATTTTTATCACCGGCGGCGGCGGACTGAAAGACGTCAGCGGAGAATTCTGGTTCAACGGCAAAAAGCGTCAGGCCAATGCCGACTGCGGAGGCGTGGGCGAAACCTGTATTACTGTCTCATGGCTCGGATTTTGTCTGGAATTGCTC
>JAFTUS010000041.1 GCA_017466125.1 Lentisphaeria bacterium | reverse complement strand
TACTTTCGCCGCCATTTTAAGGCGGCGACCAGCGTTCCGCCGCTGGATCACGTCCGGGTACGACCCGGGGCGGGGTACGCGCTGCGCGCGGATTTTTTTTATCAGTCTATGTTTAGTACACAGCCAAAATGTTTTTCCGTTCCCCCGTGTACGAATTTTCTTCTCTCTGTTTCTCTTATCTTACTTCCAGCGAGAAAGCAAAGGTGTAGTGTTTTTCATCAAGGGTGTAGGGCGAGAACGTCTGGGGGCCGCATGAACCTGTGCCGAGGCCGCGCTGGGCGAGGTCGAGGGTCAGTACGGTTTCGGGCCGTTCGTTGAGTTCGTTGGTGTGGAACGCTTTGAAGAGGTCGCTGACGGTATAATGGCTTGCTCCGAATTCAAACGGCGTTTTGCTGCCAATGCGCAGAGTTGCATCAGCGGAACGCAGTTCCACCCAACGGGTCCCTGTGCGGTTGCCGTTTTCCTGCGGCAGCACATAACCCCACTCAAAGTTATCGCGGACGGTCATTTCGTAGAGACCGACTTCCGCCGAACGGCAGCGGTCGATATAATTTTCCCACGGACCTCTGCCGTAATACTTCACATCTTCAAATCCGGCTCCGGTAAACGCCGACACGCCGATACGGGGCATGGAGGGGAAGTTTTCCGGCAGGAAGTATTCCTGGGTGAAATCAAATTTTCCGTCCGCATGGATCGTTATGGTCTGGATGAACTTCACTGCTGCGGCGGGATCTTTGCCGACATAGGATTTATCCAGTTTTATCACATAGCCTTCGCCCTGTGCCGTTACAGCAATGTCCAGTGCGGTCTGGCGCAGTTTATTCAGACCCGCGGCAAGCCACAAGCCCATCGGTTTCGCCTCCTGACCCGTCCAGCCGCGGATGCCGTCGTTGTCTGTCGTGGCACGGAACAGATTGCACTCAAAGAGTTTGCGCAAAATCACATCCTTGCCCTTGCAGAGTGTGCCAAGCCCATTCTTGCGGTCGATGGAGAGCGTCAGACCTGCGGTATGGAAGAGCAGGGTTTTGCCCGTATCCGTCAGACGCACCGCCGAAAGGACCGGCGTGTGGCGGTTTGCGGGGGCGGCATGAGCGATCTCTTCAGAAAGTTCGATTTGATCGTGCGCCAGCAGAGTTCCGGCATCGCCCCATTTTTCATTCCGTGCAAGTTCAAAACGGAAGTTGAGGAAAAGTTCTCCGGTGACGCCGGAGATTTTTTTGAGTTCTGCAAGTTCAAATTCCATGCTTCCACCGGGGGCGGTCTTTTCAAATCCGGCAAGTTTTCCGGAGGTGATCACTTCGCCGTTGGCCTGAAGTTCCCAGCGTCCGGCAAGATCACTCAAATCGGTGAATTCGCGGCGGTTGGTCAGTTTGAAGCGGAAAGCCGCTTTGTCCGCCGCCTCCACCTTGACCGGCTGGACCAGATGACGGAATTCGTACATGCCCGGATGCGGTTTGCGGTCAGAAGAGAGCATGCCGTTGCAGCAGAAATCAAAATCATGGTCGGGTTCGTCGAAGTCGCCGCCGTAGGCGAAATACTCTCTGCCGTTTTCATCGGTTTTCAGCAATCCCTGATCGACCCAGTCCCAGATGAAGCCGCCCTGCAAGCCGGGTTTGGTCCAGAAAAGATCCCAGTAATCACAAAGACCGCCGGAACTGTTGCCCATGGCGTGAGCGTATTCGCAGAGGATCAGCGGACGGTTGCGTTTGCTGCTTGCGGAATATTCTTTAAGAACGTCGATGTGAGGATACATTGGATCAAAGAAGGCATTTTCTTCCGGATGGGCGGCAGGGAAATTTTCAGCCGTTCCTTCCGCTTGACTCCACGTGCTGTGGATCTCACCTTCGTGATGAATGATCCGTGAATTATCGAGTTTGCGTGCGGCGGCAATGGCGGCGAGATGGTTTTCGCCGTGACCGCTTTCGTTGCCCATCGACCAGCCGAAAATACAAACATGGGAACGGTCACGCAGAACCATGCGTTCCACGCGGGAGACAAAGGCATTTTTCCAGCGGGTATCGCGGCAGAGGTTGGAGTAATTGGCGTGTGTTTCGATGTTGGCTTCATCCAGAATATAGATGCCGTATTCATCGCAGAGATCATACCAGCGGTGATCGTCCGGATAATGACAGGTGCGCACGGCGTTGAAGTTGAATTGTTTCAGCAGACGGATATCCTGCAGCATGCTTTCAAGCGAGAGCGTTTTTCCGGTACGGCAGTCGTGTTCGTGACGGTTGACGCCGCGGATCAGGACCCGTTTGCCGTTGATAAGCAAATCGCAATCTTTGACGCAGACATTGCGGAAACCGATCCGCTTGACACGGCATTCCAGCACCTTGCCGTCAGCATCGGTCAATTCCGCAGTAAGATAGTAGAGGACAGGCGTTTCCGCACTCCACGGACGTACGTTTTCGATAACGGCTTTCTGTTCGAGTTCCGCATGAGAAACGGCAAAACTGTAATGGATGCTGTCCGTGCTTTCCCAAACGGTTTTGCCGTCGGCATCTTTCAGACGGGAATGGATGAAAAATTCATCTGCACAGCCATCTCTGTTGACGATCTTGGCATTGGGCATCCCGACCGGCAGGAAATGGGAAAGTTGGAAACCGAGGTGTGTTTTTACGGAGAGCAGACCGTTGCCGTTTGCCAGATCCAAATCTCCTGAAACAGCCATATCTTCCACATAGACCGGTTCGGTGCAGTAGAGGTAGACACTGCGGTAGATCCCAGCCATCCACCATTGATCCTGATCTTCGATATAACTGGCATCGGACCAGCGGATGACTTTGCAGACGAGGATATTTTCTTCGCTGAAACGGATCGCCGGAGTCAGGTCAAATTCGGAAGGGAGACGGCAATCCTTGCCCATGCCGATAAACTTGCCGTTGCAGTAGACTTCGAGATAACTTTCTGCGCCGCCGATGTGGATGACGACGCGTTTGCCGTTCCAATTTTGGGGCAGGGTGAAAACGGTGCGGTAAATGCCGGTTGGGTTTTCTGCCGGAACGATGGGCGGATTGTTGGCAAAAGGCATTTTGACGTTGGTATATACGGGAAGATCGGCCTGGTTCTGCAAGGTCCAGTTGGATGGAACGGGAATGGTTTTCCATTTTGTGTCGCGATATTTTGCGGCGGTAACGTTTTCCGGCACGGCTTCGGGAGCGGGGTACAGTTGAAATTTCCAATTTCCATCCAGAGAGAGATAGCGTTCACTTGCGCAGTAGCAGCAAAACGCTGCGTTTTCTGCATTTGGGAAAGGGATTTCCGCTCCGTGCATGGGCAAACGGTTTATTTCAGTAAATTCGGGGGTTTCGTGTAAATTATGCCGGACATTCCACATAGTTGGACCTTTATATAATTTATAGTTTTATGTTTTTTCATAAAATAACACATTTTGCATCATTTGCAAGCAATAAAGGAACAGCGGCGAAGATTTTAGCAATATTTCGCTTCACAGGATGTTTGTGTGGGAGTATTTTTTTGAGAGGGGCTTGATTTTTTGAAAAAAAGTGCTATATTATTGTGTACTTGACTGGGGGTGTTCCGGATTCGACCGGCCTGGTTGGGTGTTGATTGCATGCCGAGGATGATCGTTGGCCTCGTTAAACATCGGTCGAAACGATAACTGCGAACGAAGAGTACGCACTGGCAGCCTAATTGCTCTGCCACGCTGTCGCCCTTGAGGAGTGCTAGGGGGTCATGGCGTCATTCAGCGCTCTAATCTGAAGCAATCGTCTTTCGGTTTCAGGTGAGATCAAAGGAAAGAATAGTCTGGAGCCAGGCCTGTTCATCGGCTTCGGCAAAGGACGATAAAAAGCAAAGATGAAATAAGCATGTAGAAGTCCTCATTGGACCTCGTCGGCACGCGGGTTCGACTCCCGCCACCTCCACCAAAAATTCAAGCCGCCAAAAGGGCGGCTTTTATTTTTGGTGAACGAAGCCGCAAGGCTTCACTTCGCGCGGCGTCAGCCGCTCTTCACATCTTCACGCGGCGACAGCCGCTCTTCACTAAAACTCAGGCAACGCCTTGCTTGTGAAGACGTTCGCTCTGCTCACTTGTGAAGCCGCTCATTTCATTCGCTTGTGAAGTTTTCCCGCTGTCGCGGGTAATGATGGTGTTGTTTTATTTTTTTTTAAGAGATGACAGTAGCAAGGTCATTCATTTCTGAAATCATCAAAAATACCTTCACGCGGCGGCAGCAGCTCTTCACTCAAAACCGAAGGTTTTCTTCCTTGCCACGGCGTAATGCAATGAAGCCGGGACATCTTCACCAATTCCAGTAAGCCTTGCTTGTGAAGACGTTCGCTCTGCTCACTTGTGAAGCCGCTCATTTCATTCGCTTGTGAAGTTTTCCCGCTGTCGCGGGTAATGATGGTGTTGTT
>JAFTUS010000040.1 GCA_017466125.1 Lentisphaeria bacterium | reverse complement strand
GCCGCAGAATTTCCATCGCACCGATTTTCGGTAACGTTCTTACGTTCCGTGACTATCATGGGCATTTCCCGGATTATTACAGCGGACAATATCCTGTAAAGCAATTTGTTATCGAACCGAAATTCAAGGTTTTGTAACAAAACAAATGTGCATAAAAAGACGGATGGTAATATGAGTAATCTTCTTTCACAAGCAAAATGGATATGGCCCGCAAGGGCAATGTATCTGCAAAACTGTTACGCCGGGTTCCGGTATGATTTTGAATTAAACGATTTGCCGCAGACGGCTCCGCTGCACCTGACGGCGGATCAATCGTACCGGCTCTATGTCAATGGCAGATACGTTTGCCGCGGTCCTGCCCGGGGCTATCAGGAGGAATGGCCTTTTGATACGGTGGATATTGCCGGTTTTCTGAAAAAAGGCAAAAATTTTATTGCCGTTGAAGCCTACAATCCCGGTATCAGTACCTTTTCCTATAACCATAAAGACCGGGCAAGTTTCATCTGTGCGGCAAAGTGGGAAAACGGTACGGAATTCTATTCCAACCGGGAAACCTGGCAGATGTTCCGTCTGCACAGTTACGCCGCATTCACCGGACGGTTGAGCGTGCAGATGAATTTTCAGGAGGATATCGATCTTCAACAGGATGAGCGCAAATGGATCACCGATGAAGAGTTCACTCCGCCCGCACAGGAAAAATGGGTGCGTATGGATGAAACGCCCTTTTCCGCTCTGCCGTGGCTTGATGTTACCCCTCGTACAATCCCCATGTTTGATGAACATTGTTATGCTCCCGCCGCCGCAGTTCTTGCCGGTTTCGGCAAAGCTGTCACAGGCAGAAAACAGGGCGGAAATATCTCTTGGGAATTTGCAGAAAATGAGTTGCCCTCGATCGAATGGCAAAATCCGCCGCTTTTTCACAAAGACGGAGAATTTCTCTGCGGAGAAATCCCTGCCGCAGGCGTTGGAAAACTTTACGCTGTGACCTTTGATCTCGGCGAAGACTGGCTGACCGGAACTCCTATTCTTGAAGTGGAAAACGGTTCGGCAGGTGATGTGATTGAACTGCACTATTATCACTATCTGCCGGACGGCAAGGCAGAACTTCTCCCAGAACCCGGTGTCGGCAGTCTGCTTGCCCCCGCCGCCCGTCTGCATTTGAATGGATCATCCGTTCACCACGAATTTTTCCAAATTATGGGAGTGCGCCATGTAACGCTTGTCGTGCGTGAAAACCGCAATCCGCTCAAAGTGCGTCTGTCATGGCGGACGGCACTCTATCCATTGGAGATCACCGGAGATTTCACTTCATCAAATCCTTTGCTCAACGATATTTACCGCATTTGCCGCCATACACAGCAGGTTTGCAGTATGGATGTTTTTGTTGACACACCATGGCGGGAACAATCCCAATGGTGGGGTGATGCCCGGATACAGGCGAAAAATACCCTGTGGCTCACCGGCGATGACCGTTTGCTGAAAAACGGTATCCAGCTGATTGCCGGGCAGAAAGGTGCGCCGGATGGTCTTATCTTCACGAATGCCCCGACCACAGATGCCGGAAATATTCTGCCGGACTTTACTTTGACGTGGATCGCCACTCTTTACGACCTCTATTTTCAGACAGGCGACCCCGAAGCCGTTTTGCCGTATCTGCCGCAGGCTGAAAAAATATTTGCCTATTTTGAAAAATATCGTTCCGACTTCGGCGTTATCGGTTATGACGAGCGTTTCTGGCTGTTTGAAGATTGGGGCGATTTACCGAAGAAACCTTATCCGGCATTTCTCAATCTCTGGCATTGCCATGTGCTTGAATTGTATGCGAAATTGCAAGAATTTTGCGGTATCGATAATTCAGAAACTCTCCGCAAAATCACATGGGAAAAAGAACTGCTCAAAGAAAAATATTTCAATGCAGAATCTGGCTTGATGATGCCCGTTTTGAATGAAAACGGCGAACAAACCGGAACTCCGTCTGTTCACGATCAGGTCTTGGCTCTGCTGCTCGATCTTGTACCGGAAGCCCGGGAAAATATGGTACAGAAACGGATAAAACCCTGCCTTGAAGGCACGCTCAATGAGGGCGCACAGCCGGGGCCTTTCTGGTCAACTTATCTCTTGGATATCGCAAGTTCCTGCAATTTACGCAAAGAGGCATTGGCATACATTGTCCGCAAGTGGCAGCACATGATCCCCAGCGGTACGGTTTGGGAGGTTTTCGACCGGGGCAGTTACACCGGCTGGAGTTATTCGCACGCATGGAGTGCCCACCCTGTAACACACATCCCGGAACTTCTCTGCGGCCTTCTTCAACAGGAACCCGGATGGCGCAAAATCAGGTTTTCTCCCGTAACGGATGCGGGAATTTCTTCAGCCTCTGTTTCGATCCCGGTGCCGATGGGAATTCTGAAAGCCGGTTTCCGGCAAAACGGCAATGTTTCTGTCGGAACACTGGAGATCCCGGAGGGGATGACCGCAGAAGTTCATTCATCTTCCGGGGTTCAAATACTCTCCCGCGGGCAATGGGAATTTCCGTTGTAAATGATGGTGAATGTCCCAATTTTTGTAAAAAACATCGGCACAATCCTTGTTTTCATAAAAATCTGCCACTTTTTCACCAATTCGTCCAAAGAAAATCCATTCCCCGCTTGACAAATCGACATTTCCATAGTAATTTTATTGCGCATCTGGTTCTTCCTTTACTTTTTTTGTGTAGGTATAAAAATAAAGGTCAGATGCACTTTTGTCAAACACCCCGTCCCATCACAAAATTTGGGACATTAACAACAAATGATGAAAGGGATTGAAAGTATATGAGTACAGGTTATCTTCTGCTTCTGGCTCTGGGCGTCTGCTGGACCTTTGTCGCCATCATTCTCAGTGAAGCAAAGAGCAAAAACTGCAGTATTTTTGCCTTTTACTGCATCGGCTCTTTTCTGGCAGCACTGCTTTTGCTGCTTTGGGGCGGCGCGCCGCTCCTGAAAGAATTGGTCATGCCGGAAAAACGGTTCGCTGTCGGCTGTTTTGCTGTATGTGCCATCTTCAACGGCATCGGACAGGGAATCACCATGTGGAATCTCAAAAATGGAGGCAGGGCATTGGCGTATGCGATTCCGCAACTCTCCTTTCTGTTCTCTTTTTTGTGGAGCATATTCTTCTGGGGACAGCTGTTGAACTGGCGTTCCGCCGGGGGGATTGTGTTGATCGTGATTGCGGTTGTATTTCTCTCTATGCGCAAACAGCAAAAAAACAGTTCGGAATTGGAGTTGAAACGGGTATTTATCTCCATCGGAGCCATGATGCTTTGTGGAATCAGTCAGATCTTACTAATTACTCCGACGCAACTTCCGGAAGCAAAAGCCCTTTCCCCATTGAGCGGAGCCTGTGTGATCCAGGCGGCAAATGCTCTTTTCTTCCTGATTGCTCTGCTGTGCCGGTACAAGCAGGAAAAATCCGGCGTAAAACCTGCCGTAAAATACGGAATTTTCTGGGGTATCTTTGCCAGTTGTGCCTATTGTGTGCTGCTTCCAGCGTTGCGTATTCTCGGTAAAATCGGACAATCCGGTATCGTATTTGCCGTCGGCAGCAGTATGACGATCATGCTTTTTGCCCTTTTTACCGTGATCCGTTTCCGCGAAAAACTCACGCTGGCACAATGGGGAGCGTTTGCCGGAATCATTACCGGGATCATTCTGGTACGAATATAAGGAGTGTTTTTGCTGAATTTTTCAATATTTTATCGGAGCATTGAACCAACGGAGCATCCCGAAGCCCCTCCGGAAATCAATCGACGTTTCGTACAAAGCCAATAATATAACCAAAACTTTTCAGCCCGGGTTTTTCCGGAACAATATGAGAAAAAAATGCCAATGAACCAATCTTCAGAAATATTTGGAAAACTCTATGCTGCATTGCAAACGGATATTTTGCCGGAGATTTCAGCAAATCACGATTTCAATGACATTGTGATTTTCAGAAAATTCCGCAGGAAACACTGTTTGCCGGATGAGCGCGGTGCTGCCTCGCTGACTCTGGATGGCGATTTTATCCACGCATACGGATTGTTTCAGGCTCCCGCTCCGGCAAATAAAGCCGTACGGGACAATCAGGAAACCTGGCTTCTGGGGGATGTTTTTGAACTTTTTTTCTCGTATCCGGATCGTGAAGATTACTATGAGTTTCATTCCACTCCGGAAGGGAAACGCCTGCAGTTGCATATTCAGGATCATCGGACTTTTCGCACTATTCCGCATGAACAGAAAATTTGCGAACT
>JAFTUS010000039.1 GCA_017466125.1 Lentisphaeria bacterium | reverse complement strand
ATTGTTCAGCGCATTTCTGCGCTTACGGTTACATCGCACTATTCAATTTTCAATCAACCAAGATGCTCTTTCAAGCACCCCCGAAAAAATCGGTTTCATAATATAGCATCGCTTTTGAGAACTTGCAAATCGGATTTTGAAATTTTTTTGATTTTTTTCAAAACCGCTTTTCGCAGCATTCCGCAGAAGCGGGAACATTATCAACCTCGCTGCAACCCCTTTTGAGGCGCAACAGGGATATAATATAGCATCGAACAGAAACTTTGCAAACCGTTTTTGAACTTTTTTTCAACTTTTTCGAGGTTTTTGGGCTGTTTTCGCAAGATGAACTGTAAAAACGGACAAAAATGGACAAGGGTTGCGGCGGCAACTCCGGAGTTTTGGCAGCGGTATCTTTTTTATTGATTTGACTATTTACAAACCGGTATTATATTATTATATGATTTTGGATGATTTACCGGGAGGAATATCATGACTGATATCTTTTTTTCTTACGCAGGCAGTGATGTTTTCAATACTGCGGCTGTGGCTCACGCTCATCGCGGCGTGGAGTTGTTGTATATTTTTTCCGGAGAATGTGACTGCAAATTTCTTCCTGACGGCGAATTCCGCGGCCGTCCCGGTTGCGTTCTGCTGATCCCCGCCCATCTTTTTCACGAAAGACGCATCGTTTCTGAATGTAAGAGTTTTTACGTTGTATTTGAAAAAAGTGATGACTCTTTCTGCCGCGTGCCGCGGATGATCGATACCGGTCGGGATGCTCTGGTCGAACAGTGGTTCCAGCAGCTTGAAAAACTGAACGGCGATTATGAAACAGAACAGGCCGCCGGAGTATTGTACGCACTGCTGCGGCGACTGGAGAAGATCGAGAAGAGAAACAGGCATGCCGAAAATGTCCACCCCGGCATCCTGAAAGTCCGGGAATATATCGAGAGCCATTATCAGGATGCTTCTTTGAGTGTTTCTGAACTTGCACGCTATGCCGGTTTCAGCCAAAGCCATTTGAATGCGATCTGGCGGCAGACTTACGGGCATGGTGTGCTGCATTTTCTGACCGGAACGCGCATGAGAGCCGCCCGGCGGCTGCTGTTGAACTATTACTATAACATATCCGAAGTCGCGCAGTTGTGCGGTATTCCCGATGCCGCATATTTTGCGCAGTGTTTCCGCAACTACCACGGGGTGACGCCTACGCAGTACCGGAATGATCCGGCGGTCTGTTCCGACCGTCCGGATGTGCTTGGTAAATGACCGTTACTCTGCTGTCTTGAATTCCAGTACCGCAACGCCTGCTCCGGGCAGCGTGTAACTGCCGTCGGCATTGGGCTTCACCTCCTGCGGGGTGAAAAGTTCGGGTGTGATGACCGTTATTTCATCGAGAATATCCGCTTTGATCTCCTGAATGGCGACCGGAACGGCTTCAGCACCGGCGATCTGGAATGTGAGTTTCTGCGCCTGCGTGCGGTTGAGGTTCACTGCGTGAACGAAGATACGGTCATCGCGTCTGCTTACGGCGATATCCACATCGGAATTTTCGCAGTTCGCAGCGAGGGCGTGATCGCCGGATTTTTCCGAGAACCACTGCATGATCGTTCCCGCCGGCAGGAAGTAGGCGCAGGAACTGTTGGCAGGGGTCGGCAGCATGATGGCGTTATTCTGCCAGCGGTTGCCCATGAAGTCTGCCAGTGTTGCAATATCCAGAATGTCGCCGTTGCGCTGAATGACATTGGCGCAGCGGGCATAGGCGGCTCCCGCTCCCCAGGTGGAGAGTATGTCGCCGCGATGTTTGCCGAGGGGGATCATGTGTGCTTCTGTCATGGCAAGTTTTTTGCCGTAAGGTTCTACGGAGCGGCGCATATATCCGATGCGGTTTTCAAAATCAACGGTTCCTTCCAGAAGTTTTTGCCATGTCGCATCCGCATCGAGCCGGAAATTGGTTCCGTACAGAGTTTCATAACCGGAATTCTGGCACCAGTGGTTGTGGAATGCAATATAATCGGCACCGTCACCAGCCGCTTCGATGACCTCTTCTGCCCAATAACTGTTTTTGCCTTCGTTGAAACGTCCCTGCCACTCTTCATTGGAACCGTCTCCCCAGAGGATCAATTTTATGCCGGGGTCTGCTTTGAGGAGTTCTTTGACAAAACGTTTGGCTGTTGCGGCATTTTCTTTGCTGGAGAAGCCATCCGGAACATAACTTGTTTCGTTGCCGATCTGCCAGTAGCGGACGTTGAAAGGCTGGTCAAAACCATGGGATTTGCGCAAAGGGTCATCCGGGTCGTTGCAGTAGCGCACCCACTCTGCGGCCTCCTGTGCTGTGCCGCAGAGATCCAGACCCGGTTTGGGGTATGCCCAATGCTTTCTGCCGTCGGATTCAAAGTTTACGCAGAAGAGCATCTCCGCCTGAACCATCCGGGCGAGTTCTGCGATTTCTGCCGTTCCCACCTGATTGAGATAAACGCCGTCCCAGCAGAGGTTGTACATCGGTTTGCGTCCGGATTGCGGCCCAACGGCATCCTTCCAGTGGTAATAGGAGGCAAAGCAGCCGCCCCAGCGGATCATGGGCGGATTGAGTTTTTTTACCATTTCGATCGCTTTATCCTGCCATTTTTCGTGGAGAAAATCCCACGCGGCATCGATCGAACTGTCGGCAGTGCCGAGCGGTTCTGCAAATTGCATAAAGAGGTTCGGAGAAAGCCGGAAAGGGGCTTTGGTATCAATTTTTACGATATTCATCAATAGACTTTCCTGTAAACTGTTTTTTTATCACAGATATACTATAATATCATCATCGTTTTTCTGCAAGAAAGCATGATTGTAAAAAACACTGTTTTACTATGAAAAAATGATTTTACCGGTTCAGTTTGATACGGGGATCGGCGGCGGCATAGAGCAGATCAGAGAGCAGTATCCCGCTCAATGTCAGAAATCCGGTGAACGCAAACAGTGCCATTTGCAACGGATAATCCCGGCTGGACATCGCCAGCAGAGAGAGCGACCCCATGCCGGGAATGTTGAAAATGTATTCCACCAGTACACTCCCGGAAATCAGGGCGGGCAGAATACCGCCGAAAAGCGTTATCAGCGTGATCAGCGCATTACGGAACGCATGATGCCATGTCACCTGAAAGGGCGGTACTCCCTTGGCGCGGGCGGTTCGGATGTAATCGGCGTGGATGACTTCGAGCATACTGTTGCGGGTGTAGCGCGACAATCCGGCAAATCCGCCGTAGGTCAGACAGAGTACGGGCAGGATACGGTAACGCAGAGCCTCCCATTGCAGTTGCCAGATGTTCAAATCCAGATTTTCGGCGGCAACGCCTTTGAGAGGAAGAAGAGGAAACATTCCTCCCTCACAGAAAAGGGCTTGCAGAAAGAGTCCCACCCACATCACCGGCAGGGAGTAAAGAATAAAAACGGTCAATGCCGATGCTTCATCGAAGAAACTGCCCGCTTTCAATGCCCCGTAAACTCCGATCGGAATTGCCAGCAGATAGGTGAAAATAACGGCCCAGATGTTCAGCGATAAAGTTACGGGAAGTTTCTCAAGGATCATCGTTGTGACCGGACGCCCCGGATCAACGCTGGCGGAACGCCCGAAATCCCCCCTGACCGCCTGTTTCAGCCAGAGGCAGAAGCCGATGAAGACCGGTTTGTCCAGATTGAGTTCCTGACGGAGAGCGGAGTTTCCTGCAAGTTCTCCTTTTTCGGCATTGAGGGCATTTCCGGCGGTGTTTTCGCCGAACATCGTGCTGCGGGTCGGGTCGCCGGGAGCAAGGCGCAGCATCGTGTAACTGACCAGCAGGATCGCCAGCAGTGTGAAGATACCCAGTACCAGCCGTTTGAGAAGGTATTCCGCCATGAACTTACCTCAACGAGGGCGGTTTCAGAATGGCAAGCAGCGCAGGGACGGCGTGTTCTGTACGCAGTGTGCGGCTGCCCAGCGTTACCGGGGTGACGCCGTTTGCGGCAAGGAGTTCCACTTCGTAGTCCGTAAAGCCGCCCTCCGGCCCGATGATCAGGGTTACTTTGCCGGGAACTGCCGTCGGCAGCGGTGCCGGGGCAGCCGGGTGTCCGACGTATGCCGCTCCGCCGCAGATGATTTCCGGAAGTGCGTCTTCGACAAAGGGTTTGAACAACCGGTGGAAATGAACCCGGGGCGGAATGGTGTCTCCGCACTGTTCCAGCCCGAGCATGATCTCATGGTCGATGTGTGATTTTTCCAGAACCGGGCTTTGCCAGTAACTTTTTTCCACCTTGCGGCTCATGAAGAAATGAAACTCTTTTACGCCCATTTCCACGCCGCAGCGGATGACTTTATCGAATGTTTGAGGACGGGGGAGGGCCGCTGTCAGAATAACGTCTGACGGCGGAGGCGGCGGATTTTCCGTCTGAACACTCAAAACCGAATATTCACGGCAGATCTCTTCGACTGCGGCAGAGCCGACTTTGCCGTTGAAAATGCCTGCTTTGCACACTTTCCCGGGCTGGGCTTTCAGGATCTTATAAAGTTGTTCGTGGCGGCGGTCGGTGAGTCTGACTTTACCGGGGGCGGTAAAGTCCCCCTCCGTGAGCAGTAGAAGGTTCATCGTATCTTACCGGGGCGGAAAATCAAATTCGTTTTCAAACAGGTCGCCGACTTCCTGAAGTGCCTTTGCTTCTTCCGGACCTTCCACCCGAAGCATTGCCTGGGTCCCGACGGTCATTCCCAGTGAGATGAGCGTTAAAATACTGTTGATCTCCACTTCCTGTCCATCGGTTGTGACCACGGTGAAGGTGTGACCGGGATAATTGCTGTTGATCGCATTGAGAATTACACTGGACGGACGGCAATGGATGCCGGCCTTGTTGCGGACAGTAAATACACGTTCTTTCATCGTTGACCTCTGTTTTCCGGACAATTTCTTTGTCCCTGTTACAAGATACCACTCGATTGTCACTTGCGCAAGTTCAATATTTATTTTTTTTCAAAAAATCTGAAATATTCTGCGGGTGTCCGGTAGATTTCAGTCAGGAGGGCACTGTCAAGCACCTCTTCCGGCCTGCCGTCTGCGGCGGTTTTGCCGTTGGCGAGCAGAAGAATACGGTCGGCAGATCTTCCGGCAAGAAAAATATCGTGTGAAATCATCAGCACATACGGCGTTTCCGGCAGTTCCCGCAGGATCTTCATCATTCTGACCGCATGTGCGGGGTCAAGGTTGGCGGTCGGTTCATCCAGCAGCAGGATCGGGGTTTCCTGTACGATGGCTTGCGCGGCTGCGGCGCGCTGAAGTTCACCTCCTGAAAGGCGGCTGCACGGAGTATGGCGGTATTGTTCCAGTTCCAGCAAGGCGAGGACAGCGGTGATTTTTTCCTTGTCTTTCCCGGTTGCCGGGGCGAAAAATCCAAGTCTGGCATACCGCCCTGTTTCAACGAGTTCTTCCACTGTGAAATCCAGAGCCGGGGGCGGAAATTGGGGGACGACGGCAATGTTTTTTGCCCGCTCTCTGCCGGAGAGGTTTTTCAGGGGAACGCGGTTCAGAAGCACTTCGCCCGAATTGGGTTTCAGAGAGCCGCACAGCAGTTTCAGAAGCGTGCTTTTGCCGCTTCCGTTCGGACCGAGAAGCACCGTTATTCCGGGGGTGAGGCTGAAATCAAATCCGTCAAAAAGCGGTTTTTGCCCGTAGGAGAAGGTGAGATGTTTTGTTTCAAGCATGGTTCCGGCTCCTGTAATTGAGCAATATCAGAAAGAGCGGGCCGCCGATGAATGAGGTGACAACGCCGATCGGCAGTTCCTGTGCCGGACTTGCCAGACGGCTGAGTATGTCGCAGAGCATCAGAAATGCTCCGCCCCAGAGCGTTGCGGGCAGAAGCATTTTACGGTGACTGCTGCCGTAAATGCGGCGGATGATGTGCGGCACGACCAGTCCGCAGAAGCCGATAATGCCCGCCAGCGCAACCGTGTTGGCAGCAAGCAATGCTCCGAGTGCCGTAAACAGAACAGCCAGTTTGCGGGGCGATAAGCCCAGATAAAATGCCTGATCGTCCCCCAGGGACAGTGCATCCAATATACGGGCGGAAAAAGCCAGAAACAGGGTCGCCGCCGCAAGAAAAATCCCTGCGGGGAGCAAGAGTACCGTGTCGGCGGATTGCAAGTCGCCCAGCGTCCACCATGTAAGTCCCGCCAGTTCATCGGTTTGTGCAATGCTGACAAGGTACATCAAAAGACTGTTTGCGATCGTTCCTGCGATCACTCCGGAGAGCAGCAGATTGCGGTTTCTGCTTATGGCAAGTACGCAAATAAGCATGAGGACCGCTCCGGTGAAAGCACCGGCCGGAACCATCAGAAAACCTGCGGTGTGAAGTCCGGCGATAAAAACCAGTGCCGCTCCGACACTGGCTCCGCCGGAGACGCCCAGAATGAACGGTTCTGCAAGCGGATTGCGCAAGACCGCCTGAAACAGTGTTCCCGACAACGCCAGACTTGCCCCGACGGTAAAGGCGGTACACATGCGGAGCATGCGCAGTTCGCGGATCTCCGGAACAGCATCCCAGCCGCCCCAGAAGCCGAGCAGCAGAATAAATGGAATGATAAGCAGTATTTTCACAATTCCTCCAATTTTTTCCGTAAAAATTTCAGACGTTCAAACATCCTCGGCCCCGGCCGCTGAATGGGATCGGCGGCATCGAGGATGATCACATCGCCATTCTGCACAGCCTTGAGTTTTTTCCAGAAACGGTGCTTGCGCAGATCCTGAATGGAACGCGCCGCCGCCGTCCAGATAATGGCATCCGGCTGGTTTTTCAGCAGAAAATCGTAGGAACACTTGAAGTAGGGCTGTTTTACTTCCGAAGCGATATTCTGAACTCCGGCAAGGGTCATGAGTTCGGTCGGGAAGGAGTTCTGTCCCGCCGCCATGAGCGGAGCATCCCAGATGACCCAGAGAACTTTTTTATTCAGCGGGGGGAGGGGAACGGAGTTTTTTTCGACAAGGCGCAGTTCTTTCCGGACACGTTCGTTTATATCCAGCGTTTCTCCGAGCAGAAGCAGACAGCGGCGGTAGTCTGCCATGGTTTGGACCTGACAGAGAACGGTCTTTGTGCCGGTGCGTTCCCAAATCCTTGCCGCTCCGGGGTTTATCAGGTCATTTGCCGCAACGAGCGTTGGTTTGAGCCGGAGGATTTTTTCCACATTGGGGTCGGCGAATTTTCCGGCAACCGGAAGTTTGCGGACTTCCGGTGGATAGTCGCACACCTCACTCCTGCCGACGAGCAAGTGACCTTTCCCCAGATGACAGATCAATTCCGTCATCGCCGGGGAAAGCGAAACGATGCGCATCTCTTCTGCGGCAAGAAGAGTTGTGAAAAAAAAGAGTGTGAGAAGTGCTTTTTTCATCTGTTATTTCCAGAGCGGGTCGTAGGCTTCATTGTCTTTGGTGAGAAATCCGGTACGGATGCCGTCTCCGGCACTGTTTACAACGTGGATTTTATCGGATGTGCCGGTGTGTCCGTCCACGTAGATCACGGCAGCGTTGCCGTCGTGACGGAAATCCACAGTACCGGCACTGTTATTGGCACCATAGCCCTTGCCGCCGTTTTCGGGGGCGCGCAGATAACTGGTGACTTCATATTTTCCGGAGGCGGAGTCCGCATAGCCGCCGTCGCCGTTCATCATGGTATTGCCGGGTGTGCGGACTTGAGAAATGCGGACGGCGGTTTTGTGCGTGGAGTTCCAAACATCAAACCCGATGCACTCGTTGTAGCCGTATCCGGCAAACTTCGTGGTGTAAGTTGTGGTATGTCCCTGTGCGGCGGGGCATTGGTAGATTTTGTTTTTGTCTGCACCGTCAGAGGTGTCCCCGATACCGATGCTCAAAATGCCCGGTTCGGTCATTGCCCAGCTGGAGTCATAAGAGGCATCCCAGCCGCCGGTCGAAACGAGAAGCGGACAGAACATATCATCGAAATTCGCGGTATAGAGGATCTGCATTGTCCCAATTTGCTTGAGATTGCTCAAACAGGCGGTCTGCTTCGCCTTGCCGCGTGCTTTGTTCAAAGCGGGCAGAAGCATTCCGGCGAGAATGGCGATGATTGCTATAACAACCAACAGTTCAATCAGAGTAAAAGAATTACGGAAGGAGCGTTCCTTCCCCGACTGGGTGTTTGTGTGCATCATTATTGTTTTCCTTTGTGTTGCGCGCACAATGCGAAGTTTTCCTGATGACGGGATCCGACTCATACGTTCTGTGACGTATTTACGGTTGCGCGACAGTTCCCGGTTTTCACGGGATTCACCGAATACTCTCAGGGTTGCGGATAATATAGCACAGAAACGTTTTTTTTCAAGGGAAATCATGCCGGGAGAATTGAAAAAATCTGCATTCAGTGTATATTATATCGGATAAAATATTCTGAATAAAATCCGTTTTACAGGAGTAAATTTTATGAATTTTTCGTACAGCATAGGTTTGGTCGTAAAACTGTTTTTACTGTTGACTCCCTTTTTTGTTCTGTCGGTCTTTATTGCAACTTGCGACGGCATGGAAGAACAGGCACGGCGGAAATTGGCTCTCCGCACCGGCGGGGCTGTTATTTTTCTCTGCGTGGTGCTGTATCTTTTCGGGGAGGTCATTTTTGAGTGCCTCGGTATTTCTCTGGATGCCTTCCGCATCGGTGCGGGGCTGGTGCTTATGCTCAACGGGATCGATATGGTGCGCAGTTCCCAGCCGAAGAACCGTCAGGTTTCGGAAGAGGGCGACCCCGCGGTTGTGCCGCTTGCCATTCCGACAACGGTCGGACCCGGCACGATCGGTACGCTGTTGGTCATGGGGGCCAGCGGTGCTTCCCGTGCTGCTGAACTCGGCATCAACCGTTTTGCGTTCCGCGCAACGGAGATCACGGCGATCTTTCTGGCGGGGGGTGTCGTGACGGTCATGCTCCGTTATTCCGACGGAATAAACCGTTTGCTCAAGGATAAGGGCGTAAAAATACTTACAAAACTTACCGGAATGTATATCGTCGCTTTGGCGGCACAGGTCATATTTGACGGGGTCAAAGGATTTTTGAGGTGAAAAATGAATTTTTACGGAAAAGAACTTAACGTTTACAAAGCAAATTTGCACACGCACTCCACCACTTCGGACGGATTTTTTACGCCGCAGCAGATCGTGCGGATCTACGAAGAGGGCGGTTATGACTGTCTCTGTCTGACCGATCACAAAAATACCAATGCTGTTTCGGAACTGAAGTCCAAAAATATGACCCTGCTTTCGGGGATCGAACTGCACCCCGTCGGCCCCCGGAATATTCCGTGGCACTTGCTGTGCATCAATGTTCCGTATGGTTTCCCCGGCGAATTTGCCTGCGGTCAGGAGGCGGTGGATGCCGTAAATGCCGCCGGAGGGATCGTATTTGTCGCTCATCCGTACTGGTGCGGATTTACTTCTGCTGAAGTGATGTCTCTGCAAAATACGGCAGGAATGGAAGTTTACAACACCAGCACCCGTTATATCGGCAAAGAGTTCAACATGACGATTTGGGACGAAGTCCTTGACCATGGCCGTATGTGTAATGCTCTGGCTGTGGATGATGTTCACCAGCTGCATGACCTTTTCCGCGGCTGGACGATGATTTGTGCTGAAGATAAGAAGCCGGAGTCTCTTGTTTCCGCACTGCGCAACGGCGAATATTACGCGACTATGGGGCCTGAAATCTACTCTCTGGAGTATAAGGACGGCGTATTCCGCGCAAAGTTTTCTGCGGTTGAAAGTGCAATATTGATGTCCAACAAGTGTTACGGCAACTGCGGAACGGTTCCTGACGCTCACTATCTCGGAGAGGGAAACCGTCCGGTAAGCGAACTTGTCTGTAATGCGAAAGAGTGGTTCCCCGCCGGAAGTTACGCCCGTCTGCAACTGCGCTCCGCCGACGGCCGTTATGCATGGAGCAACCCCTTTATGGTATGATTTTCTGAGGAGCTGGAAGAATAATGACTGAACGGATCGCAGTTTTAAGAGAATACATTTCAAACGGCAGACACCGTTCATGCCGCCGTGAAATCCATTGGTCACTGGCGGAAATGTTTGCCGCAGAGAAAACATCTCCCGTAAAGCGGACAGCGGCGGCTCTCTGTGCTGTGCTGAAAGAAGAAATTCCGTGCTTCATCCCCGGCAGCCGTATCGCATTTATGCGTACAGTGGCAAATTTGCCAGAACTTTATACCGCAGAAGAAGTTGAAGCCTTGAAAAAGCAGTTTTCCTATTCGGAAAAAGGCGTTCCTTTCAACTTTACTCCGGATTATGCCTCTGTTATGAAAATCGGTTTGCCCGCTTTCCGGCAGAAAATCGTTGAACGTATGGCGTCTGCCGATGAAGTGCAGACGGAGTTCCTGCAATGCGCCCTTGACAGTCTGGATGCCCTGCTGGAACTGATCGGGCGTTATATTTCTGAAGCGCACAAGCGGGGCTTTGAAACGATTGCCGCCAATCTTGAAGCAATACGCAGCCGCGCTCCGGAGCGTTTTGCGGAGGCTCTGCAGTTGTTCCGTGTCCTCCACTACACGCTGTGGTGCGAGGGCGGTTATCATATCGGGGCAGGGCGGCTGGATATTCTGCTTTACCCGTGGTATCGGCATGATGTGGAAAACGGTCTGCTTTCAGAAGAAGAAGCGTTTGAACTTCTGGAAGAGTTTTTTCTCACATTCAATATCGACAGTGACCTTTACACCGGTGTTCAGCAGGGCGACAACGGCCAGAGTCTGATGATCGGCGGCTGTGACCGCAGCGGCAATGAAGCCTGGAATGAACTCAGTGAAAAAATACTGCTTGCTTCCTGCGAATTGAAACTGATTGACCCGAAAATCAATTTCCGGGTCAGCAAAAATACGCCGCTGGAGCGTTTGGAACTGGGGAGCCGTCTGACCCGTGCCGGACTGGGGTTCCCGCAATACTCCAATGACGATGTGGTGATCCCCGCTTTGCAGAAGTGGGGGTATTCTCTTGAGGATGCACGGGATTATTCCTGTGCCGCCTGCTGGGAGTTCATCATTCCGGGTGTCTGTCACGAATTTATCAATCTGGACGGCATTTCTCTGCCCGATGTGCTGATGACGGCGGCGGCAAATACCTCTGCTGTTGATTTTGAGCAGTTCTGTGCGGATTTGAAACAGGAGTTCCGCAAACGTGCCGTGGCGTTGCTGGAACGGTATCAAAACATATCTGTGATGCCCGCTGCTTTCATCTCTGTTCTCTGCCCTGTCGCACTGGAAGCGGCACGGAATATCACAGAGGCGGGGCGTTACCACAACTGGGGCGTCCACGGAACCGGTTTCGGAGTGGCTGCCGATTCGCTTGCCGCCATCCGTGAACTTATTTTTGAAACGAAAAAAATGACCATGCCGGAACTGTTGGAGGTTCTTGACGATAACTTTGCCCACGCTCCCGAACTGCGGGCAGAACTCCGCAGCAGAATGCCGAAACTGGGCGGCAGAGAGTCGGAACGTGCCGCCGGGAGTCTGGTGCTGCTGACTCGTATGTGGGCGGAAGCATGGGAGAACTTGACCAATGCACAGGGGGGCGTGATACGTCCCGGAACGGGCAGTGCCATGTATTACATCTGGCACAGTGAGAATTTCCCCGCAACGCCGGACGGACGTCTGGCGGGCGAACCGTTTTCGGCGAACTTCTCTCCTTCGCTGGATGTGCCGCTCGAAGGACCGCTTACCGTGATACGGGCATTTTCTGCGCCGGATATGACGGCGGTCTGCAATGGAGGACCTTTGACGATCGAACTTCACGACAGTGTTTTTTCTTCGGCGGATGCAGAAGAAAAAGTAGCCGCCATGATCGGCGGTTTTATCCGCCTCGGCGGGCATCAACTCCAACTCAATACGCTGAACAGCAATGTGTTGCGCGATGCACAGAAACATCCAGAGAAATACCGTGAACTGATCGTGCGCGTATGGGGCTGGAGCGGACGTTTCGTTGAACTGGATAAAATCTATCAGGATCACATAATCCGCCGTTGTGGAATAACGTATCTCGGGTAAGATACGTGCGGCAGCGTCTCGCGGGCAATCTCTTGTCAAATTGCATTGTCTTCTGCGGTCATGGACACAAGTCCACTCCCTTGAAGCCGCCCCAATTTGACTGCGACCTTGCCTCGCGATACATCTGCCGTGGTCGATCAGCGGAGGGGTTGTTTGGGGTTGTTTGGGGGCGTTTTGCTGCGACAGGGGGCGACTGCGCCGCTGTCTGCGCCAAAAGCCGACACCAAGCCCCTCTGCTCGCCGCACCAAGGGGCTTTTGCTCGCTCAAGGGCTTTTGCTCGACCAAACAGCATCTCTTGCCGCACCAAGGCCATTTTGTCCGACAAGTCCGACAAGTCTGACATGTCCGACCTCTCCGCCGGTCGCAGCCAATGGCCCCCGTACTGCCGATAGGTACTCACGCCATCATCTGTTTTTGGGGGAGTCCAGAGGGGTGCCCCGCCCCCTCTGGCTTGTCCTCCGAAGCCTTTGGCGAAGGAGGATGCAGCAACGTCGCCGTCACTACCTGCCCGCGGGTGCTACCCGCCCGACAGGTCGAATAAAATATTTATGTTCTGGCAATAAAAAAGCCTGTTGATACGTTAAATGGACATCCAACAACTCAACGGAGGTAAAAATGAGAGAAAACTGTTCCGAACGCCGTGCGGCTTTGATTGCCGCTCTTATCGCCATTCCTGCCGCAATTCTGATTGCCATGCTGGTGCACTATTTTGTCGCAGTTCCTGCGGCGGTTCCTGCGCCTTCGTCGCACGGTAAAATGCCGATGAAGCCAATGGGCGGACGTCCGATGGGCGAGCCCGCAAAAATGGCGGAACGGGAGGATTTGACTCCTGTTTATGCAAAACGGGTGGAACTTGCTGATATTATTCTGAAATACGGTCAGCAGCAGTTTAAAGCCGGTAAACTTTCATTCGGGGATTTGATCCCGCTTGAAGTCAACTGCCGTCTGGCAGAGGGTGCTTTGTACCGTTACTCCAACAACATCCGCACCCGTGGCGTTTCCCTGTCCGATACTGCGGTGAAATATGACGGAGCTTGCCGTTTGGTCAAAGAGTTGAAAGCCCGTTACGAAGCGGGTAAAGAGAGTCTTCTTTCTGTGAGCAGAAAGACCGATGCCATGCTGGAACTGGAAGTTCAACTCAAAAGCAACCGTAATTTCCGCAATGAGGCGTGGCAGAAGTGCTATGAGGCTTACTGCAAAACGCCGGATGCCAAAAACTACAAAGCGATGCTTGAGGCGGAAAGAGAGTTTCCGTCATTCCGCCGTTTCTGAAGAATATTGTTTACAAAAAAAATCCGTTACAGACATTTCGTTCTGCAACGGATTTTTTTGTATGCGCGGCACGCGCATTGACTCGTCGGTGAAAGTCCGATACAGGCCTTGTCAGTAGGAACTGTTAGCGAAAGCCAAGGGTGTCCATTGTGAGGTGGAATCTGAAAGAAGGCAATAGCAAAATCCCGGTCTGACGAACAGAAACCGCATATAAGGCATATGCAAGGTGGATGAGCTTGCAAAACAAAGCGAAGTCCGATACTGACCGAACCTTGTGGTGTAAATGCGGCAGATAT
>JAFTUS010000038.1 GCA_017466125.1 Lentisphaeria bacterium | reverse complement strand
GCCCCTTGGTGCGGCGAGCAGAGGTGTTTGGTGTCGGCTTGGGGCGCAGATTACGGCGTGGGCTTTTGGCGCAGATTACGGCGTTGTCGCCCTCAAACGCAGCCAAACGCCCCCAAACAACCTTCCCGCAGTTCGACCACGGCGGATGCATTGCGAGTCAAGGTCGCAGGGCAATCAAGGAGCGGCAAGGGAGCTGGACTTGTGTCCGCGACCGCAGTCCGCGAGGCAGATTGCCCAAGAGATTGACCGCAAGGCGCCGCCGCACGTCTCTTACCCGAGATAGAGATAGTTCAAAAAAATGGAGCCGACTGACGGGCTTGAACCGACGACCTGAAGTTTACAAAACTACTGCTCTACCAACTGAGCTAAGTCGGCTTATATACGATAATATAGTACATCGAGCCGCCTTTGTCAAATCTTTTTTGTGGAAATATGCAAACTTTATTATAAAATCAGGCTTTTTTTTATTTATATCTTGTTTTTTTCACAGGAGAGCGTTATATTATGAAAAATGATTTTGGGAGATCTTATCATGAAACAGCGTTTTAAAAATTTGATAAAAACCAATAAACTTTTCAAATATATTCCGAATTCTCTGACTTTGTGCAATTCGCTTTGCGGCTTTGCTTCTGTTCTTTGTGCGCTTCAGGCGTATGAACCGGGGGAGATCCAGCATCTTTCGGTTTATTTCTCCATCAGTGCGGCGGTAATATGTTTTGCGATGGTTTTCGATGCGCTGGACGGCTTTGCCGCACGTATTTTCAATGCGGCAAGTATGCACGGTATCCAGATGGACTCGCTGGCGGACATGGTGACTTTCGGAGTGGCACCTGCGACACTTTGCGCGGTAATGACCCATTCGCTCCGGGGAACCGATTTGACGGAAGAGATCGTGGTTTATCTGCTCTGCTCGGTTTACCTCGGCTGTGCCGCACTGCGTCTGGCGACCTATAATGTTCATGCAATGGAAGAACACAAAAGCGAAAATTCCAATTATTTTTCAGGCTTGCCCTCCCCCGGAGCGGCGTCTGCGGTCTGCGTAGCGGTCTGGCTGGCGTACGATTTGGATTTCACCAAACGTGAACTGGCGATGATCCTGCCGGTCTATGCGGCGGTACTGGGGCTGTTGATGGTCAGCAAGATCCGCTATCTTCATGTCGGCAAATGGCTGACGACGGTGAAACGCAGCCGCAAAAAGATTTTTCTGGTGATCGTGATGCTTGCTGTGATCGCGCTTTTCCGCATCAAAGGTTTGGCTTTGCTGGTCGCCCTTTACATTCTCTCCGGCCCGTTTTTGACCATCTGGCGCAAAATCACGCAACCCAAAACGGTTGCAGAATGATGTAAACACAGATTATTTACCGTTTTTTCCATTCAACGACTTGCAAAATCGGAAAGACGGGGTATATTATTAAGATATGTGCGATTGAATAAAGTAAGATTTTTATAACTGTAAGGAGAAAACGAATATGTACGCTGTTATCAAAACTGGCGGAAAACAGTACACCGTTAAAACCGGTGATATTGTCGAAATCGAAAAACTCGACCTCGAAGTCGGTGCCAAAGTCACTTTTGACGAAGTCCTCGCCATCGGCGAAGAAGGCGGCAAACTCAATGTCGGCACCCCCGTGGTCGCCGGTGCCTCCGTCGAAGCCACCGTTCTGGATCAGTTCCGCGCCAAAAAGATCGTCGTTTTCAAAATGAAACGCCGCAAAAGTTATCGCCGTACCCAGGGTCACCGTCAGAACCTGACCCGTGTCGAAATCGGTGAAATCAAAGGCTGAGTTGTCTGACTCATTCCGCCGCAGGGGTCTGTAAAAAGAGTTCTTGCGGCTTTTTTAATTTTTACAGGGAGGATTTTCTTATGCAGTACGATGCAAACGGCGCACTTATCAATACCGAAATTCCCGGCTTGCCCATGATCAGCCGCGGCAAAGTCCGTGATATTTATGACCTGGGCGATGCGCTCTTATTCGTTGCCACCGACCGCCTGAGCGCGTTCGACGTGGTCATGCCCAACGGCGTTCCCCGCAAAGGCGAAGTTCTTACTCAAATCTCGCTTTTCTGGTTTGAACTGATGAAGGATGTCCCCAACCACCTCATCACCGCCGATGTCACCACCCGATCCGAACTCGTTCCCTATGCCAAAGACCTTCAGGGACGCTCCATGATCGTACGCAAAGCAACGATCCTCCCCGCAGAGTGCATCGTTCGCGGGTACCTCGTCGGCAGCGGTTGGAAGGATTATCAGAAAACCGGCATCGTCTCCGGGCTGAAACTCCGCGAAGGCTATCAGCAGGCTTCCAAACTGGATGAACCGCTCTTCACCCCCTCCACCAAGGCCGCCGTCGGCGACCATGACGAAGCCATCTCCTTTGAAGGCGTCGCCGAACTGGTCGGTTTGGAAAAAGCAACCGTCATGCGTGATCTGGCTCTCAAAATCTACACCACAGCACGCGATTACGCCGAAAAACGGGGCATCATCGTTGCCGACACCAAATTTGAATTCGGTGTCATCGACGGCGTTGTGACCCTCGTTGACGAAGTCCTTACGCCCGACTCCAGCCGTTTCTGGCCCGCAGACCAGTATCAGGTCGGCACCAGCCCGGTCAGTCTGGATAAGCAGTTCGTCCGCGACTACCTCGAAACCCTCGACTGGAACAAGACCGCTCCCGGCCCGGAAATTCCCGCCGACGTGGTCGAGAAAACCACCCTCAAGTACCTTGAAGCATACCGTATGCTTACCGGGAAAGAGTTGTAAGAGAACTTTCAGAAACGGCGGTAACAAATCGTTATCGCCGTTTTTTCACGGAGTAAATCATGTTCTGGCAACTTTGGAGTACCCTTGACTGGGGGCAGTTATCCATTCTTATTTTAAGCGCACTGCTTATCGGCATCAATAAAACCGCCGTTCCCGGCATCGGCGTTCTGCCGGTGGTGCTGCTGGCTCTCTGGTTTGAACCGCGTCTCTCCGCAGGACTGCAGCTGGTCATGCTTGCCATGACAGACGTTATGGCAGTCGCCTATTACCGCAGACACGCAGACTGGGGCGTGGTATTGCGCCTGCTGCCGTGGGCGGTCGGCGGACTTGCGCTCGGACACTTCGCGCTGGACTGGATCTCGGACGATTTCATGCGTCCGGTGCTGGGCGGGATCATCCTTTTTCTGTGTATTTTGCGGCAAGTCTACAAACGTATTTCTCCGGATAAGATCCCGTCCGGCAATGTGATTGCCGGGGTATGCGGTCTGCTGCTCGGCTTTACCACCATGGTCGCCAATGCCGCCGGTCCGGTCGCCGCGATCTACTTTCTTGCCATGAAACTGCCCAAAGACAAATATATGGGGTGCAGTGCGTGGTTTTTCCTGCTGATAAACTGGACAAAACTGCCGGTATTCTGGTATCAGGGGCGCATCACGCAGGAGTCTTTTCTGCTGGATCTTACCATGCTGCCCTTCCTCGTTCTCGGCGCGGCTGCCGGTATCTGGCTGCTGCCGAAGATTCCCCAGAAACTCTTTGAAAACATCATTGAAGTTCTGATCGTCATTACTGCGCTGAAACTGTTTTTTTAAGCGGCAAACGCAATAAATTCAAGATCGCCCGCCCCATGCGGCGGAGATTTTCCGGAGTATTTTCCAACGCCTCCTCCAACGGACAGGGGGCGGATGACAGCGCAAACAAACCGTCAAAAAACGGTTCCAGTTCTTCAAAACGTTCCCCCAGCGCACCGGATAGCAGAATAACCGGCACACCCGCTTTGCGGGCGTGTTCCGAAACGATCCGGCAAAGTTTTCCGTGCGCCGTCTGAAAATCCGAACGTCCCTCGCCTGTCATCACCAGATCGGCATCGGCGATCTTGCGGTCGAAGTCCAGCAGATCCAGCACCAGTTCTGCGCCGGAGGCAGTCCGGGCGTTCAGATAGGAGCGCAGGGCAAAACCGACTCCGCCCGCCGCCCCGTCCCCGGGGTGGTCAAATCCGTCTGCGATCCCCGCTGAAACCGTGCGCTGACCGAAGTTGAAAAGATTTTGTTCCAAAACTTCCACCATCGCAGGGTCTGCCCCCTTTTGCGGGGCGAAAACCCGCGCCGCCCCGCTCTCTCCGCAAAGCGGATTATTCACATCAGAGGCGATGCAGATTTCTGTGGAACGCACCTCCGGAGGCACTTCCGAAACATCACAGAAGCGAATACGTCCTATCGCATTCCCATCCGCCGGAACCGGGAGCAGATTTCTGTTGGCATCGTAAAATTTCACACCGAGCGCCTGAAGCATACCAACGCCGCCGTCCACCGTGGCACTTCCGCCGATGCCGATGCAGAATTTGCGGATACTCTTTTCGCACGCCAGGTGGCGGAGCAGTTCGCCCGTTCCGTAAGTAGTCGTTTTCATCGGGTCGCGTTCCGCACGGGAAATCAGTTCAATACCGCTGGCGGAAGCCATTTCAAAAATGGCAGAACCATCGGGCAGCAAGCCCCATTCGGCATCGGTCATGCGAAAAAGCGGGTCGTGTACCGGACAGTGAAAAATCTCCCCCCCGCAGGCATTTACAACGGCACGGGCAGTTCCCTCTCCGCCGTCGCCCAGCGGGAGGGCAAGAACCTCACAGGATGGCTCTGCGGCAAGCAGAGACTCCCGCAAAATCCGGCAGATTTCCGGGCTTGAAAGACAATTCTTGAATGAATCAAATGCCAGAACGATTTTCATGTGTTTTCCCTTTTCGGATAATTCGGATAATATGTAACTGCCGGATAATTACGGTTTTCAAACTTTTGCAAACTCCACAAAGACAAGTCCGACTTTGGGTAGTTGCGTCTAATATACTCTTTCGCTATTTATAAAGCAAGTTTTTTTACGCATTTTGTTGAAAAAACCTTACTGAAAATTTTTGTAAATAATAAAAATAATTTACGAAAATTATTTTTTGTCCCTTGCTATTTTACCGTTTTTCAGGTATACTATCCAATAAGAACATAAGGAGTAGTCATGCCGCATCAAACAAAAAAGATCAACATTCGACTGGTTGCTCAAAAAGCCGGAGTCTCCATTGCTTCGGTCTCCCGTGTAGTGAATAACCGCACGGACGTGAGTGAAGAGACCCGCAAACGGGTGCAGACCGTTGTTGACGAATTGGATTTTGTGCCGAATAAAGGCAGTGACCGTATTTTCAACATCGGGGTACTGCTGGCTCCGGGGACGGCGATTTTCAGCAATTATCTTTCGTCGATGCTGGGCGGCATGATCGATTTTGCGACCCGCAACGGTGTGCATATTTCCGTTATGAGCAATGTGCGCGGCAGTGAACGCGATACGCTCCAAATGATCCGGGAACGCCGCTGCGATGCCCTCTGCGTGCCGATGAACGGCGAACGGCTTGATGAACTGTCCTGCCTGAAAAACTCCGGACTGCCGGTCATGCTTATCAATACTCCTGTCAAAGAAAAGCGGATGGGATTTATCAACAACAACTCTTATCAGGGGGCCTGTCTCCTGACGGAGCATCTGCTCTCTCTCGGACACCGCAAAATCGGCTACCTGTCCCAGTTGATCGCCGCCGAAAGCGATGAAAACCATACCATGCGCTACAAGGGGTTCTGCGATACGTTGCAGAAATACGGCATCACGCCGGAACGGAAGTATTTTATGGAACACATCCCCACTGCCTACACGCAGGAATCCGGTTATCTGCAAACCGAAAAACTTCTCCGGCAAGCTCCGGAAGTCACCGCGATCATGGCGGCAGACGATGAAACCGCCCTCGGTGCATACAAGGCATGCTGGGAACGGGGCTTGAAGATACCCGATGACATTTCAGTAACCGGCTTTGACGATCTTCCGCTGGCAGGTTATTTTTATCCGCCATTGACGACCGTCCGTCAGCCCCTCTATGAAATGGGGGCAAAAGCAGTGAATTACCTTCAACTTTTCCTGCAGAACTCTCTTGCTGAACTTCCAGGCGAAACACTGGATTTTGAACTGGTCACCCGTAACTCTACAAAAAAAATATAACCTTCAAAACAAGGAGAACAAAAAATGCAAAAAAAATTCACCCTTATCGAACTGTTGGTCGTGATTGCCATTATTGCCATCCTCGCCGCCATGCTTTTGCCCGCCTTAAATAAGGCAAGGGAATCAGCAAAGAAAACGCAGTGCATCAACAATCTGAAGCAACAGGGATTGGGATTGGCGCAATATGTGGCAGATTACCGTTTTTTCCCGGAATATCACGGAGGCAGCGGCAGCAGTGAGATCCACGCTGCCCTGTCCACCACGCACGCGTGGTATACAAGAGTGAATGCCTATGTCAACAATTGGGCGATTTACAACTGTCCTTCCGATACAAGTTTAAAGCGGCTCAGCCTTACCGGAAATAATCCGCAATGGGCCGTAAGCGGCAATCATATGCGTTCCAGTTATTGTTACAATTCCACCTCGTTCAGCAGTTGGACAGAAGACAAACTCGTACGGGCCACCAAAGCCGCCAAGATCGGTTTGGATCGCTGGGTCGCTATAAAAGAAGGGGGGCCCCTGAATTTCTACGATAACAATGAAGCAACGAGTACAAGCGATACCAATATTCTTTATGCAGATCATTTCCGACATTCTCTGACTCAAAATTTCCTTTATGCTGATTATCACGTTTCCTCAAAAAAAATATCTGAAGTCCTCGTATGTAAAGGCAAAAAATTGGATAAAACCTTCAACTATGACAGATGTATGTACACGGAGTAAGCAATCATGAGAGCCATACTGTTTTTCCTCCTGACCTTCGGTGCAGTATTTTCAGTCTGTTCCGCAGAGAATGCTTCCGTTACCCCCCAAGGCATCCTTTTCAAATCGGGGACGATGGAACTCTACCTCAAGTATCCGATCCTCCGCAAGAACAAACAGGCACCGGAAGCGACTCCGTCTGTTACGGTCAAAAGCGCAGAGCTGGCAGAACTGGATTATGGGCATGATACCAAAGCCATTGTTACGCTGAACGGCAAATCCGGCACAGTGACATTCACCAACCGTCAAAAACGTCAGCCCTTCTTTTCCATGCTGGTTCCGCTGAATTATGCCGACGGCGGCAGTTGGAAATGGAAAGGTGAAACCGGACGCCTCCCGAAACTTCCGGGTGACGTCAGATTGTTCCGCGGCAACGGCGATCAGGTAACGATCACTGCCCCCGATGGAAAATCCTTCGTCCTTCACGCCGCAGGACATCACCAGTTGCAGGATAACCGCTGCTGGAAATGGAACACCTTTCAACTCCAGAGCATACTGTACTGCTCCGGCGAACAGGTCCGCTTTTCATGGGAATTCAAAGCCCCGGCTCAAAAAACAGAACCGTGGGTGGATCAGTACGGTCAAAGCAAACGGGTGGATTTTCCGGATAAAGTCAGAGATGATGCCGATTTGAAAGCCGACATCAAACGACACCAGACGTATTTTGCCGGTCTGAAGCCGCCCGTCTGTGATCCGTGGGGCGGTCTGCCCGGTTCCGGAGCACAGTTCAAATTGAAAAAGACCGGATTTTTCCGCACCGATACCGTCAACGGACGGCACGTTCTCGTCACCCCGGAGGGCAATATCTTCTTTCAGGTCGGTTGCTGCTGTATTCAGAATTGTGACGATTACACTTGGGTTTCCGACCGGGAAGATATCTATGACTGGCTGCCGGAGGACGGCGGTATTTACAGCGGAGCATTTCTGCGGAATCAGAAAGGAAAAATCGTCTCCTTTTACATCACCAACTACATCCGCAAGACCGGCAAACCATTCGACCGTGCCGCATGGCAGGCCGAAGCGATCGGCAGATTGAAAAAATGGGGTTTCAACAGTCACGGCGGCTTTTCCGGTCCGCGCAAGGGAACGGAAAAACTCCATTTTGCCGATGTACCGTTTTTCATCGTGGACTGGCTGGGCTGGAAAAGAACTCCCACCAACATCATCGACCCCTTTGACAAACACAATATCGCTCTTTTAGAAAAAGAGATGGTCAAGCGGGTCGTTCCCCGGGCGAATGATCCGGCGATCATCGGTTATTTCAGCGGCAATGAACGGCATTACAACGGCACCGCCGTTGGAATTCTGCGTCAAAAATCCTCGGCCGCCAAATTGGAGTTCCTCCATATCCTTCAGGAAAAATACAAGACCATTGATGCCTTCAATCAGGCATGGCAGTTACAGTACTCCTCCTGGGATGCACTGAAAACCACCCCGCTTCTGCCCAAAACAGAGACTGCGTTCCTCGATGTGGAAAAACTCGAAGAACACTTCTTTGAACATTACTTCAAATGGCTCTACACCACCTTCCGGAAATACGACCCGAACCACCTCTATCTGGGCGAACGTTTCCTTCCCGCCATGACCTCCAACCGGGCAGCGGTGAAAGCCTGCGCCAAATATGCCGAGGTCATTTCGGTCAACTACTACGCTCCGGAATTTGACAAAGCATGGCTCGATCAACTTGCCGCAGAGACCAACAGACCGATGATTTTGAGCGAATGGAGTTACGGCTCTACCGAACAGGGACAGTATGGCGTTATCAACAAAAAAGATCAGCACGAGCGCGGACTTGCCTATCGCCGTTACGCCGAAAACGCCGCCGCCCATCCCTCCATTGTCGGACTGCAATGGTTCTCCTATTTTGACCAGTCCATCACCGGCCGCTGGTTCCAGAAGTTCAACGGCGAAAGCATGAATATCGGTCTGGTCAACGTCGCGGACCGTCCCTACAAGACCTTCCTTGCCGAAGTAATGAAAGCCAACTATCAAATCTACGACCTGATGCTGGGCAAGAGCCGTCCGATCGCCCTGAAAAAGGTTGCTCTGGCTGAAAATAAACTGATTCAGGTCCCCAAAGTGACGAAAACCGCCATTGTGGATGCCGTTTTCAACGAATACCCGAACCGCCCCTCCGAACCCATCCGCCGTCAGGTGGACGGCAAGAAACCGCTGCCGGCTGACCAGGGGGATTTCTGGTGTGCGTGGGACAAGTCAAATCTCTACATCTACCTCATCGTCAACGATCGCACCCCGGCGCAGAACATCAATAAGGGGAAAAACTTGTGGCTCGGCGACAGCATTGAAGTTTTCATCGGTACGGATTTGAAAAGCCGGGGAGGTTTGAAATTCTCCGACCGACAGGTGATCATTGGCGCAGTACCGGGCGAAAACCGTTATCAGTGGTACAACAGTGTGACCAATCTGCCGCTCCAAACGGCGGCCGTCATCGCTCCCGACAGAAAAAGTTACCGCATGGAGATCGCCATCCCGTGGAAAGAGTTGAAAGTCACTCCGGAAAAGGGTTTGAAACTCCGTTTTGACCTCGGCATCGACTTCAGCGATGGCGCAAAGGTCCGCACCAATCAACTGATGTGGAACGGCAGCCGGATCAACAATGCCGCAAGAGAACATTGGGGCAGTGCCGTTCTGGTCGATTGAAAATCACACCAGACAGGAATGTTATTGTACCTTTATTGCACATTCAATAAAAGTATTGAGGAGATAAAAATATTTATACCGGGAGAAAAAGAATATCCCTATCCGCGGGTTTGCGCCCATCGCGGCTGCAATAAAGCCAAAACGATTTTCATAGTACCTCAAAATTTACCATAATATATATTATGCCCAATAAAAAAGCAAATTATTTGGAGTATTTTTGAAAAGAAACTTGATTTTATATCAAAACAGTTTATTTTAAAAATGAAATATCGTTATGTATATAAAACAAAGATAGTACCATGACCTGTATAAAATATGATGCTCCAGCCGCCAACGCCCTGTTGGATGTACTGGAATTTATGACCGCCAACCCGGTATCCTGGGGGCCTACCGAACTGGCCCGCCGTCTGGAACAGAGTTCCAACATGACCTTCCGGGTGCTGAATGTTCTGACAGAGCGGGGTTATGTGGAAAAAAACGAAAACGGCAACTATCATCTCACCGCCGCTCTTTTTTCCCTCGGAATGAAAATGCAGCACAACTTCGATCTGCGCAGTCAGGCCCGTCCGCATCTTGAAGAACTTGCCGCTCTCTGCGGCGAAAGTGCCCAGCTGCAGATTCCCGACGGCGACCGGATGCTGCAAGTCGATCACGTTCCGCCCCCCACGCCCTACTATCTTGTCGTCACCCCGGGCTGCCGGGTCCACTGGCATGGCAACGCCTTCGGCAAAGCGGTCTGGGCGTTTCTTCCCCGCGAGCAGCAGGAGAAACTTTTCACTCTTCCCCGGGAGCAGTTGACCATCCATACCATTACCGATGAAAAACTGCTTCGCAAAGAGCTGTCTGATATCCGTATCACTCTCTGTGCCGCGGAATATGAAGAGTATCTGGAAGGATGCTACTGTCTTGCCGCCCCGGTATTCAACACTCTTGGCGAGATTGTTGCCGCCGTCGGCATTTCCGGAGTGATCTCACGACTGAAAAAAGAAAATCTGCCGGAATTGCAGAAGCAGGTTTCGGCGTGTGCCGGAAAAATATCACGCTCAATCGGCTTTAAGGAGTAATGTTTATGAATAATATCCGCAATGAGGTTCTGGAAACACAACTCAAACTCAATCATTTTGCACTGCACAAAAATTCCCCGCTGACACTTCAGGTATGGAAAAAAACATCCGGTCTCGCGCTGGGCGAACGTTTTTCAGCCATCGTCAAAGCCCGTCTTGAGTCGGTGGAATTTCTGCATACGCCGGCGGAACCGATCATCGGCCGTGTCAAACCGTGGCCAACAGACAGCGAAGCTGAAAAAGCCGCCGAAGCAGAACTGGAAAAACGCGGCAAACTCCCCTCCCCCGGACAAACCGGTCACTGCGAACCGTACTATGATGAAATTTTCAAGTACGGTTTGGATCACATCCGGGAATGCTGCACTCCGCTCCCCGCTTTCCGTCTTGCGGCAGAAGCTCTTTCGGAGTTCATCGAACGCGCGGGACGGCAGGCGAAACGGCAGGATGTTGCCGCAGCCTGTTCCCATATTGCACACAAGCCGCCCCGTACATTTCAGGAGGCAATTCAACTTTTATGGCTGGTGGTACTGGCAATCCAGACGGGAGATTACAGTGCCCTGATTGTTCCCGGCCGCATAGATCGCCGTCTTGCTCCATTCTATGAAGAAGATATCAAAGCAGGACGCCTCACCCGTGCCGAGGCTCTTAAAATGATCTCCTGCCTCTATCTTGCGATAAATGCCTCCTGCGGCAGAGGTCTGGCGTATTCTGTAATGGTCGGTGGAAACGGTATATACAATGAACTCTCTTATCTTGCATTGGAAGCGTTGCGCGAAAGCCGCCTTGTCTATCCCAGTGTCGGGGTCTGCTGGGAACCGGATGTCACTCCGCCGGAACTGCGCAAACTTGCCGTGGAACTGATTGCCGACGGATTTTCCAATGTGGCTGTATTCAACGATGCATTGATACGGAAAAGCCTTGAAGAATACGGCATCCCCGCCGCTGATGCCCCCGATTACATCAACTCCACCTGCGTTGAAATCACCCCTTGCGGTCAGAGCAATGTATATGTGGCAAGCCCCTATTTTCCGCTGTGCATCATTCTGCTGGAATATATGGAAAAGTGCAACACCGGGGATTACGAAAGTTTCAAGCAGGGTTATCTGGAACTCCTCGGCAGCAAAATCAGCGAAGCCGCCGCAGCGCAGAATGAAATCCGCAAAACCCGGGAAACAGGAACCCGCCGCCCCCTCCAAAGCATTTTCACACGCGGCTGCATCGCACGGCAGTCAGACATCGAAGAGGGCGGCGCGCTCTGCAACTGGGTAGAATGTTCCTTTGTCGGCCTTGCCAATCTGGTGGATTCTCTGTATGTGATCCGCAAAGAGGTCTTTGAAAACAAAAAATTCACCATCCCGGAACTCTTGGAAATTCTGAAGAAAAACTTTGCAGACGCAGAACCGCTCCGTCAACACTTTCTCAACGGCTTCCCCAAATACGGCAATGCGGATGCCGCTGTTGATGGAGAAATTCCCGCAATTATCTCCTTTATCCGCCGGGAGTGTGCCAAGCAGCAGATTTATCCGGGCAACACCCATTTTATCCCCGGTACTTTCTGCTGGGAAATGCACCAGAGACTGGGAGCCGTCTGCGGAGCAACGCCGGACGGCAGAATTGCCGGATTCCCCTTTGCCGACGGTGCGGGTCCGGCACAGGGACGGGAGAAAAACGGCCCGACAGCAGCACTTCTCTCGGTTTGCAGCTGGAATCACTCCGGACTGCTCGGCGGCACTGCATTCAACCAGCGTTACTCGGCGACGGCAGTCTCCACGCCGGAAGCCCGCAAAAAACTGGAGATACTTATTGATATTTTCATCCGGCAGGGCGGTTTTGAAACACAAATCAATATTCTGGATGCCGAAACATTGAAAAAAGCACAACTCTGCCCGGAAGAGTATAAAGATCTGATCGTCCGCATCGGCGGATACACCGATTATTTCACCGGGCTTTCACCTGAAATGCAAAGCGAAGTCATACAACGGACGGTTTATAAGGAATTTTGACCAATGAACAACAAAGCCGAACTGCTCTACCGGCTCGGAGAACCGCTTGCCGCCGGAATGTACGAGCATGAACATGCTCCGATCCCGGAACGGTATGGACTTGGTATTTGCCGGTATTTTGAAAATGTTGTACCGCCGGAAGAAAATGATCTCTTATATCCGGGAGAACATTGCTGTATTTGGAAACTTGCCGATTGTGCAATCTCTTTCAACTACTCTTTCAGTATCTCGCTTGACGAAAAAAAACTGCGAGCAAAAGCAGAAAAATTTGACCTGACCTCTTTTGAAAAAACACTGCTCAATTCGGTCATTGATGAGTTGAGATTTTTCCTGACCTGCCATATCGCGCCCCGGCACATGGTCGGAGGAGCTGGATGGACCCACTCCATTCTGAACTACCGCCGCATCCTGAAAGAAGGCTTGGGCAAGTATTGTGAACGGGTCGGAAATATGAAAGATTCCCCGTTGAAAAAAGGATTGCAATATACGCTTGACGGCATTTGCGATTTCCTCAAACGGGCTCCCGGAACCATTTACGATGAGGTGATGAATCCGGCAAAGGATTTCAAAAGTGCCATGCGCAGTTTCACCTTTATCTGTTCGCTGGATCAATACGACTCCATCGGCAGATTTGATGATTACATGGGGGAATATTTCCAGGGTGAACCGGAAGCTCCGCTCTATCTGGATACCCTTTTCCGCACCTTTGATACACAGGACGGATGGAATATGCTCTATACCAACAAATATCCGGAATTTACCGCCCTCTGTCTGAAAGCACAGAAGTATTCCCGTCCCAATTCCTGTTTTCTTATTTCTGAAACAACCGATCAGAAGACCTGGGACCGTATTTTTGACCTCTGGGAATCCGGTGTACCCTGTCCCGCGCTCTACAACAGTTCAAGGTATCAGCAGGGATTGGAGGAATACAGCACTTTCGCTCCGGAGGATATCGCCCATTTTGCGTTCGGCGGCTGTACCGAGCTGATGATTGAAGGGTGTTCCAATATCGGTTCCGTAGATGCCGGGATCAATCTTCCCGCTATATATACCGCAGATCCGGACGGTGATTTCTATGGGAATATCAGCAGGGAAATCGATGCCTGCGCCATTGAGATCCGGCAGGAGTACCAGTTTGCCGCACAGTACCGGCCGCAGTTGATCCGTACTCTCTTTATTGATGACTGTATCAGCCGTGAAACCGAATTCAATGCCGGAGGAGCGCGCTGCAACGGCAGTGTCCTCAATGTCGGCGGGCTGCCCGATGCGGTCAATATTCTCGCCGCCCGTCAGGGACTTCCGGAAAAATACGGCAACGACAACCCCGAAACCGATAAGATCGCTGCAGAACTCGGTACTTTTATTTTCAAGCGTATGCGGCAGCAGCGCGGCAGACACAACGGGCCGGTATTCCCTGCAAGCATCGTTTTGAACGGTTATGCCGCACTTGGATACGGTGTCGATGCAGCTCCGGGCGGCCGCAAAGCCGGAGATCCCATTGCCGATTCCATCGGCGCCATTGCCGGAACCGACAGGAACGGTCTTACCGCACTTTTGAAATCCGCCGCTGCCTTGAATCCGGCTCTGGCGATCGGAACTCCGGTGCTGAATATCCGGCTGCAAAAATCGCTTGTCACCCGGCACCGGCAGGAACTCAAAGCCTTGATCACAACCTATTTTTCCATGGGTGGAATGCAGCTCCAGCCCACGATTGCCGATCAGGAAACGCTGAAAAAGGCTTACGAAAATCCGGAAGCATATCCGCACGTCATCATCCGTATCGGCGGATTCAGTGAATATTACTGCCGCTTGAGTAAAGAATTGCAGCGGGAGCTGCTGAAACGTACAGAACATACCATTTAATCAAAAGAGGTCAATATGTTTACCAATTACATCCCCACCAAACTTTATTTCGGCGCAGGCGAACTGGAAAAACTCGGTTCGATCCCGCTCCCCGGCAAAAAAGCCCTGATCGTCATTACCAACGGCAAGTCCATCCGGGCAAACGGTACGCTCGACCGGGTACAGGAGCTGCTGAAAAAGAACAACTGCGAAAATGCCGTTTTTGACAACGTTCAGGCGAACCCCACCAAAGACCAGGTCATGGAAGGCGCGGCAATGGCAAAGGCGGAAAATTGTGATTTCGTCATCGGGCTTGGCGGCGGCAGCCCCATTGACTCCTCCAAAGCGATCGCTCTGATGGCAACCAATCCCGGCGACCTCTGGGACTATATCAGCAGCGGCAGCGGTAAAGGGCAGACACCCGCACTTCCACCGTTGCCGATCATTGCAATCACTACGACCGCAGGAACCGGTACGGAGGTCGATCCCTGGAGCGTTGTTACCCATAACGAGGAAAAAATCGGTTTCGGCTGGGAAAATACCTTTCCGGAAATCGCTATTGTGGATCCGGAACTGATGCTGACCATTCCGCCGGATCTTACCGCCTGTCAAGGCTTCGATGCCTTCTTCCACGCGGTGGAGTGCTATCTTGCCAACATCGCCACTCCGGTCAGCGAACTCTACTGCCTGAAAAGCATCGAACTGCTGGCAAAATCCCTGCCGACGGCGGTGAATGACGGCAAAAATCTTGAAGCACGTTCAGATGTTGCACTTGCCAACACGCTTTCGGGCATGGCGGAATCCACCTCCTGCAACACCTCGGAACACGCGATTGCCCATGCGATCGGCGGAGTTTTCCCCAACATTCCGCACGGTGCGGCACTGCTTATGATCTCCAAGGCGTGGTTCAAACACTACGCTCCGCTGCTGCCGGAACGTTTTGCAGCAATGGCAAAGGCCGCAGGAAAGGCGGATTTCTGCGAGGTGCTTGAAGAACTCCGCTGTGCCTGTCACATGGAAAATCTGAAAATGTCCGGTTTCGGCATCACCCGGGAAGATTTGAAAAAAATCAACGACAATGCCTGGGATACGATGGGATTTCTCTTTGTTCTCGACCGTATCGAACTTACAAAGGAAGAGTCCCTGAAGATCCTTGAAGAGTCTTATTCGTAAGTTTATTTATCCGGCAGCACTTTGATCTGAAATTTTTCAAGCGACTGCTGCAAATCCTTTTCTGCAAGACGGGTTCTGCCGCCGCAACTCTGACGGATCACCACTTCCAGCGGAGCCGTTTCAAAGGGGGGAAATTCCGTCTGTCCTGCGGCAAGTTCCAACGCGCGTTTCAACATCCGTTCCGCCAGATAGTTATAGGGGAACAATATGGAAGAAAGTGCGGGGTCCAGATGCCGGGCAAAGGGGAAGTTGTTTATCCCCATAAGAGCCATATCACGGGGCAAGACCCACCCTCTTTTCCACGCACCTACTGTTAATTGCAGAGCATCAAGGTCATCAAAACAGCAAACGGCAAGTTTGCCGCGGTACGGTTCCCAGCGTTTCAAAACAGCGGAAATATCTGTATTCAGGGCAATATCGGGGCAGCAGCCTTCCCGGCGCGCGATCTCCTCATACCAGCGGCAATACCATGATGCGGTATCGCGTCCCAGACAGGCGATATGTTCATACCCCAGCATTTTGAAGTAGAGAAACTGAAATGATACCGCCTTACGGTCAAACCAGGAGTAGAGTTCAGCCGGTTCATAGCAATACCTTTCATACCCGGCGACCGGATGCGGCAGAACAACGGGGAATGTATTGTCTTTCAGAAAGGTCTTCAGACCTTTATCGGTTTTGTCTCCGCCGCTCCATAAAAAAACGGCACAGCGGCAACAGTTCCGCTTCATTTTCTGCACAGCGGCGGGAATTTCACTGACCGCGGAAACGGCATGAAGTTCCAACTGCAACTCATTTCTCACCGCATAATTTTCCACAGCAGCAAGAAGATTTGTGCTGAATTCATTCGCATCCGTAGAGAGCAGAACGCCGATGCGGCGGGTGGAGACGATCTGCACCCGGGAACGGGATTGTCCGATCAGATGATTTGTGCTGCCGCAGACGAAGTTTCCCAGACGTCCGCGCGGTTCGATCAAACCGTCTTCCTGTAAAAAAGCAATCGCTTTGCGGACGGTATGCAAATTGCAGTCGAAACGCTCCGCAAGGTCACGTACCCCCGGCAATTTATCGCCGGGAGCATAATGCTCCGTGCGGATCATATCCATGATCGCATTGATTACTTTTTCATATACGAAGCGATTTGTTGTCATTTCCACACCCAAAAACATAAAATACACCCTGCCGCGAAAAAGTCAACTCTTTGGGGATATTTATTTTATGATTTCGTAACCGACTACACCGCCTTTGAAAAGCCCCGCAGAGGCTTTGAAGGTGTTGTTTTTCACCGTTACTTTGCCCGCTCTTGAACCGTCGAACAAAAGAGCGTACACTTCAAAGGGGGTACCGCTTGTAAGGGTGATATCCGCACTGATGTTGTGCAGCAGCAGCGGGAAAGTCCCCTGTTTCTCAATTTGGGTCATGCCGCCGCGGTCACTGTGTACCACTCCGGTCTCCACCGAGTTGCCGAAGTGGAGCAGCAGCATCCGTTTGCTCTCTGCAAGGGGTTTGTCATCCAGCGACATCAATGCCGCCGTCTGCGGATAACGGGCGTTCCTGACATTCAAAACTCCGCCGGTAGAGAGATTTCCTCCCGTAAGCGTAACACATTCCGATTTGGGCGTATTGACAATGAAAGTGCGTTTTTTACCGTCAATGGCGATTTCTCCGGTATCGCTTTTTGCCTCGCCTTTGGTCACAAGTTTTTTCCACTCACTTGCGATGACGGGGGGAACATCGGAAAATCCGGCAATATCACGGATATTTTTCACCCCGGCGGGCAGCGTTTTCTGCGGCATCCTTGCTCCGATACGGCTGATCAAACCGAGTTTGGAGAAATTGGCGTGGAACTCCACCGGAACTTTCTGATCGGTAAAGTTGGTGTTGACAGCGTAACTGAACTCATTTTCAGCAGGGCGCACATCTCCGCGCAGGAACATAGCGGCGATCACCCGGTCACTCAACTGCATGATCGGGTTTACTGCGGCATCAAACATTTCAGATTGCGGTCTTTCGCCTCTCACCCGTTTCATGCTGTGGGCGTAGGTGAAGCGGAAAATCGCATCCCAGTCCTGCAAGGCGCAGTAGGCACCAATCAGAGCCGCCCCCTCATGACGGGTGCGGTTGGGTTTGCAGTAGTTGTACTCCGTCATCCAGTAAGGCATACCGGTCAGGCGGGAGACCATCAGTACCCGGGGCAGTGCGGCAATGGTTTCCAGCGGACTTTCCTGCGTATACATCGCTTTGGACTGCCACGACTTGCCGCCGAAAACCGGGTGAGCGTGATACATGTGATTGTCGGCAAAATCCATGCGGGAACGCAAATCCACCAGATAGGTCTGGTTCTGGAAGTTGCAGCTGGTCAGCAACGCTTTCATTTTCAGTTCTTTTTTGCAGAAATCATAAAGTTCCTTATGGGTTTTCGCCTGCAAGCCGTTGAGAAAAGCCATGAAATGACGGTCTGAAGTCTCCGTTACGGCATTCGGACAGTTGTGTGCTTTTTTGTACTCCTCGAACTTCTCTGCAAAAAGTTTGCGTGAGAGTGAAGAACTGTTCCAGACCCAGTTCAGATTATCTTCGTTGATAAGGTTGACCGATACCAGAGCGGGTTCCTGTGCGAGACTTCTCCCGGTGTAGGGATTGACATGGGTGACGAAATTCCGGATGAAGGTTTTGAGGTTTTCTCTCGCCCGCTGATCCAGCACATACAATGCCTTGGAGGTAATTTTTGGGAACCCCTCCTTTGGGTCAAAGGCACGGGTGGAATAGAAGTCCGTAGAGAGATAAAAACCCTTTTTGATGAGTACCGAAACAAAGTAATCAAAGCGGTCCATCATCTCTTTATCCAGCGTGGTGGAGTTGCCCGCTTTTTTGTCGATCACCGTGCTGTCGTAGTGGTGGAAACGCACGGCATTGTAGCCCAGAGCGGCGAAATGTTCTGCCATTTTATCCGCCCACTCTTTCGGGGGGAAATTCGCCTCAAAACAGACGTTGATACCATGAAGTTTCAGACGTTTTTCCGGGGCTTTTTCAAAGCGCATGGTACCGTCCTTTGCGGCAAACACGAAGCCGTACTTTCCGGCGGGAGCATCGAGCATAAAGGAGAAATCCAGCGGACTGCCCTTTTTCACGTTATTGGTAAATGAAAGAGTTTTCCATTCGCTGTTGGCATTGTAGGTGTAAGTACGGTCGGCGACCTCCGGAAGACCGAGGGTATCTTCCCCCAGCGTAACGCCGAAAACCGCCCAGAAGGTACTGGCGCGATCGGGGGAGATCGTGAAGATCAACTCCGTCGGATCGCTCTTTTTCAGCGCGTAAGTCGAAAGATAGATCCCGAGACTGCGCCCCAGTTCATTGAGTTCTTTCCACGCGAGCATACCGTTGTTTTTGGCACGGGGGCCGACCCAGTTTCCGCAGTCATTCACGCCGGAAACGGTGATTTTTTCCTGCGAACCGTCCTTGTAGCAAACGGTGATGCTGCCCACTGCTCCGGCGGTGGGCCAGGCGCAGTTCTGCAAGATGTGCAAGGCTTTCATGCCTTTGGTTTCCGGCAGTTTCAAACGGCACTCCTTGCGGATCTTGCGCTGTTCGCCGCCGACGGCAATGACCTTGCGGTCGGGAATGAGAAAATCCACGCCGTAAACGGAAATTTTCCGTGCGTTGAAGGTGCTGAAATCGTTGCCTGCCCCCTGACGTGTCCAGCCGGGTTTTCCGGCGGCGGGGTCATCCGCCATGTTGCAGTCGGCGGCGGCAGAAATATCGACGGGCTGTGTTTTGAGGTGCTTTACACGGATGCGGAGAGCGACTTCCGCCTCTTTCACCGCTTTTCCGTTGCCGGGAGTGAAGAAAAGCCGCAGTGCAGCATGGTTGAAATGGGGAGAAAACACCCGGTTGTCCTGAATTTGGGCGGTATTGTTTTTCTCTGAAGTGACCGTCAACACCTGATTGCCGAGGGATTGGATCTCACAGGTTTTGAATTTGCGCCATGCGACAGTGGCTTTGTCTTTTTTGGTCACACTTTTTTTGAATGAGACTTTTTTGCCGTCGAAGGAGATTTTCAAATCCTTGACCGGAAATTCCAGACTGGCGGAAATTTGAGCGAGGTGGGAGGGCTTTTCAAATTCAAATTTTCCTTTGAGGTCAAAGGAGTTATCATCGACGGGAACGAGGGTCAGCGTGAATTTTCCACGCAGATCGTGTTTATCAAATTCCGCCGTCAGCGTCCCCCCCTGGCGGGAGATGTTGTTTTTTACATTTTTGAAATCCGCATTGGAAAAACCGCGCCAGCGGGGCGTATAGGCGCAGACTTCAAATTTACCACCCTCAAAAAGCAGGCTTCCGGAAGGAGAAACCTTGACCCCGGCGGGTAATTGGGACGCAGAGAGGAACGGGCAAACTGCAAAAGCAGCAAGCACTGCAAAAATTTTTCTTTTCATTTTTTATTCTTCTGTCAGGTTATCAGAAAGGGATTCTGGTGTTAGTGGCATCGCAGAATGAGGTCAAAGTCACCGGACCGAGCCGCAGAGCCTTGGGTTCGATGGTTTCAACATGACCGTCTGCAAACGCCACATTGGAACGGTTGGCATGACGGGCAGAAAGCAAACCGGAGACACCGTTATTGTAGGCATTGTTGGAGTTTGCAATCAGATAATAACCGTAACCGGCTTGGGCAGCATTATAGTCTGCCGGAACTGCGGAATCTGCCAGCAGCGGAGTTCCTGCTGCCTGCTTCATCTTTGCGGAAACCAGAACGTTCCACTTATTTTTGCTGATGCAAAAAGTACCGACCCTGGCACCGTCATTGGTATCGCTGAGATACCAGTTGTAAGCGTACATACCGTAAACGCGCTGGGGGACCTGACCTTCACCGTCACCGGGGGCAAGAATCCCGGGCAGAGCCGGACAGATGAGCATATCGGAAGTATTGCGGTCGTTGCCTTTTTTAACGATTTTCACAGGGAAGTACGCCGGGCACTGAGCATACTTGCCGCACAGGTAAGAGGTGTAGGGCACGCTATTTTGGGCGCTGGAATTGGGGCCTTCAACAAGGAACATACCATTGAAATCATCGGCGTAAGTAATGTGGATCAGACTGCTCTGTTTGAGTTTATTCACACAACTGATGGCTTTGGCTTTTTCCCTTGCCTTATTTAGTGCGGGCAGAAGCATAGCCGCGAGAATGGCGATAATTGCAATTACGACAAGGAGTTCGATCAAGGTGAATTTCTGTCTCATTTTCAATTTCCTTTCAAGATTAATTAAAGGGACGACCCCGTTCTGTTATATAATTTACTATAACAAAAAGAAAATGCAAATACTTTTTTACAAAAAAAACACATTTTATTGGCTCAGTACGAAAGGTTGACTGATTTTTACAGGGGCTTCGGAATGCTTCGTCCGCTCAACGCCTCGATAAAATACGCTACGCTCTTTTTTCGAGGCATCGCTCCCGGCGAGTGGTATTGCCTCATGCGAGGCAATATCGACGCTGCGCTTGTACT
>JAFTUS010000037.1 GCA_017466125.1 Lentisphaeria bacterium | reverse complement strand
AAGCACCTTCGGTCCTTACGGATTTTTTATGTTCGCTCCCGCTTTTGATATGTCATTTGTGAGAATGCTGCAGCAGAATGGTATCGGTAAAGTTTCAGTCAGTGCCAATGTTACCTTGACTAACGGTCATGATGCTGAAATCAGTTTTGCACCCAACTTCCAAAATCTGGTCAAAGATGAAAATTTTGCTTCCGCTGTCAATGCTTCGACCAATAATCACCTGACGTTGAAAATCCAATCCCCGGTAATCGCCAGACAGCCGGATAATAAAACAGCGTTACTTAATTTCAAGTATGATCTTGCCATCCGTTCCGTGGTAGAACGGGACAATCACGGCAATGAACTTTATGACGAAAACAGCTCTTCCGGCAAAGTCAGTTACACGACAGGTAAAGAACATCTGCTGACTTGTTACGAAAGCACTCTTGACGTTGAACAGACGATCGGTGTTCCGTTCCTCTGTGAAGTTCCGGTGTTAAAATATATCTTCGGCACAACCACAACTAATAAGGAAAAGGTGTATTATCTGGTATCTGTTAATCCCGTTCTTGCTAATGCTGATGAAGAAAGCTCCGCATTGGCAGGAAAAGTCGCTCAAGTTGAACAAATCGTAAAATAAAGGATATATATAATGAACAAAAAAGTTTTATCAGGAACGCTTCTTGCTTTTACCGCCGTATCCATCTTTGCCAATCAGCAGCCGACCAGCAATGCAAATCCCGCCTATGGCAACAGCACTGTACAGGCTCAGTTGCGGCTTAACATCAAGGACGGAGCTGAAACTGTTCACTTTGTCCGCGATACGAACGATCCTAATATCATTACCAAAATTTATATCCTGAAACATGCTGATGCCAACTCCATCCGACCTTATTTGCGGGAAATGGTACAGTCCGCCCGTGTGGATTACAACAATGCTGCAGGCAGAAGCAATACCGATTTCTACAATGTTTACAGCAAGGATAACAAGGCAAAAACACAGAAAATCTTTGTCCCTTGCGGAGTGGAGTGCGTCCGTTTTGCTGACGGAACTGAAATGCTGATTATTTCTGCTGAAGAATACCGCTTCAAAAATTCGCCGTCCGGCATGGGGATAGATGAACTGGTCGCCCGCTTGGATCAGCCGGGAATCAAAAACTCTTCCGGTCAGCCGAAATTTATCTATTATCCGCTTTACCGCAGTGCGTCTGAATTGCAGAGTTTGATCAAGAGTGTTGGGGCAAATGTTTCCAATGACACAACCGAACTTATCGGCGGCAAGGACAAGATTGAAGTTGACAGTGACTTGAACGCACTCTTCTTCAATACTGCTCTTTATTCCAAACCGCACATTGAGAAGATGCTCAAACTTTACGATAAACCGCACGCTCAAATCAAAGTCAGTTGTACCGTGTATGAACTTGAAAGCGAAAACGACGGTATGCTGGGAGTGGATTTCCAGAGTTGGAAAAACAATAATGGCGTGCATCTTTTGCAAACAGGAGCCAATCTTACGAGAAATTACAATATCAAAGATGTCCTGACTGCAGTTGCCGCCAATGGGACGGTGAATACTGATTACTTCAACTTTAACCCCAAGTGGAACACCAAGTTTCTGGATTTTCTGGTTTCCAAAGGGAAAGCGCAGGTCGTAAGCACCGGATCAATTACTATTGAGAGCGGAGAAAGCGGGAAATTCACCCGCAAAAGCGGTGCTCTTTATGCTGCAATGGAAAAAATCCCTTCGCGCGAAGGTGAAGCAGAACATGGCAATGCAGTCAATGTAAAAAGTGGTAATGAAAAATTCAAGTTTGAACTTTCAGTTACGCCCGAAGTAAGCGGCAAAGCCTCGGTATTGAATCTTTCCGTAAAAACATGCAGTATGCTGGGATATAATTCTGACGGCTCGATCCGCAGCAGTGATTTCAGCACAACTCAACGGGTGACAATCACCAATAACAAAAAACGGTTTTATCTTGGCGGTATTGAAAAAACGCAGCAAGTACGAATCAATGGTGGTGTGCCACTTTTGAAAGATATTCCGCTTCTGGGATGGGTATTCTCTACTGAACGGGAGTCTTTGAAAAAGACACAACTTATCGTAGTTGCCGATTGCGAAATCGTTCTTCCGGAGACCGAAGTAACTCCTCCTGCAATGGAATTCAAACACGCTTACGGATATGGTCAACTCCTGATCGATCCTGAAAAAAGTAATCTTAACACAAAACTAACAATTCTCTCACAAACTATGCATAAATGAAATGTATCTTATGCATTGTAACCTCAAGAAAGGAAAAAAGAAAATGAAAAAAATCACAAATCTTGCAATGGCTGCCGCAGCGGTGTTGACGGTAACCGGATGTTCAGAGAACAACAAAGTAACTCTCAATGGAGCCGGGGCAAGTTTCCCCGCTCCGGTCTATCAGAATTGGACACACTCATACAGTCAGACCAATTCCGGAGTGCAAGTAAACTATCAGAGCCTCGGCTCTGGCGCAGGTCTCAATCAGATCAAATCAGGGACAGTTGATTTTGCCGGTTCCGATAATCCGCTTACTCTGGAAGAACAGAATTCAGCCGGACTTGTTCAGTTTCCCATGCTTACCGGTGGAGTTGTCGTTATCGTCAATATCCCCGGCGTTAATAATAATCAGTTGAAATTAAGCCGCAAAAATCTTGCTGACATTTATCTTGGTAAAATCACCAGATGGAATGACCCCAAACTCTTGAAAGACAATCCCGGATTGCCGGATCTTGCCATCACAGTTGTCCGCAGAGCTGATGCCAGCGGAACAAGTTTCATTTTTACCAATTATTTGAGCAAGATCTCTGCCGAATGGAAACAAGTTGCCGGTTGCGGTTCTTCTGTGAAATGGCCTGTAGGTATCGGCGGGCAAAAGAATCCCGGTGTGTGTAATAATGTAGCCAAGATCAAAGGAGCGATCGGTTATACCGAATACACTTATGCGGTGGAAGCGAAACTTGCAATGGTACAGCTTGAAAATAAGGCAGGCAATTTCATCGCCCCGACAGTTGATAACTTCACAGCTGGAGCTGCTGCAGCTGATTGGAAAAATGCTCCGGGCTTCTATATGGTACTGACAGATCAAGGCGGTGAAAAAAGCTATCCCATCCTTGGTGTGACCTACATTCTCTTCCGCAAAGATCTCGCAGCTGATCGTAAAGCTGAACTTTTCAAATACTTCAACTGGTGCTTAACATCCGGAGCAACTGCCGCAAAACGTCTGCAGTATGTACCGCTTCCGGAAAATGTTGTACAGCTCATACAAAAGGAGGTTCTCAAGTGAGTGATTTTCTGAAAAACAAAAACATTCGTCTCCGGTGCAAAAAATCTTATCCAGGTGCACACACCCACATCATTATCGGACAAGTCGTTGAAGAATCAGATCGATACGTCGTAATCAAAGGAAGAACATTTCACTTTTCGAGAATTGTAGATGGAATGCGCAATCAAGTCCATGCGGGAGAAACGACCGTCAGGATTATTCCATGGGAAAATGTGGAAATAATTCATTGGCTGACCTATGAGGTTGATTGCAATACTGATTTTGGTTTTGATAAAAATGGAAATCTTATCCTGAAAGATTCTAAATCAACAGTGATTGCAGAACGTCGGGATGGTTTGGAGTAAGTTGAAGTGAAAATATCCACAATAAAAACCGATAGTTGTTTCAAAATCATATGCCTCGCTTGCGGGGCAGCGGTTTTGATCCTGACGGCAGGATTTTTCATACAGCTCCTGTGGGCAAGCAGTGAAGCGTGGAGCAGGTTCGGTTTGGAGTTGCTCGTTTCAAGTAATTGGGACCCTGCCAATGAAAAGTTTGGAGCATTACCATCAATCGTTGGAACATCAGTCACGACCGTTATTGCTCTGTTGATTGCTTTGCCTCTGGCGTTTGCCGCATCCCTTTTTATTGTGGATGCTCCGAAAAAAGTTGGAATGATTCTGGGGTATGCGGTTGATCTCCTTGCCGCCATCCCCAGCGTCATATACGGTATGTGGGGATTATTTGTATTGGCTCCCTTGATGCAGAAATATATTCAGCCTTTTATGGTAAACACTTTGCACTTGGATAAAATCCCTTTTGTCAACAGTTCTTACAACGGGTTCGGACTTTTTACAGCCGGGGTGATTCTTGCTGTCATGATTCTTCCTTATATCTGTGCAGTATTACGGGATGTGCTTCAAATGACACCTCCCGTGCTGAAAGAAGCTGCTTACGGGATCGGCTGCACCAAACTGGAAGCCAATAAAGACATTATCTTGCGTTATGGTATCCGCGGAGTTCTCGGCGGTATATTTATCGGTCTCGGACGGGCACTGGGAGAAACCATGGCTGTCCTCTTTGTCATCGGCAATATGATGAATATGCCCAAAGGTATTTTTGACTCGGCAACGACCATTTCCAGTACACTGGCTAATAATTTCGCCGAAGCAGACGGCTTGCAGAGAAGTGTTCTGTTTGCCCTGGGCGTGATATTGCTCCTTATGTGTCTGGGAATTCAAATTACCAGTCAGTACTTTTTGCATGTCACAAAAGCGAAAAGAGGTGAAAAATGAAACAACGTTCTCTATTATGGAGGAAAATAAAAAATCATCTGCTTAATTCCTTTTCCATAGTTGCTATTATTTTTGCCATATCCATTATGATTTGGGTGATATGGACAGTTGTCAGTTATGGAAAAGAAGCATTGACTCCATCTCTCTTTGTGAACTGTTCTGCACCATACGGCAGTATAACTTACGGTATAGGTAATGCCATTGCCGGAACATTGCTCATTACGCTTGGTGCAGCCGTGATCGCTGTACCTCCGGCATTGCTTGCCGGTATCTTTCTTTCTGAATACAAAGAATACCGCAGACTCGGTAATGCCATAAGATTCGCCTCCAATGTGTTAATGGGAATGCCTTCTATTCTGGTGGGACTCTTTGTATATATGCTTATCATCGTTCCAACCGGAAAATTCTCCGGCGTTGCCGGTTCCGTAGCTTTGGCAATACTTATGTTTCCCGTGATTGTTCAGACTACCGAAAATATGCTTGCAATGGTTCCCAATACGCTGCGGGAATCGGCTCTGGCTCTGGGAATGACCCGGATGCGGGCGACGCTTTACATTGTCTGCCGCAGTGCAAAAAACAGTTTGCTTACCGGTATATTGCTTTCTCTGTCAAGAGTTTCAGGCGAAACAGCCCCATTGCTTTTTACCGCAATGTTTGCCGACAGTTTCCCTACAGGATACTTTACACAGCCTACGGCAAACTTGCCTGTATTGATCACGGAATACGCAACAAATTCACCCTTTGAAGTCATGCATCAAATCGGCTGGAGTGCTGCCTTGGTCGTGATGATGATGGTTTTGCTTGTCAACATAACAGTACGAATTTTTTTCAGGGAGAAAAAATATGGAAATTAAAATTGAAACCAAAAAACTCAACTTTTATTACGGAAATCATCAGGCATTGTTCGATAATGATCTTACCATCCCTGCCAATAAAATTACGGCAGTTATTGGTCCATCAGGATGCGGTAAGTCAACTCATTTGCGTATCTACAACCGCATTTTTGAACTTTATCGGGAACAGCGTGCCACAGGAGAAGTCCTGATTGACGGTAAAAACATTCTGGATGATGATGTGGATGTTCTGGAACTACGCCGGAAAGTCGGCATGATTTTTCAAAAGCCGACTCCGTTCCCCATGAGTGTCTTTGATAATGTGGCATATCCCTTGCATTTGCACTACAAACTTGATAAAAAAACTATTGCGGAAAAAGTTGAACAGGCTTTACGTGGAGCTTCACTTTGGGATGAAGTCAAGGATAAGCTCCACTCCAGCGGATTGGCTCTTTCCGGAGGTCAGCAGCAAAGACTGTGTATTGCCCGTACGATCGCTTCTGAGCCGGAAATCCTGCTTATGGATGAACCTACCAGCGCCATTGACCCCGTGGCAACGCTGAAGATTGAGGAGCTTATGGACAGTTTGCGTGAACGATTTACTATTGTTATTGTTACGCATAATATGCAGCAGGCGGCTCGCATCAGCGATCAAACCGTATTCTTTTACAAAGGGCGTATCGTTGAATACGGAGAGACCAAAGACATCTTTACCAATCCAGAAAATAAACAAACTGAAGAATATATTACCGGGAGGTTTTCATGATGAAAGGACATTTTAATAACGCGTTGATCAATTTGCAGAGTATGCTGGGGTCAATGGCGGCTTATGCCGAAGAAGCAGTTTTACTTTCCGGCAAAGCAGTCGAAGAGGTTTCACTTGAAAAAGCTGCTTCCGTCATTGCCGGAGATGAAAAAATAGACACCATGGAAATTGAGATTGAGGAAGAATGTCTGAAGATTCTTGCTCTGCATCAGCCGGTAGCTTCGGATTTGCGGCAGGTTATCACGATTTTGAAGGTCAACAGCGAACTGGAACGCATCGGTGATCTGGCGGTAAATATGGCAGAACGGGTCGGAAATATTGACTCTTTCAAAAATCATAGAATTGAAAAATTCGATTTTTGTGATATGTTACATATAGCGTGTGGTATGCTGAAAGATGCTTTGGATTCTCTGTCTTATCACGATACTGTTTTGGCACAGGATGTGATTGCAAGAGATGAAAAAGTCGATAAGATCCATCATGATAATTATGGTGTTGTCAGGACATTTATCCTGAAATATCCCGACTGCGCACAATATTATCTTAACGGACTTACCATTTCCCGCTGTCTGGAACGCATTGCTGATATTGCCACCAATATCGCAGAAGATGTGATTTACCTTGAAAGCGGAAAAATTATCCGGCATTGCCATGAAACGGAGAAGAAATTATGAGTTATAAAATATTGATCGCAGATGATGAGCCTTCCATCAGAGAGCTTGTCCGTATGGCACTGGAGGAAGCCAATCTTACAGAAATAATCGAAGCTGAAAACGGCAGAGATACGATTGAGAAAGCAGCTCGCTTCCAGCCATCTTTGATATTACTTGACTGGATGATGCCTGAAATGGACGGGCTTTCAGTCTGCCGCACCTTGAAAATGCAGGAAAACACCCGCAATATTCCCATTATTATGTTGACTGCAAAAAGCGAGGAGAGTGACATTGTGCTTGGCTTGGAAATGGGGGCTGTTGACTACATCACCAAACCATTCAGCCGGAAAATTCTCATTGCAAGAGTCCGCGCTCACCTGCGGGAACAGTCTGAACAAAGTTCAGCTTTTGAGATCCGGCGGGGATCACTGTTGATCAATACGGAACAGCATTACTGCAAACTGGATGGCGAAAATATTGATCTTACTTTCAGCGAGTTTGAAATACTTTCCCATTTTGCCAAACACCCCGGCAGAGTCTATACCCGTAATCAGATCATTCAGCGTATCAAAGGTGACGGCTATCCGGTTACTGAACGCTCTGTTGATGTGCAAATCGTCAATTTACGGAAAAAATTGGGTGAATGGGGCATTAAGAACATTGAAACGATACGCGGTATCGGCTATCGTATGAAACAGGAGAATTGGCAATGAAAAAACGTGATTCTCTGCTTTTTTCGCTTCCTTTACTTGCAACTGTTCTGATTGCGGCATTTGCAGCATTTCTTTACTGGCAGATCGCAAAATTTGAAGAAGGCTATCTGTTTGATGCAAAAAATAATATTGCGCAGGAAGCGCAATTGGCTGCTGCGGTCATCACTCCTATGTTGCAAAATAATGATTTTGCTCAAATCAAACAATTTTGTGATTCTGTAAAAGGGCATACTTTGCGTTTAACATTGATTGATGACACAGGTAAGGTGGTCGCAGACACCAAAGAAAATTCCGGAATCTTTGACAATCACAAAGATAGAAGTGAGGTAAAAAAAGCCTTGGAAGGGGAAGCTGCCAGTACCATCCGCTACAGTTCCAGCTTGAATCAAAAGATGATATATCATGCAATGCCTGTTGATTGCAATGGCAAAAGATATGTTTTACGCAGCGCCATCCCAACTGCGGAAGTAGGAAGAATTATTGATATTTCAAGATTGAATATGTTCTGGGCTCTGCTGTTCGGTGCTGAAATCGTCCTGTTTTTGACAATCTACATTGTAAAAGCTGTGCGTAAACCTTTAATAAATCTTCAGCAGAGTGTAGAGGATATTGCCGCTGGAAATCTCGATAAGGTTATTGAAATTCCACCAGATGGTATTATCCGTGATTTGGCAATAGATATTGCAAAAATGACCGAACAATTAAAAAATCAGCTTACACAAGTTACTTTTGAGCGTAATGAGCGCGAAGCCTTATTTAATACAATGAGTGAAGGTGTTCTGCTCTTTAAGAGTGATGGATCTCTGATCAGAACCAATAATGCTGCCGCAGAATTATTGAAATTTGACAGGAATAAATCCTTTCATCTGAACCGTTGTCATATTCCGGAACTGGTAGAAGAAGCTCAGAAAACAATTAAAAGCGAGGAGTCTTTTGAAAAAGAGTTTTTCTTTGACCGTAACGGGCAAAATATCTCTCTATGGATAAAAGGTTCCATATTGTATAAAAACGGAGAAAAACGTCTGCTTTTGACAGTTACTGATTTAACCAATTTACGGAAACTGGAATCGTTCCGGGCGGATTTTATTGCCAATGTTTCCCATGAGATCAAAACACCATTGACCTGCATTTCGGGAGCGGCGGAAGCCTTGGAGGAAACCAATAATCCCGAAAATCGGGCAAAGTTGACTGCAATGTTGAAAAAGCACACTGAAAGACTTAATAATCTGGTGAAGGATATTTTGAATCTTGCCCGATTGGAAAAATCTCCCAGAAAAGAGTCAACATCCGAAAAAATCGTGTTAAACAGTGTTGTAGATAATGTAATTGATATTGAAACTGACCATGCCAAAGAATGCGGTTTTGAATTAAAAGTTGCCGATAATTTGCCATTGACTGTATCTGGAGATGCGGACCTTTTGGAACAGGCATTGATAAACCTTGTAGAAAATGCACTGCGTTACAGCAATGGCAAAAACATTACATTAAGCGTAACACAGGAAGGTGCGAATGCAATCTTGACTGTCAAAGATGATGGCATAGGTATTGCACTTGAACATCATGACCGTCTGTTTGAACGCTTCTACCGGGTGGATAAATCCCGCAGCCGTGAACTCGGCGGCACGGGGTTGGGATTAGCAATCGTCAAACACATCGCTCTCATCCATAACGGCAAAGCCGAGATTATCAGTAATCCTGATGCCGGAGCAGAATTCCGAATAATACTTCCCTTGTAAAATAAAACAAGGATTTTGGCTATGCGAGTCATTCCAAGATTCGCATAGTTTTTTGTTCCTATAAAACCTTCATGAATTAGACTGGATAATAAGCTATCTGACTGAAAAAACATACATTTTACCTTGAATGTAAATGATTTATTCAATTTTTTTGGAAAAACATTTGATTTTTTCACTTCGAGATGATATATTAATAACATCTGGAGACAAACACAAGGAACAACATGAAAATATTAAACACACCAGCGATGCGACGTATGCCGACCTACTTGCATAAGCTGTTCCATTTGAGACTTTCGGGACAAGAATGGGTTTCTTGTGCGGAACTTGCGAAATATATGAATATTCCTCATGTTATGGTTCGTAAAGATATTGGGATGACAGGATTGCCTGGCAATAAGCGTCATGGATTCAAAGTCAATGATCTTATTGATGCTATATTGAGATTAGTCGGATGGGACAAGCCTTCCTCAGCTACATTGATCGGTGCTGGATCATTAGGTGCTGCTATATTGAACTTTGAAGATTTCCGCTCCTATAATTTCATCATTGAATCTGTATTTGATTCTTCTCCCGAAAAAATCGGACGTTCTGTTCATGGCCATGAGGTTTACGATTTAGCTGATATTCGTAAACGGCTTAAGTTTGCACCTCCCAAAATCGGCATTATATGTGTTCCTCCGGTTGGAGCACAGTTGGTCGCCGATATTTTGGTATCTTTGGGAATAAAATATTTGTGGAATTTCTCTAACGTCTGCTTGAATGTTCCACCTGGAGTAATTGTTCAAAGAGAAGTGATTGCAGGTGGGCTCGCTGTTTTATTTGCGAAAATTAATAAAGCAGAGAGACAAGAAGACATCAATTGCGATGAATAACTGATTCAGGAACGAAAAAAATCGTTCCTTTTTTTTCCGAAAATGTCCTTTGTTTTGCCGAAGAGCTCATACTCCCTTTTTTATTAAAGTTGGTTTTCTGAAAAAAAATAGTGCTCTCCAGGCGTTTTGAGATGTTCGTTTTTTAGCATCCCGATATTTTTTCAGCCCTTTCACCCTCCGTCAGATACAGAAACAAATCCTTGTCAATGCTTGCTGATGTCCGGATAATAATCTATAAAAATATTTTAAAAAACAGCATTCGACAGCTTGTTTTACGCAGAAAATACGCTTTCCATTTCCGAGATGATAAAAAAATATCAATAAATTTTATGTTTCCCGCTTGTATTTTGAAAATGTGATGATATATTAAATGCAGATGATAAAAAAAGCACATCAGATGATAATAAAAAATCATCCAACAACCCATAAGGAGTTTAATATGGACAAGAAAGTGAAAACCACCCCCGAAGTCGCCCCTGAAGTGAAAGAGGCAGAGGAAAGAGCCTTGATTGACGCACTGGTTGCCAAGGTCAGTGCGGCACAAAAGGAATTTGCCAACTTCTCTCAGGAACAAATTGACAAGATCTT
>JAFTUS010000036.1 GCA_017466125.1 Lentisphaeria bacterium | reverse complement strand
CTCTATTATGTAAAAGTCAAGGGCTGATTCCCTTGTTTTTGTTAATTTTCTTAAATTTTCTGTTCCCAAGCAACAAAAATCCTGTCTGCACAGTTTTCTATGCAGTATTATTTTCACAGTTTTTATCTGCTGCTTTCCGTAACTTAAATCGGATACTATTATTGGCAACCGAAGAATACTTCAAAGTATTCAACCTTGCATTTTGCTGTTCTCTTCAAAAAGCGGTAATCGCAAACTGTAGAACAGGAGCATTTTACTCAAGAGCCTATTGGGCGACTTACCGCAAAAAACCGAACTCTTGTTACATACAGCAAACAGAGTCAGATATCAGAACAGTTTCAACAGTTTTTCACCGTATTTCCTGATTCAAGTTTGACATAATCCCGGTTTTGGATCCATACCGCACGGATCGTGTACAACAACTTCTTTGCAATAATGGAAATAGCCCGTTGAGGATTCGCTCCTTTTGCAAGCAATTTTCCATACCTTGCACGTTGTTCCAAATCATGTGATATGGATTTCCAGGCAGCTTCTATCAAAATGTAATGCAGCTGCTTCCGTTTCCGGTTTCCGCACGATCGAACAAACTCGTGTTCCCCGCTGCCAACCAGATGAGGAGCAACTCCGGAATAAGAGCCTAAATGTTCCTTGTCTTGAAACCTTGCAGGATCCCAGATTTCGGCTTGCAGAATCACCGCAGTCCTGAAACCAATTCCCGGAATGCTTTGCAAATGTGATTGAACTTCTTCACGTTTATGCTTTTTTAAGCATCTCTTTTCATCTTCAACTATCGTCAGCCGTTCCAGCCGGAGAAAGCGAAGTTCCCGAAGCAAGCTCAATAATGCAAAATCATCTCGCTTTTCAGCATCCAATTCTAAAATTTTCAAAGAACGTCCGGACCAACCTATAAACTTGATCCCATTGAAAAACAGATGGCTTTTGATTCTGTTTTTCACCCTGATAGTGTTTTTCACCACCTGGGTTTCCCGACGAACCAGATTTCGTAATTCCAAATTTTCCGGACTTGGAATGTAAATCGGTTCCAACATACCGTTTTCCAGTTCTCTTGCCAACTTGCGGCTGTCTGCACGATCATTCTTATATTCGCGATCACGTCCACTGGTCGGAACATCCGCCGGATTGATCACAATATTAAGTATTCCCAACGCACACAATGCCCGATGGGCTTCAAAGCCACTGAAACCGGCTTCGTACACACTTCGATATTCGGCTTCAGGATACTTTCTCTTCAAGTAATCCGCCAATCCTTTGGGGTCAGGATTCATACTGAATTTGTCCAAATCACGGTGGCAATGGCGTAAATGTACCTTCCAACTGTTCTTATGTACGTCAATTCCGCAATAAATCACTTGACCTTTGAACGAAAGTGTGCTACATTGTGTCATGGCTGATGTCTCCTTTTTTTAATGGATTACTGTTTGCAAGGCACTATCCAACAGTGTCGTTGCTTTTTTATACAGTATCACATTTTTGAGAATCAGCCAACTTTTTTTCTAAAGCACCTCGCTTTCTTTTAACATAGCAACTGTAAAAATCAGTCTATATTCAGTACAGGACCTTCCGTTTTATCTCAACAATGCGTCGGCGACTTTCAGTGCAAGTGCAGCAGCAGCTTTCTGAATTGCTTTCTTTCCAGAAATTATCTCACTGGTATCGGCAGCACCGGCATACGCGCTATCAGCCCAAATCACATTATTGCTTGCCGTTGCGATGATCTTTAATTCGACCCGAGCGCGTGATGTACGATAGTTGCCAAATGTATCAGATGACTCCGAGACGGCTTCTCCGTAAATAAGATAATCGGCTCCGGATTTCCGGGCAATTTTAAGCATCGTGGTACGATCTCCGATAATACTTTCAATCAGGCCATTTTTTCCAATAGCCAGTGTTGATGACATCTGCTTGACATTAAACTTTTGCTGCAACAATATTTTAGTTAATTCATTTTCTGCGGCAGGATCAATGAGACGTTGGCTTGCAATGTGAATTTCGGGAATACAAACAGCCACAATAGGTCTTTTCCTATCCGGAAACAGTAATTGTCCTCCGGGTGAAACAATAGACAACTTCTGTGTTTTTTGCATTTTCACTGTATCAACGGCGACTTGCGCAGTTGCTTTTGCGGCCTTTTCAAGGTCTGCAGCAATACTGATATACTTCATTTTCATCACGCTGTTTTTTACATAAATGCTTTTGACAAAAATCAGAAGTTTGTTATCTTTTTCCCGCACAGAACCGGATACAAAACAGTCGGCACCAAGCAGAGAACCAATATTGTTGATCGCATTTGCATCAAGCATACCATTGGGACTCAATGATTTTTCTTTCAATATTCTATCAAGTTGATTGCGTTCAACAAGCTTTATTCCTGCAGTACAGGACAACTCCGCTGCGACAAGATCATTGAACAGACTGGCATCTATTAATTTACTCTCAATCTGCATCGGATTGAAAATGATGACCGGATCCGCAGCCATAACAGCAGATATCATAAAACAAACTACTGCTACCAACATTTTTTTTAAATATAACATTTTTATCTCCTTTTTTTATTGCATTTGGGCTTTATTGATTTCAACTAATAAATTTAAAAATACTTGACGTTGACGTTTGTTCAAACATTTATCCACAGATGCCAGTTTTAATAATGGTTCTATTTTTTCACCTTGTTTTGATAAGAGATAAACCCTTGTAAGTTCTTTGTACGCCGCCTCTTGAAAATTATGTTGCTGTGCAATTCTAATCGCAGCTAAATAACTCAATTCTGCCATATCAAATCTTTTGACTGCCGCATAACATCTTGCTTGAACCAATAAATAAAATTGCCTATCCTGTCCTTTCAATTCTTTTATTGCCAATGCTTCAGAGATATACCTCAAAGCGTTTACCGGATCCCGTTTTGTCCACAAATAAACATTTGCCAAATCCCCGAGGGCACTGGCTTTTGCGGCCGGATCCGGATCCTTCATTGAAAGAATTTCTTTTACATAGGCTCCGCTCTGCCAGGAGCCTCTGGTTTTTAGCGCAACAAGCAGGACTCGACTTCGTTGCTTTTCGTCAAGACCTTTTAAGTTAAGTCCGAATTCAAGTACCTTTTGGGACTTTGCCTTACTTCCATACAACGCTATGTATGAAATGAGTTCGATTTTTCGTTCAAAATCTAATTCGGTTTCATCATACAGCAAGGACTCCGCAACTGAGACAGTATTTTTTGCTCTTGCTTTTCTTAAACTGTTCCAGTTGCGATATCTTGCCTCGATACGCTTCTGAGTGTCATCTGTCTCCAGAGAGGCATCATCAAATACAGCTGCGGCATTTGCATATTTTTTTGCTTTGAAGAGTTCTTCTGCCTGTTTCATCATTTCTTCATACGAAGCACTCCAAAGAGAATTGACACTCAACAACAGAACCAGACTAATCCGTAAACTTTTCATTTCCAACCCTTTTTATACTCCTCATAATTTCTAATTTCTTCGTGCGAACAATGGTTGACATAGTTACGATTTCCCATGCGTCGCAAAGCACGCTTTATATTACCTTTTTTGATATATGGTATACAATCCGAGCATATCTTGAAATCAAACTCTTTGCATCGGTCAAAACTCCAAATTGCAGCCATCATACATGGATAGTTATTGCAATATTTATTTTCCCGCATTGTATTATTCAAGATGTGTCGCGCAGTGGAAACAGCAATTACTTTAATGACATCTATTTCCATTGCTGAAATTGCCATTCTTGAAAAGGATGCAATTCCAAAATCAGGCATTGTTCCAAAGAGAACATTTATGCTGTCATCGTTTATCGCTTCATTTGTCAAAATATACAGTAATATACCTTTGGATGGATAGTTTTCACCATAAGCATAACGCACAGCTCTTGCCAATTTTTCCGCAGAAAAAGCATGATGGCCGACATCATACGCCCCCTTGACAGGCATGGGACGATTTTGCATTATTTTTACATCAAGCCCCAGTTCCTTTTTCAATATATCCGCCGCCGCCACCAGTTCTTTTTGCGGCATACTTCCCAAACCCTGATAATAAACCGGAAATTCGGTCAATGGAGCAAATATCTCTCGTGCTGGATAAAACCGTATTGCATTTTTGCTTGCGCGCAAACGTTTTATTGTATCTGCACAAACTTTATTCAGCCCAATATTGAAAAAACGGCGTTTATAATAGGCAGAGTTGTGATTTCCATACGCTTCAAACTTTTCCAACCATTCCAACGCCTCGCCTGTAGCCCCATACTTTTCAAGCAACTCTATCCAAATAAGAAATTCCTCTGAATACCGTGCCAGAAAAAGCGGTTTAACTTCCTTGCCGGTTCTATACGCAAGATTGTGATCTCCGCTTAAATAATAGGCATATAAAGCGTGTCCCGGCCTTTCTGCTTTCATAAAATAATCACCTCCTTTTCGGAAATTCTTACGGCGCATTTCAAGAGTGCCCATGTCCCAATCGGTAATATCCAAGCCATTATCAAGCCGCTTGCGCCAAATGGTTTCCGCCTCATCGCATCTTCCCGCATTGACCAAAAGCCTGAATTTCAGCCGCCCGACAGAATCGTTATATTCAGCCAGTGAAATATTGCGTAATCGGTCAAGTACGGGCAAAAGAAAATTTGCAGCCATTCGACTTTGAACCTCTGTAGTAGTAAGTTTTCCCGGTCCATTGGGCATTGCTTTGGTTGTGTAAATATAATACCAATGTTCAGGACATTTCTGATAATAGAGATTAAGAATCAACTCATGAGCCAATGCCAAACAACGATACGGATATTTGGCATTAAGCAGATAGTAACTTTCTGCAAGAGAAAGTATTTGTCCGCTTAATACGGAAGTACTGCGATATTGGAAACGGGATTTTTTTATGGTATCAAAAAGTCTTCGAGATTCGATGTCATTCGCATTATCTGAACTGCGGGCAGATGCCTCTGGCGGAAGTAAATCAGGAGTATTTAAGACTTTTGCTGCGGCCTTGGCAAGTTTTTCCTCCATAGTGTCATCTGTAAATGTCCCAGTGAAAGCATTAACTACGACGCCGGAATTACAATCAACAACAAGAATATCCAAACGGAAACAGCCTTTTTGCGGTCCATTTGTAACGTTTCCATAAACGATCCGGTCTGCGGAAAGCAGCCTTCCGATACTCGCGGCACTTCCGATGTCTATATTATTGATCAAGTGCAGTTTATGTTCGGCAAGCAGTTTTTGCATATTTTCACGGGAAACAATATTTTTCAGTTTTCCGCTCTGTTGAAGTTGATAAACAAAAAAATCACTTCCGGAAAATTTCGTTGCATTTTCAAAGTCTTTAATACTTAAAATCTTAAAAAATGGTAAAATGGCCCACGTTTCATTTTTTCTGTTTGTTGAAACGGTTGCTGAAAATTCCCGAGGAGAAAGTTTCAATTTTTGTGCAATTTTTTCAGAAATGAACTTGATTTCATTATAGTGACCCGCTTTTTCACGAAATACATCTCGCTGCAAGACTCCATCATTAGCATTTATGAGTAAAAGTTCAATATCCGTTTCATTCCATTTGTTATTGATGCGTCTCCCTTTTTGATATGATCCTCCGACAATCCATTGGGGAGATGGCATTGCTGCAAGTTGTTTTTCAAGCGAAGATAACGATCGTTCCCGATGAAGAAGAAGACCTATGCTTCGTGCAGAAATATGACACTTCCAATTTGTAAAAAGTTCAGCAGAAAGTCTTGTCTGAAAAGTATAGGCCTTATGAGACATGTACCATCCAATACGGTCAAGCATGGGTTCTACTGCAATAACTGGAATTTCATTACAGGAGGCAGTTTCTGCGCAAAAAATGCAAAAAAGTATAATCAAAAAAATTATTCTTTTCATCAAAGGCCACCTTTCCAATACATATGCATAATATAACACTAAAATTTTATTTTACAAATCAGGTGCGCTTTATTGGTCAGTACGCCCTCGGCGCCGAGTGCGCGTAAGGCGGCGGCCTCTTCGGGCGTATCTGCGAAAAATACGTTGCCGCGCAACCCCAGTTCACGGAGCAGCCCAAACGTCTCTCCGGAACAGTATTCTTTGACCGGTTGGCAGAAACGGCATCTGTCCGCTTCACGGCAAAGTTTCAGATTTTCCGGTTCCGTTCGGGTCTCCCAGCCGCGGGTGGTACAAAGTTCGATTTCGGGGTCGATGTTACGGACAGGTTCGATCAGGTCCGGATAGATGGTGAAATAACCGTGATCGTACATGTCGTACTTTTTGTAAAGCCGGCAAATTTCGCGCAATACCTTTTCGGACTTGGCATAGACCTGAATATTCATCGCCGCCCCGGAACGGCAGGTGGAAAGGATCTCCTCAAAGGTCGGTATCTCCATTCTGTCGTAAGCGGGAGCCTCACGGCGCATCCCCTGAAGGAAGTAGGAAAAGTTCAGTTTTTTCAACTCCTTCAGCGTGAACATTTCAGGTTCACCATGACCATCGGAGGTACGGTCTATTGCGGGATCGTGCAGAAGTACAGGTACTCCGTCAGCAGTTCCCCGCAAATCAAATTCGATCATATCACAGCCCGCTTCAATGGCTTTTTCCATGGAAAGCAGCGTGTTTTCCGGAAACTCAAAAGAGGCTCCCCGATGTCCTGTAACCATGAAATTGGAATGGTCGTTGTAAAGTTCAGTAAGTGTTCTGCCCATAAAAAACTCCTTTTTTATACTTTTAATTTCTCTTTGAATGAATTGAAAGCGGCGGGGAGCGCATATTTTTCCTTTAAATCAGCGATCTCCACCCATTCAAAGCGGGGATCACATTCTGCGGTCTCAAGAAAAATCCCCGTCATGTGCCACTCAATGTGGCTGAAAATATGTTTGGCGTACACCTTCTCCGTCTGACGGACTCCGTCAAGCGGCAAAGCCTCCCCCTCAAGCACATTCGGAAATTCCCACAAATTTGCCAGCAGCCCCCTTGCCGGACGGCGGCGCAAAGCGGCTTTGCCGTTGCAGACGGCAATCAGCACGATACGCTTCTCCACCCGGCGGGGCTTTGCCGCTTTTTTGAACGGAATATCCTGCCAGCAGTCGTTTTCTGCCGTATAACAGAACTCCCGCCACGGACACTCTCCGCAGAGCGGTTCTCCGTTCGGCAGACAGACGATCGCACCAAGTTCCATCAACGCCTGCGTGAAATCACCGCACCTCCCCGCCGGATAAACCTTGCGGAGTTCCTCTTTGAATTCCGCTTTTACGGCGGGTTCTGAAATATTCCGGCGGACGCCTTTTACACGTGCGAGGATGCGAAGAACATTTCCGTCAACAGCCGGTTCGAGTTCACCGAAGGCGATGGAACTGATCGCACCTGCGGTGTACTCCCCTACCCCCGGCAGTTTCAATATCTCTTCATACGTTCCCGGAAAATCCTCTCCGATCATCCGCGCGGCTTTCTGAAGATTTCGGGCGCGCGAGTAGTACCCCAGCCCCTCCCACAACTTCAGCAGCCGCTCCTCCGGCACGGCGGCAAGCGACTGCACCGTGGGCAGTTCGGCAAGAAAGCGTTCATAGTACGGAATGACCGTCTCCACCCGCGTCTGCTGCAGCATGATCTCGGATATCCAGACATGGTAAGGCTGCGGGTCACTGCGCCACGGCAGAACCCGCTTGTTTCCGGCATACCATGCCAACAGAGGTTCAACAAGCTGCTTCATATCGGATAATATACATCTCAAATCTTTTTTTTCACCTCTTTTGCCGCAAAAATACCAAAAAAAATATTGGGAAAGCGCATTTTTGTATTAGATTGAAAGCAGTTGCAAAAATCAACCAAAGGAGAAAAAATCATGACAGACTTTATCAAACAAATCTGGCAAATGATCGTGGACAGTAATCTGCTCTACATCATCGGGGCTATTCTGGTATTGCTTATCGGCTGGCTCATCGCCCTGTGGTGCTCACGGCTTCTGAGCAAAACCTTGCATCCGCTTCTGTGCAAAAAGCGGGAACTTGCCGACGGTTCGCAAATCACCGTCTGCAACTGTGCCGATTCGATTGCAGGCAAGGTTGTTTATTATGTCATAATGATCTTTACATTATTGGCATGTTTTTCCATTCTCGGTCTGCATGAAGCCGCAACGCCTCTGCGGGAATTCATCACCAATATCGCCGCATACGCCCCCCGTCTGCTCGGAGCATTACTGCTCGGTTTTATCGCATGGATCACAGCAAGCATCGTGCGCTCCATAACCCGGATGATCCTGAACAAAGGGAAATTTCATGAACACCTGACCAAAAAACTTCATGCCAAAAACCCGGTAACGATCGCCGAATATTCTGCCGAAACGCTCTATTACATAACATTGATACTCTTTCTGCCCGCTATTCTGGACGCATTGAAGATCTACGGCATCACCGAACCGCTTCAGCAGATGTTCGGCAAACTCATCACTTTCATCCCGAACCTGATCGCGGCTGCCGCCATCCTTATGATCGGTCTCTGGGCGGCGGGAATATTCCGCAAGGCGGTCTGCGGACTTATCGTGATGACCCAACTGGAGGAACTGGGTAAAAAAATCGGCATCACCAAAAAATCCGGCAAAGGCGGTTTTTCCGGTATCGCAGGAGTCATCGCCTACATACTCGTGGCGATCCCGGTTATCATCTCCGCTTTGACTGCTCTGCAAATCAGGGTGCTTTCTGACACATTTGCCGGATTTCTCTACAAACTTCTCAATGGCACAGGAGACGTTGCAGGAGCCGTCCTACTGCTGTTCGGAGCCGTCTGGCTCGGAAAATTCCTTGATAAAACCGTCAGTCATTTCAGCGAAGAGATCGGCATGGACCGTTTTTCTGTCACTCCGGGATTTGAGGGCGGCAAATCCATGCCGTTATCCAATATTCTGGGCAAATTGACATGTATTGCAACGGTACTGCTTGCGCTCATTGCCGCTTGTGATATTCTGCAATTCATCCAGCTTGCCAAACTGCTGCGGAACTTTGCCGCTTTCGGCGGACATGTTCTCATCAGTGCTGTTGTCGTTCTCATCGGCATCTGGCTGTCAAGGGTCGTAACGGGGATGATGGAGGGTAAATGCGGCCGCATCTGGATCACTCTTGTCCGTGTCAGTGTGATCGTTTTCACAACGGCACTTGCACTGCGCAACATTGAAATCGGCGACACCATCGTGGAGACGGCTTTTGCGCTGCTGCTCGGCGCATTCTGCGTGGCGGCCGCCATTGCTTTCGGGCTGGGCGGACGTGAAACCGCCGCCAAACTGCTGGAAGTCTGGGTGGAGGATATCCGTAAAAAAGATAAGTAAAAAAACAGGGCTGCTGTCAAAAAATAAATATTTGCGGCAGCCCTGTTTTCATAGGCTCTGTACGAAAGGTTGACTGATTTTTACAGGGGCTTCGGAATGCTTCGTCCGCTCAACGCCCCGATAAAATACGCTGCGCTCTTTTTTCGAGGCATCGCTCCCGGCGAGTGGTATTGCCTCATGCGAGGCAATATCGACGCTGCGCTTGTACTTTCGCCGCCATTTTAAGGCGGCGACCAGCGTTCCGCCGCTGGATCACGTCCGGGTACGACCCGGG
>JAFTUS010000035.1 GCA_017466125.1 Lentisphaeria bacterium | reverse complement strand
GCGGGAAAAGAAAGTAGGCAAAGAAAAGGCAGATAATGGCGGCGACGCCGAACGTCGGCCTTCGCTGACCGCCGCCACCAGAGGGGGCGAGGCTCCCCTCTGGACTCCCCGGGCAGCGTTTACGCTTATCGAACTCTTGGTTGTCAGCACTTAAGTTTCTCCGTAACTTCGCATAATATTGATTATGTTACGCTGTTTGAGGCTGTTTCTTTTCATGATTTTTTCTTTCCTTGTTACTTTCTTTTTATTTTGAGGGTGATTTTTTCATTCTGGGTTCACATAATCAATATTATGCGACGTTTCACCCTTATCGAACTCTTGGTCGTAATTGCAATTATTGCAATTCTTGCTGCCATGCTCTTGCCCGCTTTGAACAAGGCGCGTGAAAAAGCCCGTTCCATCAGTTGCATGAACCAACTGAAACAAATCTCTCTGGCAGGTTTGCAATATCGTAATGATTACAAGTTCTGTTCTGCTTATTACACCAACTGGAATGTCAACGGTTCTTCTGTTACGGTTTACTGGGATTATCTTTTCGCCTCTCTCGGTCTGGTCGATATGAAAATGTACCGTTGTGCAGCACGAACCAGTTGGGGAAATCAAAATTTTATCACAAAAAAATCCTACACGGATCTTGCTTTCGGCAATAAATCCCCCTGGATATATCCGGACTATGGAATGACCCATTATGTAACGAACTGCATTGGAGATAAAGTCAAAAATCCTTCTGGGAAAGCATGGCTTGGGGAAGTCCAATCTGCAGATCAGAGCGGGATGCCGCACAATTCCATCGGTTATTACCGGGTAGCCAATAAATTCAGTTCCGACGGTGGTTGGGGAAATTTCATTCCTGTCCATGAAACAAGTGCTAATATCGTCTTTTTTGACGGTCACGCAGAAGCGATGCAGGGAAAAGTTCCCGGCGTTGCCGGAGCTCAAGAGTTGATGCAGCACCTGAAGGATGCCGGTGCATTATCAAACTGATCATCAGTAACTGGAGTTCTTGAATGATGAAAAGGCTGTTGTTGTTATTGCTGAATTTTTCTGCAGCAATGGTTTTCTGCGCCCATATTGAAATGCTGAAAAATCATGAATTTTCTCAAGGCTTGAACCATTGGCAAGAGTATTCGCTCAAAGGCTGGACCCGTCAGTATCCAGTAAAAGCGGATAGCAAAAATGGCGGAATATATCTGAAATTCGGCGGGGGAAAACTTCCGTCCAAAGATTTGGATGTTCAGTGTCTTTATCAGAAAATCCGCCTGATCCCCGGGAGAGTCTATTTTCTGCGGGTCGAAGCCGATGTCCGTGGCTGGGCTAACTTTTCCGTGCGTTATGGCAAAGAATTTCCATCGAAGGAACAGGATATTTCTTTCCATTTCAATTTGACCCGCAAGAAAAAAGTCTATACGCAAGTATTTGCCTACGGCGGACCGGATCATCCCGACGGCGGCATCTTCCGTATTGATGCGGGGCGGAACTGGGACTTGGATATGAACATTTATAAAGTAAGCCTTGTGGAACTGGATTACAATGCGCGCAAAACGCTGCCCTTCAAAGATACCTGGATCGTTTTTCCCTTTGGAAAAACTCCAGCAGACTTTTCAGTTATTCCACAAACGCTTGTTGATAATGCCGGACAAAACGTCAAACCGGTCAAACGTCACGCAGTTCCCTTTCCCAAAGACCGCAAAAGAACCAAATTCGTTCAGGTGGAAAAAGAAAACTTCCCCACCCGCTCTCCGGCAATGCTGTATCAGGAACTTGAAGTTCCCTGCGATGAGGATGTTATCGTCGGAATGGGAGCGGACTGGTGGTTTGAATTTTACTGTAATGGTAAATTGGTCTATACCACCTTCCCCGGCGGCAATGGCAGCAGTGACTATTCGCCGGACAATCACCAATTTATTCTGCCGCTCAAAAAAGGCAAAAATCTGCTGGCGATACGTCTGCACTCCGGTACATGGGGCTGGCGGATCTATTACGGAGTCCCCAAGCCGCTTCTGCCGGACATAACTTTCCGGGAAGGCAAAGAGTATGCCCATATGCCTATGGAAGATATCGTCATCAGGGAAGGTACGGCTCTTGATCTTTCCAATTTAACCGAAATTCCTGCCGGTAAATACGGCAGGGTCGTTGCCGCAGCAGACGGCAGTTTTGAATTTGAAAAACGCCCCGGAATTCCTGTTCGTTTTCAGGGGACACACTGTTCTCTGGTCTGGCGTTTCGACTGGCTGAACGGCTCTATGGAAGAATTCCGCAAAAACGTCGGGCTCTGGGCTCAGGCGATGCGCCGTCAGGGATACAATGCTTTCCGCCTTTCCGCCTTTGACCTCTGGGGAGCACGCAATATAAAGAAACCCGGAGAAATTCCTGCTGAAAGTTGGGAAAAACTTGATCGTCTGATCTATGAATGCAAGAAAAACGGTATTTATATCGAACTGCTCTGCACCTATGAAAATTTCTACGCCATGCGTCCACCCCGGAAAAGCAAGGATATCGTACCGTCTGCACTTGGAATGTACCTTGCCGACCCCGTGGAGCGCAGCCATTACAGAACGCACTGTCAAAAACTGCTTGAACACGTCAATCCTTATACAGGAATGAAACTCAAAGATGACCCGGTTATCGCTGTACTTGAGTGTTTCAATGAGCAATATTATGGTTTTATTCTGCTTGAACGCTATGACATTGACAAAAAATACCCGGAATTGGCAAAACTTTTCCGGAAACGCTGGAAAGATTTTTTGAATAAACGGTACAAAAATATTGCGGAAAAAGATTTGCCGGAGTCTCTCCGGGGCGGCAAACTTGCCAACCCGCCTCTCCCTTTCGGTTTACCGGATTTGCGTTTTGATTACCGGCAATTTGTCTGTGACTGTGTGACCGAAACTCTTGATTTTTATGTCAAAACAGCCCGAAAAACCGGTTATAGAGGTTTAATTGCCAACAATCCGACAGCTGAAATCGCCTATTGCAAAGCGCAATATATGGGCTTGCCTATGATCGATACACACAGTTATTATGCCCACCCTTCCAATTTGATTTCAAAGGGGTCCAAATGTATTGCGGAAAGTTCTGTTTCAAAGGGCGTAACCTATTTCCGGGGCTTGAATAATCAGCGTCCTTATGGAGTACCAATGTGGGTCGGAGAATACAATCACTGCTTCTGGAATCCCTATCAACACGAACTGCCGCTTGCATTCGGTGCTTATTCAGCACTCAACAACTTCGGAGGTCTGATGATCCACTCGGATGCCGTCGAATTGAGCCGCCCCTACAATCTGATTCGTTGTTTTGAAGTTTCAGACTCCCCGCTGGCAAGAGCCGGAGAATTTGTCAATTCCATGCTCTTCCGCCGCGGAGATGTGAAGTCGTCTCCGAATAGAATCGCACTTGCTATTCCAAACAGTCAATGGACAGGAGTTTCCAGCGAACAGGGAAAACTGGCGTTTATTGCCAACTTTGCCATTACGTTTCCCGGTCTGCCCCGTTTTCATGAAGTCAAAAATCTCCGGGAACCTGATTTGGTAATCACGCCTTCCGGAAAAAGTTCGCAAGTAGTCATGCATCGTCTCTACGCCGATTTTACCGATCACCAAGACCGAAGTTTTTCCTGGAAAGATACCATTGCTCTGCTGAAAGACAAAAAAATCATCTCTCCTGACAACATTTCCGATCCCGAAAACGGTATTTTTCAAAGTGATACCAAAGAGATCACTATGCGTACCAAAGAAAGTCTGATTAAAGTGGTGACACCTAAAACCGAAGCGGTATCAATGTTAAAAAAGCGAACCGAAAAACTGAATGTGCTTACGGTTAAATCCTCCAGTGAAGATGCCTTGATTGCTCTTACGGCATTGGACGATGTGCCATTGCAGGAATCCCGGAAAATGATGCTGGTCTATACGACCCACATGGCAAATAAAAATATGGTTCTTGACGGGAAACGGGAAAAATTGATCAAACTGGGAGAACCCCGCGGATTAATGAAAACCGGTACAGTGGAAGTGGAAATCAAGACTTCTGCAAAGCGGTTCACCTGTTATCCGCTGGAAATCAACGGCACCCGCCGTTCTCCAATCGAATTTGAGCCGCAAAACGGACTGCTCCGGCTCAAATTGGATACTTCTGCTCTCAAAGAGGGCGTTACTCCCTTCTTTGAACTTGTTGCAGACGAGAAAAGCATATCCCGATAACAAAAAAATCCGGGAGAGAAAATTGCGATGAGCATTCATCTCTCCCGGGAGTTGTATTTTCTTATTTTATAAGGTCGGCGGCGGCTTTCAGCCACTCTTTCTGGATCAGGCGGTGTCCGGCGGGCTGGGGATGCACGCCGTCAACGAGCCAATATTCCTGCGGAGCGAGTTTCAACGCATCGTTCAAAGGCTGCTGCAGCGGTACAAAAACGGTCTTGTAATCTTCTGCGATCTTGCGGACGACCTCCTGCCGTTCTTTGATCTCTGCGAGCCAGGACTCTTCCACGGCACCGAAAGGCAGCACGAAAGGTTCCATCAGGATAAATTTGGTATCGGGCAATACTTCAAGTGTCCAATCCAGCAACATCCGGTAGAACTTGTCATACCGGGGGACTTCCACGCCGTTCTGTCTTGTTTCATGCCAGGTATCGTTGACACCGATCAGAATACTGATGATATCGGGATTGAGGTTCAGTGCATCGATCCGCCAGCGGGCGTAAAGATCCACGACACGGTTTCCGCTGATACCACGGTTGATGATCTCCCACTGACCCGGCTGGTCGCCCATCAACTGTGAAGCGATCAAGCCCGGATAACCGGGACCCCAGAGGTTGAGCGGATAACCGGCTCCGCCATTGGCGGCTCTGCCGCAATCGGTGATGGAATCCCCCTGAAACAGTAATGTCTTCATAAAATTCAATCTTCCCTGTCAAAAGTTATTTCTGTAAAGAGAGCTGCAGTTCGGCATCCGCTTTGAGGACTTGCGCCGCCTGTTCAGCCCGGAACTCTTTGAGTTTCTGGGCAAGGACTTCATCGCTCAACGCCAGAATACTGATCGCATAGAGAGCGGAGTTTTTGCCGCCCGCCTTGCCTGCGGTCACAGCGGCAACGGGAATGCCGGGGGGCATCTGGATGAAGGAAAAGAGGGCATCCAGACCGTTGAAAGGTTCGCTTGCCACCGGGATACCGATCACGGGCAAAGTGGTATGCGCGGCAACCACGCCGCCCAGATGAGCCGCCATACCGGCGGCGCAGATAATGACTTTGAAGCCTTCCTTTTCGGCGTTGGCGGCAAATTCCGCCGCCTCAACAGGAGTACGGTGAGCAGAAAGCACCCGTGCAGTAAACTCCACACCGAAAGATTCAAACACCTTGAAAGCACCTTCAAGGATCGGCAAATCGCTTTTGCTGCCCATAATGACAGCGACAACAGGTTTTCCCATAATATTACCTCTGAATTAAAAAAATGACCCGTCAACCGGAGTTCACGGGTCATTGCAAAGTTGTTTTTATTCTTCGCTTTGAGTTTCTTCTGCGGCGGCAGTTTCGGCTTCTCCGAATTCGTAGGAGAGCAGACCTTCTGCGATTTCCAGCAGAGCGACGTCAAGGTGGTTTTCGGAATCACACTTGATCATCGGGCGGGCTCCCTGCGCGAGTTGTTTCGCGCGGCGGGCGGCGACCACAGAGAGGATCTGCGGATCGGTGATCTGTTTCCTGGCACGTGCAAGATAAGCGTTATTCATTTTATTTCTCCTCAGTAATCAATGATGTCACGTTTGTTATCAATGAGTTTCACATCGCCTGCCATGATACGGGCAAAGCGTTTGTTGTACTCAAGTTCGTTATCCAGAATGTAGCGTTCGGCAATGGCAAAACGTTCTTCACTCTTGAGCGCATCGCGCAGCAGCAGGAAGCCCACAAAAATATAGGTCTCCATTTCCACCAGATTGCGGGCGACAAGATCGTGGAAAGCCACATCCTTTTTGTCCGTGACAAACTGAACGATCTCCTGCTGTTTTGCACGCATGGCAAGCAGTTTGTCGCGGAGTTCCGCCATTTTCCCTTCAAAGGGCAGAGCCGCCATTTCATCGATGCGGGCATCATTGGCACGCTGCATCACGCCGCCGATGGCAGCAACGACCTGCAGCTGGGTGGTTCCTTCGTAGATGTTGGTGATACGGGCATCGCGGTAGAAGCGTTCCACATTGAAGTCTCTCATGTAACCGGTACCGCCGTGGATCTGGATGGCATCGTAAGCGATCTGGTTGGAAACTTCAGTGGCAAGTGCTTTACACATGGGGGTCAGCACTGCGGCGACTTTATCGTAATACTTGGCTTTTGCCTTGTCCTCGGCGGTCGCCTTGCCCTGTTCCACCAGAGCGTTGTAACCGTTGCGGAGGTCAACCGCACGGGTGGTTTCATAGAGCAGCGCACGGGCGGCGGTCAGTTTGACTTTCATTTCAGAAAGCATGGCATAGATCGCCGGGAACTGGTCGATGGTCTGCTTGAACTGCTTGCGTTCGGAAGCGTATTTGCGGGCTTCACGATAGGCGGCTTCGGCAATACCGACCGCCTGCGCACTGATTGCGACACGGGCACCGTTCATCAGGCTCATGACGTAACGAATCAACCCCATACGGCGGCGGCCGCAGAGTTGGGCGGGAACGTCGTTGTACTGCAGTTCGGTCGTGGCAACACCGTGGATACCGAGTTTGTTTTCGATACGGCGGACGACCAACTGGGGGCAGGCTTCGCAGATGAACATGGAAAGTCCGCGTCCGTCAGTCGTACCCTCTTCGGAACGCGCCAGCACCAGATGCACCTTGGCACAGCCGTTGGTGATAAAGCGTTTCATGCCGTTGAGATACCACTGACCGTTTTCATCCTGCCAGGCGCGGAGACGGACGGACTGGAGGTCCGAACCGTAATCCGGTTCGGTCAGATCCATGGCACCGTCAAGTTCACCGGCGGCGAAACCGGGCAGATATTTTTCTTTCTGCTCATCGTTGCCGAAGAAATTGATGGTTTCAGCGATGTCCTGCAAACCGAAGATGTTCTGCAAAGAGGCATCGGCACGGGAGACCATTTCGGTCATCATGGTGTAGACCGTAACGGGGAAGTTGAGACCGCCGAACTTGTGGTCGAGCATAACACCCATCACGCCCGCATCGGTCAGATCTTTGAGGTTCTGAACGGTCAGGGGGTGGTAGGTCACAACGCCATCGGCAAAGTGGGGGCCTTCGGCATCGACGGTACGGCTGCGGGGCTCGATACGGTCGCCGCTGATCTCACCGACGACGGAGAGAACGCGGTTGTAGTTATCCAGCGCATCGGCGAAATCCGCCGGAGCATTGTCGAATTCTTTGGCGAATTCATAATCGGCTTCACGGAGACGGACGACCTCTTCGAGATCGATATTGTTCAGTGTGAAGCAGAGGTCTTTGTTATCTTTGAAAAAGTTAGCCATGATGCATCTCCTCTTACTGCTTTGCCTTGAAAGCCTTGATCATCTGCGGGATCACGGTATTGAGATCGCCGACGATGGCGTAGTGCGCCACGCTGAAAATCGGGGCTTCCGGATCGGTGTTGATCGCAATGATCTTCTTGGATTCGGACATACCGGCGCAGTGCTGGATGGAGCCGGAAATACCGGCGGCGATATAAAGACGGGGACGAACCGTCACACCGGTCTGACCGATCTGGTGATCGTGGTCGATCCAACCGGCATCCACAGCGGCACGGGATGCACCGACTTCACCGCCGAGGGCTTCGGCGAGGTCGTAAATCAGTTTCATGTTGGCTTTGCTGCCGACACCGTAGCCGCCGGCGACGATGATCTGTGCGCCTTTGAGGTCAACTTCCTTGTCGGCGCGGACACGTTCCAGAACCTTGACAACCGTTTCGACATCAGAGAGGGCAACATCCACTTTGACCAGTTCGCCTTTGCGTCCGGGAACGGGGTCATCGAGTTTCATAACGCCTTCACGGACAGTCACCATTTGAGGATCTTCCCAGGTGTTGACGATCGTTGCGATGATGTTGCCGCCGAAAGCGGGACGAATCTGCATGAGTTTGTCGGTGTAACTTTTGTTGTTCTTTTTGTCCTCAAAGTCGTCGATGCGCAGTTCGGTGCAGTCGGCGGTGAGGCCGCCCAGTTTTTCGGAGGCGACACGGGGGGCGAGTTCCCGGCCCTTGAGCGTTGCGCCGAAAAGCAGGATATTGGGTTTGTGTTCACGGATCAGATCCATGATGACCTTGGCGTAGGGAAGAACGGTAAAGGGTTCGAGCCGTTCATCTTCCGCCAGAAAGACGGTATCGCATCCGTAACTGTAAAGTGTGTCGGCGCAGGACGCCACATTGTTTCCGAGCAGGACGGCTTCGGTTTTGACGCCGAGACGCTGTGCCAGTTCACGGCCTTTGCAGACCAGTTCGAGACTGACGTCAGCGATCTTGCCGCCTTCCTGTTCAATAAAAATCCAAACATTACCTTTTTTGTCAGACATGATAGATTACCCCAAAGTGTGATCGCTGATGAGTTCGTGCATCAGTTCGGCGATGCCGTCGGCGGTGGCCGGAACGGATTTCGCTTCGCTGGCGGTAAGGATAACGCTCTGTACGTTTTTCACCTTGGTCGGAGAACCGGGAAATCCGATACGAGCCGGATCGGCGTTGATATCTGCCGCGCTGTATTCGCTGATGAGCAGGCCTTTGCTTTCGAGTTCCGCCATGACTGCGGCGGCATTGTCCCCGGCAGACTTGGCGACTTCGGATTTGGTCTGTGCCCGTTTGTATTTCATGATCTTGCGGGCATTCATCGGGCGCGGATCGTTGGAATCGATCACCGTCAGCAGACAGGGCAGCGGGGACTGAAGAATTTCATAACCGCCGTCGATCGCACGTTTTGCGGTAATGGTCTTCTCTTTCAATTCCACGACCTCTTCCACGTAGCAGATCTGGGGCATTTTGAGTTTTTCGGCGATTTGCGGACCGACCTGTGCGGTGTCGCCGTCGATTGCCTGACGGCCGCAGAGGATCAAATCCACATTGCCGATCTTATTGGCGCAGCAGCTCAGCGTGTAACTGGTTGCCAGCGTGTCGGCACCGGCAAGCGCACGATCCGTGACCAGTACGGCTTCATCGGCTCCCCGGTAGAGGGACTGGCGCAGCACTTCGGCGGCGGCGGGCATACCCATCGTTGCAACGATGACTTTTGCGCCATAACGGTCTTTCAACTGGAGGGCCAACTCAAGGGCATTGAGATCTTCGGGGTTGAAGATCGCGGGGAGAGCGGCCCGGTTCACGGTACCTTCCGGCGTCATAGCGTCACCGGAAATATTCTGGGTATCCGGAACCTGTTTCACAAACACGAGTACGGTATAACTCACTGTTTCGACTCCCATGTTAAATTATTATTTAAAAAGATTACGATACTTTTCAGCAAAAGATAATATATCATAAATCTTTCAAAATAGCAAATCTCCAACGCTTTTTTTTGGAAAAAAATCACATTTGATGCAACTCGACGATCGTAAATGCGAATAAAACTCTCAAAAAATATTTTTTCCTTGAAAAAACAGAAATAACGGGTTATATTATTGAAATGTTTTTGTATCGTTGAATTTAATGTTATAAATGGAAGTACCCAAAGTGTTCAGTACAATCAAAAAGCAGATCCGGAAAATATTCGGCGGCCCCTCCGCTCCGGCACCGGCGAAAAAATCAGCCCCCGCATCCGGAAAAAAACAGAAGAGTGCCTCAACAGATCGTGTCAAACATTCCCACGGCGATAAACCCCGCCGGAAAAATGACAAACGCCCAAACCGTTCCGCACGGAATGACCGGCCGATGCGTCCGCGCAATGTGGAAGTGCCGGTCGCGGCAAAACCGCCCCGGAAAGAACGCCCCGGCAAATTGAAGGATGTCCCCCCTGCCGAAGGCAAAATGCGTTTCCTCGATTTGCCGCTCAATGAAGAGGTGCAGTTCGGCGTGCAGAACGCCGGGTTTGAATACTGCACCCCGATCCAGGCAATGACGCTCCCCGGTTTGCTGGAAGGACGCGACCTCGCCGGAAAAGCACAGACCGGTACCGGCAAAACTGCCGCGTTCCTGCTGGCGGTTTTCACCAAACTTCTGCAAAACCCCAAAGAACACAGCCGTCCGGGACAGCCCCGCGCACTGGTGCTGGCTCCCACACGGGAACTTGCCATGCAGATCCATAAGGATGCGGAGTCCCTCGCGCTTTTCACCAACCTCAACAATGTGGTCGTTTTCGGCGGAATGAACCACGAACAGCAGCGGCGGCAGTTGGAAGAACCCGTCGATGTTCTCATCGGTACTCCCGGACGTATCATCGATTACAGCCGCAGCAGCGCACTGGATCTGCGCAAAGTGGAGATCCTCGTTATCGACGAAGCCGACCGTATGCTGGATATGGGCTTCATCCCGGACATCAAGCGCATCGTTGCTCATCTGCCGCATAAACAGGATCGTCAAACCCTGCTTTTCTCCGCCACGTTGGAGGACAGCATCCTCCGGCTCGCCTCCGGCTGGCTGGTCGATCCGATCATTATGGAAAGCGAACCGGAAAAGATGGTCAGCGATGACATTGAACAGACCTTCTATTCCGTACTGCGCGAAGAAAAACTGGCTCTCACCTTGCACATTCTCAACAACGAGGAGTACGAGCGGGTCATTATTTTCGGCAACCGCAAAGATGTGAATTTGCGTTTGCAGCACGATTTGGAACGTTTCGGTTTCCGCGTACCGGTCCTTTCCGGCGACATTCCGCAAGACAAACGCATCAAGATCCTTGAGAAATTCCGCAAAGGTACGGAAAAAGTCATCATTGCCACAGACGTTGCCGCCCGCGGTATCCATGTGGACAATGTTTCGCTGGTGGTCAACTATGATCTGCCGGAACGTCCGGAAGATTACGTCCACCGCATCGGCAGAACCGGGCGCGCCGGTCACAAAGGGAAATCCATCAGTTTCCTCTGTGAATACGGAGCCTACTATCTGCCGGATATCGAGGAACTTCTCGGCGTACAGTTCAACAGCACACTGCCGCCGGAAGAGATGTTGAAACTGCCGGAACGCAAAAGGGATTAGGGCAAAAAAATGGAGCGGGTGACCGGAGTCGAACCGGCGTCGCCAGCTTGGGAAGCTGGAGCATAACCGTTTTGCTACACCCGCATCCAGCAAAGGAATGTTCAAAATATAACCTTTAATTCGTTTTTTTCAAGCCGTCTAATCAAAAATAAAGGAGAAAATCATGAAAAAAATCCAAACTCTTCTTTTCGGACTTCTTGTCACAGTGCTTTTTGCCGGATGTTCCACGGAACGGCTGCCTTCCGAGGATCTGGAGGTTCTGCAATTCTATCAGAAAGAGATCGCAGTTCTGAAAAATCCGCAAATCCTTCCCAATACCAGAGAAAAGTATGAAGCCGCCAAGTCTCTGGTTGAAAAGGTGGATTTTACATTCACGCGCGAAACCAAAACGCTGAACGACATTTTCTTTTTCGGTGATGCGATCGTCAGTTCAGAAACAGATCCCGAACGGACCATCGCTTTCAACTTCCAGTACGGCAACAAGTATGTCCGTCTGATTTTCTACTGCTATGACCGCTTTATTTTCAAAGTGGAAGAGGTTGTCAAATAATCATGTGTGAACCGTCCGATGATGAATTTTTCATGCTCGCCGCCCTGAAAGAGGCGGCGGCCGCTGCCGCACGCGGGGAAGTACCCATCGGTGCGGTCGCCGTCCTTGACGGCAAAATCATCGCCGGAGCCGGAAACCGGGTGGAAGAACGCAAATCCGTGACCGCCCACGCCGAAGTGGAACTGCTCCATCTGCTGGAAGAACATTTTCAGGACTGGCGCATGGAAAATGTGACCGTTTACGTCACCAAAGAACCCTGCGCTATGTGCGCCGGGGCATTGGTCAATGCAAGGGTGAAACGACTGGTTTACGGATTGCCTGATCCCCGCAGCGGCTGCTGCGGTTCGGCATTGGATATAACGGGCTTTTCCGGTATGCTCTGGCAGGTACAAGTTACGGGCGGAGTGCTGGCTGAAAAATCCGGTGAACTGATCCGTGATTTCTTCAAAGCGGCACGCAGGAGGGAAAAATGAGTTCTCCGCAAAACCGTTCCGGCGAAGTCATTGCCGGTTTCCGCCTCAATCATCTGATCGGCACCGGCAACGTCGGCATCGTTTACCATGCGACTCAACTCAGTATCGGCCGTGATGCTGCATTCAAACTGCTGAAACCGGAACTTTCCAACGATCCGGATTTTATCAGTAAATTTCTCAAAGAAGCACGTCTGGCGGCAAGATTGGATCACCCCGGGATCATTCAGGCCATTGATGCGGGACAGACGCCGGATGGAGAATACTTTTTCGCCATGGAACTGGTGGAGGGGTGTTCGCTGGAATCCATGCGCCTCCAGCGTAAAAAACTGCCGCTGCCGGAACTGCTTCCATTGATGATCCAGATTGCCGAAGCAATGGCGTACGCCTGGAATTCCAACCGTATCATCCACGGCGATATAAAGCCGGATAACATTCTCTTTGCCGGAAAAGATCAGCATATCAAGATCGCCGATCTCGGTCTGGCACAGGTCGCAGGCAGCAGCGGCAGCGGCAGTGTCATGGCTACGCCTCTGTATGCTGCTCCCGAAGTGATCGCCCGCAAGCGGGATCAGATCGGTCCGCAGAGCGATATTTACAGTTTCGGCGTTATGCTTTATGAACTGGCGGCAGGACAGCCGCCTTACAACGGCACATTGGAAGAACTGCTCCGGCAGCATTTGATCGGCATTACCCGTTCCCTCCGGGAACTGTGCGCTCTGCCGGATAATTCACTTTCGGATTTTGTAACGCAAATGCTGGAAAAAGAGCCGTCATACCGTCCCGGTTCCTGGAACGAAGTTGTGAACTTTTTGCGGGAGTATCAACAGAAATATTATTCAGCCCCCCCGGAAGATACGGGCAAAAGCATTGCCAAAAAACATTTTCTGTGGCTGGCTCCGGTTCTGCTGCTCCTGCTCTCTCTTTGTGCATTGCCGCTGTTTCTGAAGCGGTCTCCGGCTGCGGCACCTTCCGTTGTTTCTGCTGCCGATGAAGTCCGGGTCATCAGCAGTTCGCAGCCCACCTCCGGAATGCAAAAACAAATAGAAATGCAAAAGGAACTTGAAGAGCAAAAGAGACTTGAAGAGCAAAAGAGACTTGAAGAGCAGAGGAGGCTTGAAGAGCAGAGGAGGCTTGAAGAGCAGAGGAGGCTTGAAGAGCAAAAGAGTCTTGAAGAGCAAAAGAGGCTTGAAGAGCAAAAGAGGCTTGAAGAGCAAAAGAGACTTGAAGAACAAAAGAGACTCGAAGAGCAAAAGAGGCTTGAAGAGCAAAAGAGGCTTGAAGAGCAAAAGAGACTTGAAGAACAAAAGAGGCTTGAAGAGCAAAAGAGGCTTGAAGAGCAAAAGAGACTTGAGCGGCAAAAAAGATTTGAAGAACAAAAGAGACTTGAGCGGCAGAAAAGACTTGATTTTTTCCGGAGTCAGCGTGAACGTTTTCAGCAACGCCGCCGCCCCCAGTCTCCTTCGCACAGCAGAATAAGTGCTTATGCCCGACGCACCCTTTCCGAATTGCAGGAGTTGGATAAAAAACATTTTTCTGCCGCATGGTTCAGGGAAATGCAGAAAGTTATCACTCTCTCTTATCAACTTCAGGAAGAAATACTTCCGCCATCGGTCACTCCTGTTTGGATCACAGGGTTCCGCAATGACTGGCGGACGCAGGCAAGTTGGGTGAAACAAACACCCAACAAAGGGAAAATCGCAGTTTCCCCCAACGTTCCCCCCATACGGGTTGCCCGCGCAATAGGCAAAGGCATATACCTGAAACTGGTAAATGCCAACTATCTGCGCCGAGGAAATTCAATCGATTTTGAGGAGTTTTTTGAATACCTGCTTTTGAGAGATTACGGTAAATCCCCAAATCCGTTGAAAAAAAATTACTTTTACGATTGCACCAAAGGAAGAAAAGAAATTTTCATCCGTAAACTGCATGGGAAAACATTTAAAAATTAATCAGATAAATCAGAAAGGATTATTTTTATGGCTATTATCTGCAATGAAGCAACAAAGTTTTTCGCTTTGGAAACCATGAACAGCACCTATGCAATGCAAGTCGGCAACAGCGGTGAACTGCTGCATGTCTGCTACGGCGGAAAAATTGACTGTACGGACGATTTAAGTGCATTGACGCAGCGACCCGACCGCGCCTTTTCGCCCTCTCCGGCAGGTCAGGGGCGCAGCAACTCCCTGAACGTATTGCCCGCAGAACTCGCCGGTTTCGGCAGCGGTGATTTCCGCATGACTGCCTGCCGGGTCAAAAAGGCGAACGGCTCTTCCGTGACGGCTCCGGTCTACAAAAGTTTCCGTGTATACGACGGCAAGCCCGCCCTCCCCGGTCTCCCCGCCTCTTTTGCCGCTGAAACGGCGTGCCGGACACTGGAAATCACTCTTGAAGACCTCTTCTCCGGCGTGGAATTCCTGCTCTCCTTTTCTGTTTTTGATAATTCGGATGTGATCGCCCGTTCCGTCAAGGTCGTCAACAATACTTCAGAAACAGTGGAAATCGAAAATCTGATGAGTTTTCAGCTGGATTTTGACCATGCGGATTTTGATTTGCTCTATCCGCAGGGCAACTGGGCGTATGAACGCCACATTGAACGTATGCCGCTGCATCCGGGCATCCAGAGTTTCGGCAGTGTACGCGGTTCCACCGGGCATCAGTATAATCCGGGGTTCGTTCTGGCGGCAAAAACAGCGTCGGAAAACAGCGGTGAAGTCTACGGCGCACTGCTCGTTTACAGCGGCAGTTATACTGCGGATATTCAAGTTGACGCTTTCAGCGGCACCCGCGCTCTGCTCGGCATCAATCCGGAAAATTTCTGCTGGCAGTTGACCCCCGGCGCAGAATTCCACTCCCCCGAAGCATTGCTCTGCTATTCGGCGGAAGGCCTCAACGCTCTTTCGGCGCAGAGTCACAAGTTCATCATGGAGCATATCATCCGCAGTCCGTGGAAACACGCCAAACGCCCCATTCTGGTCAACAACTGGGAAGCCACCTATTTCGACTTCGATGATAACAAAATCTACGCCATCGCTGAAAAAGCCGCCTCGCTCGGCATTGAGATGCTCGTGCTGGATGACGGCTGGTTCGGTGAACGCAACGATGACAACTCCTCGCTCGGCGACTGGTTTGTGAATACAGATAAACTCGGCGATTTCGCCGCTCTGGTCAAACGCATCAATGCTCTCGGACTGAAATTCGGTTTGTGGTTTGAACCGGAAATGATTTCCGAAAAAAGCAAACTCTACGAAAAACATCCGGAATGGGTGCTTTGCGTTCCGGGCAAGCGGCGCAGTTATGCCCGTAATCAGTTGATCCTCGACATGTCCCGCAAAGAGGTGGTCGATTATCTTTTTGAGACCATTGCCGGACTGCTCAAAGAGATCCATATCGAATATATCAAATGGGATATGAACCGCAATTTGACAGAGATCTTTTCTGCCGCGCTCCCCGCCGGACAGCAGGGCGAAGTCGCCCACCGTTACGTCATGGGCGTTTACGAACTCCATGAACGTCTGCTGCAAGCCTTCCCGGATCTGCTGATCGAAGGATGTTCCGGCGGCGGCGGACGTTTCGATGCCGGTATGCTCTACTACGCTCCGCAAATCTGGTGCAGTGACGACTCCGACGCGCTGGAACGGATCCCCATTCAGTTGGGAACCTCGCTCTTCTACCCCTGTTCCAGCATGGGGGCGCATGTTTCTGTCTGCCCCAATCATCAGACGGGACGCTCCGTCTCTTATGATTTCCGTGCGGCACTGGCACTCGGAGGAACGTTCGGTTACGAATTGGACATCACCAAATTCACCGCAGAAGAAGACAGGATCATCCGTGAACAGGTCGCGGCTTACCACAAATATAACGATCTGGTGCGGGAAGGACGTTTCTTCCGCCTTTCCGAAGGATTCGGGCGCACCAACTGCGCCGCCTGGTGCTGGGTCTCTGACGACCGTCAGGAAGTTCTGGCTGTCGCCGTCTGCAAACAGGCGCGCCCCTGCAGTCAGGAACCCTTCAAACGTTTGAGGTTTGCCGGACTGGATGCCGGTAAAGTTTACACGCTGGAAGACGGCCGCAGTTTCCACGGTTCGACCCTTATGAATACCGGTATCGATGTGACTGTTGCATTGAGCAAAGATGCCAGTTGCGTAATGCTCTACCTCAAGGCGAAGTAATGGCACGTTGTTACAAAAGCAAAGCCATGCGGCTGACGGACGAAGTTCTGCGGGATATCTGGAACAACTGTTATCCCCGGAACTGCCGTCTGCCCTCTGAAGAGACGCTGGCGGTGCGTTACAACTGCTCCCGCATGACCATGCGCAAGATCCTGACCAGTCTGATTTCAGACGGTATATTGATCAAAATTCCGGGCAGCGGGACAAAACTCCATCCGCAGCTGGATCTTCCGGTTCCGCCGTGTGCAGACAACAGTTGCTGCAAAAAAATTGCCGCAGTCATGGCGGCATTTCCGGATATATTGACGATCGAAGTCAACCGCGGCATCCACGATTACGCCATGCAGAACGGTATTTCGTTCACGCTTCTGCAAAATACGGAAGGGCCGACACTGCTGGCTCAAAATCTGAAACAACTTGATACGGCTGTTTTTTCGGGCGTCATCGGTTTCGGTACAGATGCCGCGTGCAACGATCAGCTCCGTATGCTTTCGGAGAAGGGCTTTCCGGTCGTCTGCGTGGATAATCCGGTTGACGGCAGTGCCATTCCGTATATCGGTGTGGATAATTTCGGCGGCATGTATTCAGCGGCGGCTCATCTGCTTACCCGCTCTGAAAACGCCCTGTATTACATCGGTCACAGGATGGAACGCCATTCGCAACAGGAGCGTTACCGCGGCTACTGTGCGGCAATGACGGCATACGGCATGGATGAATTTATTCCCGCCTGTTCCATTACGATCCCGGTCTCCCAGACTTCCGGAAAATATCTGGATACCGATCAGGAGCGGCTGCTGACGGAAGCCGCAGAAAAACTGCTTGCCAACCCCCATCCGTTCGGAGTGGTCGCAGAGTGCGATTACATTGCGCGGAGCATTCTGAAAACAGCAGAAAAAATGCACCTTGTTCCGGGAAAAGATTTCTTTATCATCGGTTTCGACGATCTGCCGCAGGCGGAAAAGATGGATTTAAGCAGTGTACACCAACCCCGCTATGAACTCGGTTTTGAGGCGGCAAGACTGCTGGATCAAATCATAAACGGACACCCCGTCCCCGGCGAAAGCAGATTGCTGCCGGTAACGTTGAAATTACGCGGTTCTTCCGGCAGAGATCAGTGATCGCGGTTGTCCAGCTGCCGGACTTCCCGTTCTTCGAGAGTAAGGGGTCTCGCCTCGGTCAGACTGCGGGCAAATGCCCGGTTGAGGGCATTTATCATCTCATCAGCGGCGTCGGGTATGGGGGCGTGCTGGGGCTTGACAAAGAGTTTGCGGAACCAGAAACGCACCGGCAGATACCGCCGCATATTCACTTCAAATTCCCGGGTGAGACGGCGCAGCAGCAGGGGCGGCTGACGGTGACGGCCGATCTCCAGCGCGATCCGGTACTGCTTCATTGCGGCGGAATATTTTCCCCGGTCGCAAAGCACACGGGCGTAGCGGGCGCGGAAAACGATATTGTTCGGCGACTTCCTGACCGCCTGACTGAAACAGAATTCCGCCTGAACGAAACGGCGGTGCATGTAATGGTCTTTGCCCTCGCGGTAGAGCAGAAAGAGTTCCGTGCCGGTCAAGTCGCTCAACAGCGTTGCCAGAGTGGACCCCAGCGGAAGATCGTTGCCGACGACCAGTTCTTCCAGCACTTCATCGGACTCCCTGTCCATGATCGACGGTCCGGCGGATGTGGCTCTTGCTCCTGCGGCGGCATTGGCGACTCCGAGCGAAAGGTCGTATTCGTGGCGGCGTGCAACATCCGAAAGCACGTCGAACGCATGCACCAGTTCCTGAAACTCCGCCTTTTTCTCTTCACTGTTGCCGAAACGGTCGGGGTGGCAGAGTTTCGCACACCGGTAGTATGCGCTCTTCAATTCGGAAAATTCCGCATTTTGCGGAACTCCGAGGATTTCATAGTAAGTTTTTGCCATATTTTTTTCAGAAAAACGTTCAAACCACTTGCCATTGACTGAAATTCATGTATAATATACACATGCAAAAGAAAAAAACAAGGGGTTTTTGTCCATGAATGATAAAATTAGTGCCTTACCGACCGGATCGGAGACGATTTTGATCGTTGACGACCACGAAACGATCTGGGATTTTCTGATCGAAGCATTGCAAAATCTCGGTTATACTGTACTCTTGGCGGAAAACGGTCTGGATGCCGTTGAGATTTATGAAAACAATCCCGAACTGGTGGATCTGGTTCTGCTGGATATGATCATGCCCAAATCCGGCGGGCATGAAACATTCTACAAACTCCGGAAAATCGACCCCGGCGCAAAGGTGCTGCTGTCCAGCGGATTTGTTTCCGAAGAGGAGGTCCACGACCTTCTTCAGCAGGGAGCGTGCGGCTTTCTCCCCAAACCCCACCGTCTGCCCGTCGTGGCACAGGCGATCCGCGATGCACTTGACCGGGAGGCGTGACCATGGACGACTGGGTGGAGATCAACCGCGATGAACGTCACATCAAACGTGAACGCGCCAAAGCAAGAGAGATGCGTCAAACCCCTTACTATCAGGAACTTTTCCGCAAAGGTATCTGTCACTACTGCAAACAGAAGTTCCCGCAGGAACAGTTGACGTTGGATCCTATCGTGCCTGTTTCGCGTGGCGGCCGCTCCACCCGCGGCAATCTTGTTGTGGCGTGTCTGGACTGCAATCAGAAGAAAAAGTACCTGACGCCCGTGGAGATGCTGCTGCGTCAACTTGACGAAGGAAATCCCGATGACTGATCTGATCGTTGTCGGCGGCGGTCCTGCCGGACTGATGGGGGCGGTCGCGGCGGCGGAACGGGGGAAACGGGTCCTGCTCCTTGAATATCTCCCTGCTGCGGGCAGAAAACTGCTTGCCAGCGGGGCGGGAAAGTGCAATTTCACCAACATCCTCGAACCGGAAGAGATGGCGCAGCGTTTTGTTGTCAATGACCGTTTTCTGCTTCCTGCGCTGCGTAATTTCAGTTCTGCCGCGGCGCGGGAGTGGTTTTTCCGCCGCGGCGTGCCGTCATTTACGGAGGACGGATTTCATTTTTTCCCGGAGAGCAGAAAAGCCGCCGATCTGCTGAATGTACTGCTTGATGAGTGCCGCCGTTTGCATGTGGAGATCCGCCTGCGCAGTGAAGTTCAGGAAATCATCGTAAAAAACGGTGCGGTGTGCGGAGTGACCGTTGACGGGAAAGCGATCTATTCGGATGCAGTTCTGCTCGCTTGCGGGGGCAGAAGTTACCCCAAATTCGGAGCAACGGGCAAAGGGTATCTGCTGGCGGAAAAGGCGGGTCATAAACTTCTGCCGACGGTTCCGGCTCTGGTGGGTTTGAAATTAAAAGAGTCCTGGGGTTCCTCCATGCCGGGGATCATTCTGCCCTCGGCACAGATGAGATACGGGAAACGTTCCGGCAGGGTCGGCGAACTTATTTTCACCCACAGCGGCATTTCGGGTCCGGCGGTACTCGATCTGTCCGGCGAAGTCAATAAAGCCCTGTTGAATACACCGGAAGTTCAACTGCACCTCGCATTGAATGCCGAGTATTCCAAACAAGACTGGCAGGAACTTTTTCAAAAATGGCGTAAAGAAAACGGTAAAAAGCAGTTATCCACTCTTCTTGCCGCCGAATTTCCGGCACAATTTGTCCAACTGCTGTTGGAACTTTCCCATATCCCCGCTGACCGGAAAGCGGCTCTGCTCCCGGCACAGGAACAGAATACTCTGCTGAATAATCTCACGGCATTGCCTGTTACAGCCAACGGAAATGACGGCTGGCTCAAGGCGATGGCGACCGCCGGGGGAATTTCTCCGGAAGAGGTGAAAGCCAATTCGCTTGAAAGCAAACTGGTCAAAGGACTTTACTTCGCCGGAGAAATGCTTGATGTCGGCGCACCGTGCGGCGGCTACAATATCCAATGGGCATTCAGTTCCGCCCGTCTCGCAGCAGGGCGGTAAGTCAAAATGTTCAAATGGCACTGAACCCGTCACGATAGAGGTAACTGAACTCTTTACTGCTCCAATGATATTGGACCCGGACGGGCGTGGAGTTGTCGGTTGACAGATCAAAAGAAGAGCCTTCCGGCAGCGGCAGAGAGAGTTTCACCTGATAGCCGCCGTTTATACGCTCTGCGCTCCAGCGCACCTGAGTCAGATCGACTTTCCCGATCGAACTTATATCCGCCTTGCCGTTTTGAGCTTCGGGGCGGACAAAGAGCCGGAATTGTCCTGCGGCGGTATAACGTCTTCTGGACGGCTCTTTCAGCGGGCAGGTATCGAAAAAGAATTCCACACAATCATCCATCCACTGGTCGGCAGAACGTTTTCCGATTGTGTTATCTTTGACGGTAATATCGAAAAATACCCGTTCCCCCTTGCGCTCCACAGAAAATACGGCATCGCCGAATTTATTCACTTTTCCTGCTCCGGGCAGACGCATTTGGGCGAGTTGCAGCGGAAATTTGAAGACCTGTCTGCCGTCAAAAAGAATGATCTGACCGCTGGCGGCGGGCGCAAAATCCGCCTTTTTCAGCGTGATCGGCAGCAGTACGACACGTTTTTCCTGCGCGGCAAGAACAAGGTCGATCGCCTTTGAAGAACCGGCATCCGGAATGGAGACGCGGGCGCGCAGTTTCAACTCGCCGTCAGAAAGGTTTTGCAGTTCAACTGCAACATACGTCCCCCTGGGGTCAGCCCAGTAACGTCCGCCCGCAGCGTGACAGGGAACTGCGGGGAGGAGTTTGAGCCGCGCGAACTCTTTTTCCAATTCAGCGGGGGAATCCGCCTCAAAAATCAAAGGTTCTTCTGTAACAGCATATTTCTGTTTTACGGCAGCCGGGTTGCCGAAAATGTCATAAAAGCGCAGTTTGCAATCATCCGGAATGAAAATACTGCCCTGCTGTTCAGGGAAATATTTCCAGACGGCTCCCGCAGCTCTGCCGTTGTGGAGTTTATAGAAATAGGCAGTCACTCCCCGGAAAGGACGCACCCGGCGCAATGGGACGGCCCCGGCAAAACGATCGGCAAAAGCACATCCGGCGGCATATTCCCCGCTGGGGACGAGTTTGCGCTGCACCCGGTAACTGCTCCACAAATTGTTGAAATGACGGTCGTTGCGCAGCATCTCATTATCTTCCAGCAGAGCGGAAAGTTTTACGTTTTCTCCGAGGTCGAGCAGCAGACGGCGGATAAAACGCCACGTTTCGTATTCTCCCTGCTGGAAGTAGTAGGGAGGATGCTGTTTGATGTAATACAATTCCGTATTCCACAGCGGCAGATGCGGAGCATTGTATTTTTTAAGCAATGCAAAAATATCCCGGATCGCCTGATCCGCCGGATAGGGTGAATACTCTTCCCGCGAAGAATAGGGGTGGAACGAAAGAATATCCGTATATTTGAAACCGCCCGCCTGACCGAAATCATCCAGAAATTCACGCATCTGCCCGCCGAGGTCTCCGGTTACATTCGGACCGACGACAACGAGAGCGGGATCGATTTTTTTGATCTCCTCCCATGCGGCTTTCATGTAGGCGACAAACTCCCTGCCGGGACAGGTCAGGTTGGGTTCGTTGAAAATCTCCCAGTAACGGATCTCTTTCTGATAATGTCTGACCGTTTCGCGCACATAGCGGCGAAACTCCGGCAGGGGCGGATAAGCGGCTCTCTGCCCGGAAACGGAATATTTTCTGCTGCCGAATGTGCTTTTGTCAATCACCCACTGCGGATAGGATCGTTCCAGCATCAGACTGCCCAACACACCGAGCAGTTGATAATTCCGTTCTGCCAGATCACGGATGACGGCATCGCCCTTGCTGAAATCAAACTTTCCCGGTTGCGGTTCAAGGAAACGCCAGTCGAGAAAACGTTCGCCGTTGCCGACGCGGATCAACTGATAGCCCTGGGTATCACAGAATTTTTTATAGTCGTCATGGTCGGTATACAGCAGCCGCAATTCCCGCTTTCCTCCGTTGACATCCGGCACGGAATAACCGCCGAAAAGTTCAGTTCCGAAGGCAAAGCCTTTATTCAGTTCCACTTTTCGCGGATGATATTTTTTGCTGTAACAGTAGAGCAGCGGCAGGACCTCTTTTCCGGAAACAGAGTAGATGCCGAACTTGTTCCCGGAGGTTTTCAGATCCGCGGCGGCAGTTGTTTTCGCCGGAATATTCAATGTGACGGAATGTTTTTTCACTACTTCGCCGGTCGAATCATTCTTTTCAGTCAGCAGAAATGTTTTTGTCTGCGGCGTGTTGGTATGATTGACGGCTTTCAGTGTGAAATCAAGTTGAGCCATGCCCTCTCTGCGGTGATGATCGCGGGCAAAAAGAACGGCTTCCACCGGTGCGTGGGGGGTGAATGTGCTTGCCTGTTCTCCCTTTTCCAGTTGAATTGCATCAAACCAGACCGAGGCGTCATTATCTTTGTTTTTTCCCCACATAAAGTCCACATAGTACCAGTGGAAACGGGGGTCCAGGCGTTTGAAAGAGAGCGTGTAGCGTTTCCACTCCCTGCCCAGCGTAAGGTAACGGTAAGTCACGTTGTCCCAACTTTTTTTCCGTTTTTCACCGGTGAGATCCCCGATTGCCATAAAGAGTACACGCACAGTGACCGGCTTTGAAGATTTTGCATAAAAAGAGAAGGTGTAACGATCGCTCCCCACTCGGAATTCGGGGGTGCGGAAACCGACCGGCTGTTTCCCGGGGTTGTCGATGCGCAAACTCTGCTGCCCCTCAACTTTGTCCGTTTTATCCGCTGCGGCGGGGAGATATTTCAACGTTTCCTGTCTGTACGCGTCGGCAAAACGGACAACGGTCCAGTCGTGACCATCCAGTTCCAGACCGCCGTCGGGGATCAGGTTTTCTGCGGCGGAAAGAGAAAGGACAATGCCCGTTAAAAAAAGCGATAAATATCTCATTTGCCGACCTGTTCGATTTTGAGACCCTTTACGGTAAGGTCACTATTGGGCGTCAACTGGAAAACGGCACAGGCCAATCCCCGATAGCGGGGGAGTTCCGGGCAACTGGTAAATTCAACTTCGTACAATTTGAATTCTGTTTCTGCTGAAAGGCGGAAAGGGACGTACCAGTGTTTCTGTTTGGGTGTCCAGCCATCGACCCACAAATCGAAACGGGTCGGCTTGGATGCCTTTGCCCAGAATGTCATCTTATATTTTTTCCCGGGCAGCAGAGGAAACTTGAGAGAAGCCCCTTTGGCACGTTTTTCGCCGCTCACGATTTTACTGGCAAATCCTCCTTCCAGATGGTCTTCCGCCGGGACACGGCTTACCGCATCGGAGGAATTGAGCAACTCATATTCTGAAAGATCCAATTTGTCGAAAACAGTAAATTTTTTCACATTGAGGTTTGAAACTGTCATCGTGACATCGCCGCCGCTGGAACGGAGGCTGAGCTGAAGTTTTACAGCGGTATCTGCCGGAGCGTAGATGGCAAAGCAGTATTTCCCTTTGCCGGAGAGCGTCTGCTTATGATAGGAATTATAATTTTTATCAGCGAAACCGGTGGAAGAGAAAGAGAATGTTCCATTGTTTCCGCTCATGACGGCATCGAATGAAACCAGGGCGTACTCACCGGCTTTCATGGGGAGAACTCCCTGCATGAAGCCGCCTTTGCCCTTATCAAAACGGATCGTATAAACCTGATCCTTTTCGCTCACTTTCCAGCGGGGTTTCAAAAAATCGGCACCGGCCGCAGAAACAGCCAATAAAAACATAACACAGAACAAAGATGAGAGTTTCATTTTTTCAATTCCTTTTTCAGATGGTTAAATCAATCAAAATACCAACAGTTTCCGGCATCAAATTTGCCGTATTTACCGTAGGGGAACGTGGTGATTTGGGCATAATTGATAACGGCCCCGGAAACTTGCAGAAACGGTGCCCGCCCCTGATGCACCCAGAGTTTTTCAGACCTTTCCTTATTGGCATCCGGATTGGTGGGTACATACACAAATATTGCAGGAGCATAGCCGATCGTTTTATTCCATCGCACAGTAGGCTGATAACTGCTGTACAGCAGAAGAGAGGGCGGCAATGCGGTGATTTTGTTGCCGATATACATATTCGAGGTATTGCATCCTTTGAAATAGTTGGCTGCTACGGAATATTGGGAATACCCTGCCGGAAGATTGTCGGTTTTCATACTGCCGGCGAGCGGGGCATAACTGGAATTATAGCCGACGATCTCCGATGTATGCGGAACAGGAACGTGCGAGGGGCAGAAGAAAAGACCCGGTTTGGAAGTTGGGAAGGTGGAGGGTCCCGCCCCGCCGATCCCGGCATATTCCCCCAGATAGTTCATCACATACCCCTTGCTGACATCGCCGGAGGGGTGAAGGTCATCGTTGTAATCGGTGGTATACATATTCAGGCAGGTCCCGATTTGCTTCATATTATTGATACAGGTAGTCAGTTTTGCCTTTTCCCTTGCCTTATTCAATGCGGGGAGCAACATGGCAGCGAGAATTGCAATTATTGCAATAACGACAAGGAGTTCGATGAGGGTGAAATGCGGCATGACATTTCCATTATCACGCATATTGAACTTGTTTTCTTTCATTTTCAATTCCTCTTTTAGGGGTTTGCGTTTATTGCGGTAATACTTTCCGTGAGCAGGTACACTGAACAAAAATAATCCTCCTTTCGCATAAATTATCTTGCTTCCGTATAATTTACACTGAAAAAACAAAAAATTCCATGCATAAAAAGTGCTTTATAATACACTTTTGGTGCATGGGTTTGTGTCTGAACGGCTTTTGCGGAATGTCAGTTGATGCGTTTTACCGACTCCCGGTGAACCAGATTTCCTTTGAGGCACAGGGTCTCGCCCTTTTTATGATCCGGTTCGCCGCAAATCTTTTTCAGCAGGATTTGTGAAGCAGTCACGCCCATCTCTTCTGCGGGGATGCGGAAGGTCGTTATCGCCGGAACGGTGTGACGGAAGAGCGGCTTATCATTGTAGCAGATCACACTCAAATCATCCGGGATACGGTATCCCCCGATATGCGCCCAGCGCAACAGCGGCATAATGTGCGCATCACCACAGATCGCAGCAGTACAGCCGCTTTTGAAAAACGGAAGAAAAAATTCCGGGGACTCATAGCAGAAATGCACTCCCTTCGACGGATAAATAAAGTCCGCTCCGGCACAATCATCGGTTCCGAGATGACGCTTGGTATGGATCAGCAGCGGCTCTGCGCCGTATCGCTGACAGCAGGCAAGAAATGTACTCTGCCGGACGCTGGCGATCTGGGAAAGTTTCTGACCGTCGTTGCAACTGATGATCCAGGCGATTTTACGGTGGCCGTTTGAAACAAGATGTTCCATGATCTGTTCCATACTGTCCGCTTCATCGGCTCGAACAGCAGTTCCGCGCGGCCCGCAAACCCCGTTTACAGTGACGTACGGGATGTCGGACTCTTCAACGATGGAGAGTTTTTCCAGACGGTTGGCATCCGGGATAAGCAACCCGGCACATTTCCACGGCGGCAGATGATACCGGGCTGTTTCAGAAGGGGTACAGTTGAATGAAAACGCCGTTTCAAACTGGTGTTCGTCAAAGAAACGGATCGCACGGTCAACGATCACATCAAAAGTATGACCGACTGACATGCTCGAACGCGAATAATACAGAATGGAAATCAGATTTACATGCTGTTTTTTCAGCGCACTGAATACCATATTGGGGCGGTAGCCGACCTCCTCAACATAATCCAGAATACGTTTCCGCAAATCATCTGTGATTTTGAAGCCCTCCGTATAGCCGTTGAGAACACGGCTGATGATCGACGGAGAGACCCCCAGTTTTTCGGCGATTTCTTTTTGTGTCATTTCTCTGCTTTCTGTGCTTCTGCGCTAATATACCGCAATTTGCGGAAAAATTCAAGCAGAATAAACGACTTATTTGAAATTATCGGGACTATTGATCCAGAACTTCTGTCCGGCAACGTTCTTGTTTTCCGGAATATTGTACCATTTCACAGTTTCTGCATTTCCGGCGATATAAACCACGTTGACGGAGTTTTCATGTCTGGGAAAGGTCAGTCCGTCACCGCCGAAAGAAGCATCCAGCAACTGAGTTTTGGCATCATCGGCAACACCGGATGAGGTTTTTCTGCTCATATCCAGAACCATGGCTCTGGCAGTCGGATTTTCGATTCGGGTGATCCGGCGTGCTTTCATATCCCACGGCCACAATGTATTGCTGGAGGCAGAAAGAGAAATTCCCTGCCAGAAACCAAATTTATCATACGTGCCTTCCGGATCACCGCCATCGACGCCATAGTTTTTTCTGAGCGTATACGGCTGGGCGGGGCAATCAAAGGCTCCATAGGGTCTGCGTTTTGCATAATCAAAAATACCACCATAACCGTCAGAAAATTTTTTGCCGCAATACGGGAGCAGAAATTTGCACCATTTTGAATCGCCCCATCCTTTATAGGCAGGGGCAAAAATATCCTCATTGTCAGCGGTGTACTGCACGAACATCAAATGGATCTGTTTCTGATTGTTGGTACAGGCGATCGTCCGTGCCTTTTCGCGCGCCTTATTCAAAGCGGGCAGAAGCATGGCAGCAAGAATGGCAATGATGGCGATTACGACCAACAGTTCGATAAGGGTGAAACGTCGCATAATATTGATTATGTGAAGTCAGAATGAAAAAATTACCCTCAAAATAAAAAGAAAGTAGCAAGGAAAGAAAAAATTATGAAAAGAAACAGCCTCAAACAGCGTAACATAATCAATATTATGCGAAGTTACGGAGAAACTCAAGTGCTGACGACCAACAGTTCGATCAGAGTGAATTTGCTTTTCATTTTTCAGTTCTCCTTTTTTGGGGTTATTTTACGATTTCATAGACCGTGACCGGCTGTTTGTTTACGACGTTATTCAATGTGAATTTTACTTTGCCGTTCTCTTTTTCAAGCGGAACTTCAAACAGGCGTTCCCCCGAAAATGCACAGGCGTATACTTTCACTGCACCGGAGAGGGCGAGTTCCGCCGCCGCACTGTTTTTACGGAGCAGAAGTGTTTTCGACCCGTAGTCCCGGAGGATCGTTTTTTCTTTGTCGCCGAAAACGCTGTTTTCATTTTTGATATCCGTCAGGTGCATCAGGATCATGCGGGCACTCTCTTTCAGCGGTTTATTATCCAGTGAACCGATGTAGAACGCAGCGGGCGTATTGCCGTTTCTGACCGAAAGCACCCCCGCCGACGCCGCCTTTTTCGCCGCCAGCAGCAGAACATTGCTTTTGGGGGAGTTTACCGAGAAAAACTCCTCCGCAGGCTTCAGCGTGATTTCGTTGGTGGAACTCACATAAGCACCCGTCTTGCATTTGAGCGGTGCTTTCAACCCGGCGGCGGCAAGCAGTTCCTTCTCTGAACGGGCAGAGTCGGTTGATTTGATACTGACCCGGACACGGCGGGCAAGATCCTGACCGTACGCCATATTTTCAGAGTCCGACAATTCGACCGCCTTTGCCGATGTTGCGGTATCGCCGCGCAAATAGAGCATCGCTCCGGCACGGAACCCCAGGGCGTGCATGGGGTTGGAGACAAGCGTGAATGCTCCGAGCGTTCCGGGCAGATGCGCTCCGTCTTTCATTTCTCCGCCGACATAGTTGAACTGCACCATGGCGTTGAAATCCTGCATGGCGGCGTAAGCGGCAGTCAGAAACGTTCCTTCAAAGAAGTGCGGATTGGGGTAGCAGAAGTTCCACTCCGTTACGGTAAGGGGTTTTCCCGCAACGCGGGCGGTCAGTGCGCCGCGAAGTCCGCCGAGATTGGTACCGATCGGCGATGAGGCGGGAGTAAAGGAGGGCAGACGCCAGAGTTTTTCGCCGATATAAATCGGGTGGCAGAAGTAAAAGTGCGTATCCACGTAATCAAAGTGTTCCTGCGTTTTTTTCGGCGGATTGGCAAAATTCTGGTCGCTCAACGGAATACGTACGCCGATCGAAGCAAGTTCCCGTTTGAAGTCATCGAAAAACTCTTTGCCGGTATCATTGAGAAACTGCGGAAAATATTTGCCGCGGTTTTCTGCGGTCAGCGTCACTTTGTTTGCCTCAGCCCACTGCTTGAAGGCTTTTTCCAGATAAGGTTTGGTCAGCGCAGAAGGACGGTTCGCAGCGACGGTCAGCGTGCCTTCGTTGATAAGGTTGATGAAAACCAGTGCCGGGTCATCCGCCCACCGCAAACCGGTATAGGGATTTTTGCGGGAGAGCAGTTCTTTGGAAAGGCGGAGCAGATCCTGCCGCACCTCTTTGTTGACGTAGCAGAGAAGTTTGTAGTCCGAGGGGTTCAACTGGCGGAATTTTTTGATTTTCGGCCAGCGGGCAGTAAAAAGGTCGATGGTGTAGTAGATGCCCCGCTTTTTCAATTCTGAAATCAGATATTCCATACGGTCGAGAGCCGCCGGTTCGAGGACGTCGAAATCCCCCTTGCGGCTGGTGATGTCCCAGTCAAAATGGTGGAAACGCATCAGATTGCAGCCGCGGGCGGCAATATCGTCGCACATCCGTTTGACCAGTTCCCGGTTTTCGTACCATTTCGGCACCTGACAGATATTCATACCCCAGAAGCGGACGGGAACGCCCGGTCTGCCGGTAAATTCAAAATGATCGCCCTTGACCGTGAGAAAACCGTATTTTCCGGCGGGAGCATCCAGCGTTCCGGAAAAGTCCATGACCGATCCCCTGACCGTATCGTAAGTATAAGGGAAAAATGCCCAGTTTTCATCGGCTTTCATCACGATTTTCACATTTTCAGATTTTTGAGCAGGCATCTGATTGCTGACCGTTGCGGCAACGACCAGCCAGATCTGATTTTCCGAAACAAATTCCAGAGCAGTCACCGGAACGGATTTCAGCGGGATAAAAGTTGCGTACAAACCGATTGCAGCCTCCCCGTTTTGACCTCTCCACGCAACTTCAGCATTGGCAAGAGAGCGGGGATTCCAAAAATTTCCGGTATCTTCTTCGCATTTCAGAATATTGGTCTGCGTGGAGCCGTCCTGATAGGTCACAATCACTTTTCCGCAAGGCGTTTTCGCTGCGGGAGCCCACGCCAGAGCGTTCAGCAGATAAAGTCCCCGCCCGGAGAGCGCGGGAACGCTGACTTTGGCGTTTGAAGCAAAGTAAGGACGGGCAGAACCCTTGAAAGCGATACAGGATCTTCCGCCGTTGTCTGCGGGTGAGAGAATATTGAATTTGACACCGTTGAATTCCAGCAGACCGGGTTTCATCATGGAAAGATCATTCTGCGAACCCTGATCGGTCCAGCCGCCCTTGCGGTCGTTCGCCTTTTCATCTTTGAAACCCATATTGCATGCTGCGGCAAGATCGACCGGCGTGCTGGAATAAGGGAGCAGTTTCACCGTCAGATCCAAAACCGCCTTTGTCCAGTTGCGGTAGCCGAATACAAAGCGCAGACGCACTTTATTGCCTGCTCTCGAAACGATCACCAGACGTTTTCTGCCCGTGATTTGCAGCAATCCGTCTTTCAGCGGAAGTTCAAAACAGGAGCCGTTGGCGTTGACCTGAGGCTTGGTAAGCAGTACCGGTTTGCCGTCAGCCGTCAGCGGATTTTTTTCATAATCTTTTGCAGGAACGAAGGCTTCCCAGATGAAAAGTTCCACATCCTGCGGTTTTTTATCGGCGGTCAGCGTATAGACGATACGGCTGCTGCCGTCCGCTTTTTTGCCGATCAGTTCAGTGAAGTTGAAAATATCATTTTCCGTGACCCGGAAAGTACCTGTACGGCGGATCCCCTGCGGGGTCTCTTCACCGCCTTCGCCGAGAAAAACAGCGACATTCGGCTGTGACTGGGCGACAACCGACCAGTTCCGGCGGCAGATCGCCAAGTGGAACTTTACGCCGTTCAGCAGCAGACAGCCGTCCGCAGAACGGGTGATGAAATCCGCTTTCCCTGCCGGAACTTCCTTTTTCTGCGCCGGAATAAATTTCATTTGGATATTCAGCCGTGCTTTTTTCAAATTTCCGCCGCCGATAGCGAGGCGCAAATCCGCCTGATTTGCAGAGAAACGGAAATTGACGGCGAAACTGCCGCGTATCTCCAACATGCCGTCTTTCAACGGGATTTGAAGCAGATTTCCCTTTTTGCCGGGAAGATAGATCTCTCTTTTGCCTTCCGGAAGAACGACCGGTTTCCCGTTGAACACGGCGGGGTTTGCAGTGTAGAAAGAGCGGGGAATGGTTGTGCGCCACAACAGCAAGCCGGTACGCACGCCCTTCTCGGAAGAGAATTGGGCTTCATACCGCACTTCGTTTTCAGAAGCCGCATTGAAGGTTTCTGTGAAATCAAAATTCCCGGCTTTCGTTTGAAAAACGCCGGTACGGAGGTTTTTGTTTTCACCGGCAGGAGTCCACTTGATATCCTTCTGCGTCGCTCCGCTTTTCCAGTCGCCCGCATAGAACTGAAAGCCGAATTTGAGTTCATTTGCCTGAACTGTGCCATCCGCGAGCCGCTTTATTCCGCCGTGAGTTGCCCCGCATAAAAGCAGCAGACTGCCAAGCAGTAAAAATGTTTTTGTTCTGTTCATCAATAGCCTCCTGTAAGTTGTTGCGTTATTCAATGAAAACGGATTTCATGAAACTGGCAAATAATATACATGCGTATTTTTTCATTTGCAAGTCACGATTATAAAAAAACGGAAATATTTTTTGCGCTGATTATTTTTTCAGCGGCAGAATGAACGCATCGTGAGGCGGTATTTCAATCGTCTGAACCGAACTTTTCCATGACGGATGCACCGTCGGCGTGACGGAGGCGGTCTTTTCGCCGTTGTTGACCAGCAAAGCGACAGCTTCGTGGTCCGAAACGCTGTGGAGCGTTACGGTAACGGCCGGATCGCCGCTCAGCAAAAGGCGGTTTTTCAGCAGTTCTTCCGCCCAGATGCGGTAAACTTCAAAATAGGGACGCTCAACAGCGCGTTTGCGGGTGATGATCTGCCGCTCCGGAGAGTGGGTCATAAAGAATACCGAGCCTTTGCCGAGGCGGAAACGGGTGAATACCGGGATGCCCTCTTCATCGACCGCAAGGACTTCCGCCCCTGCTGCGGAAATGGTGAGTTTCGCATCATAGTTGAAATCGAGTTCCGTTCCGTTGATGACGGCGGAGCATCTGCCGGGGGCGTACTCCTGATATTCTGCCGTAACTCCGAAAAATTCATCAAAGGGCGAGATACAGCCGTGTTCAAAAGAGCAGTAGAGCGTTGCGCCTTTTTCGACCCGGTGCATCAACTCAAAATAGCGGTCGCGGGGAATATTGCGCCACCCGGTGAGCATCGGGAGCATATAAGCACCGCTTTCCCGCAGCGGTTCATCGGAGAATTGGAATTCAATATCAAACCCCGCCTGTTTCGCAAGGACCCAACTGCCGTAAGCCGCCATCCAGGAGTCCTGCGAAGCCGTCAGTATGCAGACCGCATCGGTGCTGAATTTCGGCAGGTTTTTGCAGGGAATGGCGTTGCGCATTTCTGCAAAACGTTTCATCGCCTCTGCGACCGGTTTCCGGCTGCCGTCGCTGCGGAAAAGTCCCAACTGCCGTTCCGTGGCGCACCACTGGTAGGGGGGATTGGAAAAATCGACCTGATCGAAAGCACACCACCAGAGCAGACCTTCGCAATCGTGCGCCCAGAGGTTCAGCAAGGTGTTGTAGAGGTATTCGCCCGCACGTTTTTCATTGCCCAGCGTGGGGGCGAGCGAACCGAGTTCCTCTGCGATACAGGGGCGTTTGCCGATGTCGGCATAGAGGCGCGACTCCGCCGCTCCGTGGAAGGAACTTTTGATACTGCCGAGCCGGTCAACGGCACAGTAGGGCGTGAAAAGCGGATAAGGATGAGTGGTCAGAACATCGAAATCTTCCGCCATATCCTGAATGGACCACGGTTCAGGCGAAGTCGCAGAACTAACCGGATTGGAAATCAGACTGTGCATACCCGAAAGCACCGGGCGGGAAGAGTCCGCCGCCCGGATCGCATCACTGATCGCACGTGTCCAGAGTGCCCCTTCAAAACGGTTTGCCTTGCCGAGACAGTTGCACTCGTTCCCCGCCTCCCAGAAAGCGATGGCGGGGTGATCTTTGAATTCGGTCACGAAACGTTTGATGAATTTCAACTGCCAGCGGATCGCCTGCGGATCGCGCAAAGGGTTGCAGTGGTCGAAAGCGGGGGGCAGATAGAGCCGTCCCGACATCCAGCCGGTGATGAGCCCGACGCCCAGTTTGATATGGTGACGCAGGGCGCAGTCGCAGAGAAAACGGAACCGTTCAAGCATTTCCGGATCGACTCCGCTCTGCCCGCCATCGGCATCGTAAGGGATCTCCTGTTCCCCTTTCCAGCGCAGTTCGCAGGGGTTGTTCTGCCCGCTGGACATATTCACCAGCGGTTGAAAATCCGGCCACAGCGGAAAGCAGCGGACCATTTCCAGATGGATGCTCTCCATTTTGGCAAAATCCTCTTCAACGGTGTTGGCATCCCATTTCTTCCACATATCGATACCGGCATGACTTGCCCAGTAATTGCACCCGGTGACAAACTGCTGTTTTCCGAACATTTGAAACTCCTTCAGATAAATAGTGCTAATTTCTTTCTGATTTTACTTAACGTATGAAAATAGCACTCCAAACGGCAGTTTTCAAGAGCAAAATAAAAATTTTTAAACTTTGCGCCTCAGTCAAGCCCCCAAAAATACTCTTTCGGACTTAAAAAGAATGTTTTTCTCAAGGAAATTTGCAAAAAACGGAAATGTGGAGTATATTATAAAGTTGTATTGTGAATGAATGTAAATTTGAAAGGGTCGCTTATGTCCTTGTTCAGTTCCGGTAAATACTCGACGTTGCGTCTGCCCGCAAGAGGCGAACGCAAAATGGTCATTCCCGACGGTTCATGGGTCAAATGCAAAAAATGCGGTCAGACGCTGTATATGGATCGTTTGAAAGATAATCAGTTGGTCTGCTGGCACTGCAACTGTCATCTGCCGATGACCTCCGAAGACCGCATCGCCTCCCTCGTCGATGAAAACAGTTTTGAAGAGATCGCACAGGATCTCCGTTCCAAAAACACGCTCAATTTCACCGACTCCAAATCCTATTCCGACCGCCTCTCTGAAAGCGAGAAGAAAACCGGTTTGAACGATGCCATCGTCTGCGGCTCCGCCACGCTGGAAGGGCGTCCTTTCATGCTCGGCGTAATGGATTTCCGTTTTATGGGGGCCTCCATGGGGTCTGTTGTCGGCGAAAAAATCGCCCGTCTGGTGGAGAGTGCCACGGAACGCAAGATCCCCGTCGTACTGGTAACAGCCTCCGGCGGTGCCCGTATGCAGGAAGGGATGCTCAGCCTTATGCAGATGCCCAAAACCTGCGGCGCACTGCAGCGTCACAAAGACGCGGGGCTGCCCTATTTTGCCATTCTGACCAACCCCACTTACGGCGGCGTTACGGCAAGTTTTGCCACCGTCGGCGACGTGATCATCGCTGAACCCGGGGCAATGATCGGCTTTGCCGGACCGCGCGTTATTCAGGAAACGACCAACTCCAAACTGCCCGAAGGTTTCCAGACAGCAGAGTTCCTTTTGGAGAAAGGTCTGATCGATCGGGTGGTGGAACGGAAAAATTTACGAAAAGAACTTGCTTTTTTGCTTGAAATTTTCAAAAAGTAGGTTATATTTGGTATTACGATAACTTTGTCGCCGGGTCGGACCCCGTGCGTTGTCAAAAGCGCCAACCGAGTCAGGTGGGGAACCAAGCAGCTCCACGCGATTTTTGACAGGCCACGGGTCATCTGGACCGGCGACTTTTTTTAATGATTTTTCAGAGGTGAACCAATGATCCGTTTTGATGGCAGAAAACCCGATGAACTCCGCCCCGTAACCATTCAATGTGACTTCCTTTCTCATCCGCTGGGTTCCGCGCTGATCTCCTGCGGCGGCACGCGGGTCATCTGCGCCGCCACGGTGGAAAACAAAGTCCCCGGCTGGATGAAAGCCCAGCAGGTCCCCGGCGGCTGGATCACTTGCGAATACGGCATGCTCCCGGCATCCACCCACTCCCGCATGAAACGGGAGTCTTCCGCAGGAAAACAGGGCGGACGTACCGTTGAGATCCAGCGGCTGGTGGGGCGTTCACTCCGGATGGCGGGCGATCTGCTCAAGTTGGGCGAAAACACCATTTCTCTGGATTGTGATGTCATCGACGCTGACGGCGGGACCCGCTGTGCCTCCATCACCGGAGCCAGTGTTGCGTTTCAACTTGCCGCCCTGCGGGGTGTCGCCAACGGCAGTTTTGCAGAAAATCCATTTGTCACGCCCGTCGCCGCTGTGAGTGTCGGCATCATCGGCGGAGTTCCCATGCTCGATCTCTGTTACGAAGAGGACTCCAACGCCGAAGTCGATATGAATGTTATTATGACCGCCGCCGGAGAACTGGTGGAAGTTCAGGGGACTGCCGAAGGTAAACCCTTTTCCCGTGCCAGGCTCAATGAACTGCTCGACCTGGCGGAACACGGTTTGAAACAACTTTTTGAAATGCAGAAAAAAGCCGTGGAAGCGGCTCTTGAGGGAGGAAAATAATGAGCGAATATCAGGTCATCGCCCGCAAATGGCGTCCGCAGCGTTTCAGCGATGTGGTCGGTCAGAAACATGTTGTGCAGACGCTCGGCAATGCCATCCGCAATCAGCGGCTTGCCCATGCTTATCTTTTCGTAGGCCCCCGCGGGGTCGGCAAGACGACACTTGCACGTATCTTTGCAAAAGCGATGAACTGTACCGATCCGCAAAACGGCGAACCCTGCTGCCAATGTGAGTCCTGCAAGGCGATCGCCGCCGAAAGTTCCCTCGATGTCATCGAAATCGACGCCGCCAGCCGCAACTCGGTAAGCGACATGCGCGAATTGGCAGAAGATGTTCTGCATCAACCGGTTTCGTGCAAATACAAAATCTACATCATCGACGAAGTCCACATGCTTTCCAAACAGGCGTGGAACGCACTTCTGAAAACAGTCGAAGAGCCTCCCGCCCACGCGAAGTTCATCTTTGCAACGACCGAAGTTCATCAGGTGCTGCCGACGATCATCTCCCGCTGTCAGCGTTTCGACCTGCTGCCCATTCAAACCCAACTCATTGCGGAACGGCTGGAACTGATCGCCAAAACCGAAGGCGTCGCCATTCAGCCCGAAGCCATCAGTGCCATTGCCCGTGCCGCCGAAGGCGGTATGCGTGACGCCCAGTCTCTGCTGGATCAGATGATCGCCTTTTTCGCCCAGGATGGCGGTCAGGCGATCACCGGTGAACAGGTGTTATCGCTTTTCGGTCTGACCGATCGTGCCGATCTGGATGCGATACTGCTTGCCGTCATGCAGAACCAGCCGGGGGAAGTCGTCCGCATCATTGCGGGACTTTCCAAACGGGGCAAAAATCTGGAAACGCTGTATGACGATCTTCTTTCGGCACTGCGTGCCATTCAACTCTGCCGTATTCTCCGCAACCCTGCCGAACTGATCGATGAAGGTGCGGAGGCTCTGGAACGCTATACAAAATTCGCCCAGATGGTCAAGACCGATACCATTCAGATTTTAATGGAGATCCTCGCTCCTGTGGGGCGGGTACTGCACGATGCGCTGAATAAGCAAGTCTATCTTGAGACCATTCTGCTCAAAGCCATGCGCGAAGCCCATGCGGTACGCATCGACGATCTGCTCGCCCGGTTAAATCAACTGCGCACGGCAGGAGAATTGAAGTTTCTGGAACAACTCCCCTCCGAAATAAAGCAGGAACCGCAAGTGATCGTCATTGAAAAAACAGTTCCCGCAGAACCCATTCCGGCGGCAGTTGTTCCGGTTGAGGAAGAACCCGCTCCCGTGGCAGAAGAACCCGCTCCGGTGGCAGAAGAACCCGCTCCCGTGGCGGAAGAGCCCGCTCCCGTGCCAGAAGAACCCGCTCCCGTGGCGGAAGAACCCGCCCCCGTGGTGGAAGAACCCGCTCCGGTGGCAGAAGAACCCGCTCCCGTGGCGGAAGAGCCCGCTCCCGTGACGGAAGAACCCGTTCCGGTATTTGTTTCAGACGACGTGAGTTTTGAAGAGACACTTATTCAGGGATTGCCGGAATTGCCCCCCGCGCCTCCGGAGCCGGTCAATACGCTTCAGCCGGATCAGAAACAGCGTCACAGCATTGCCAACTCCAACCCAACTGCGCTTGATGAAGCGGCAAAAGATCCGCAAATCCACGAGATCCTCGACCTTTTCGACGGCGTTGTGGTGGACATCCATAAATAAAAGATACCAAATGAATTTGCCGGCAATTTGATACCGCTGTTCAGCATATCCATATTTTCCCATTTCCGCTGTTCCGCAGAAATGGGAATTTCATTTTATTGCATGTATTACAAATTTTTCCGATTTTCGGAGGGGGCGGTCGCTTTTTCCAGAGCGGTGAGATATTTCAATGCCTCTTCACGGCAGTTGCCGCACATTTCCTGCGAAGGCTGAAGAGAAGCGCAAACAGCGGGACGGTCAGGAGAGTTGAAAATACGGCAGCGCATATTTTCATCAAGATTGATACAGGAAACTCCCGCCGGTTTTCCCTGCGGCATCCCCGGAATGGCAGAAGATATCGACGGAGCAGTACAACACGCTCCGCAATGGGGTCTGCATTGGAAATTTTCAGTTGAACTCTTTTTCATCGTTCCTGACGGAGATAAAAAAACCTGCCGCACCTTTGGGAATACGGCAGGTCTTGCTTTTTACGTTATTACTTGTCGGAAGACTGGGAGAAATCGTAATTTTCCAGTTCTTCACTCAAAGCCGGGATCTCATAGGGAGTTCCGCCGGTACGGATGGATTTCGCACCGAGAATACCCGTGGCAACCGAATGACGCGCCCACTGGGGCGTAGTATCAGGCGCAACGCCTTTCTGAAGCATATCGATAAACCCCTGAACGATTCTGGGGTCAGCTCCGCCGTGACCGCCATCGTTGGGTTCAAAACGGTAAGTGATGTCGCCATTCAAATCGTAACGGTCAGTACGTTTGGTCCAGACCTGAATGGAGTGATAACCGTTGTCACCGAAGTTTTCCAGACGTCCTCTGGTGCCGATGACGGTGTAGTTGCGGCAGGCATCCGGAGCAAAGTGGCACTGCATGTAACTTGCCTGGACACCGTTTTCCAACTGCATGGTGATCATATTGATATCTTCATTGTTGACAGTCGGATAAAAGTCCTTGAGGTTTTCAGGCGGATAAGAGGAAAGCGTCCACGGACGGGCAAGATTCAGATTGCCCATCTGTTCATCGCCGAGCGGACGGCGGGGAACACTGCCGTAAGCCGTCAGCGCACCGAAACCGTTGACACGGACGGAACGGGCCCCGGCAAGCCAGTGGATAATGTCAATATCATGCGCCCCCTTCTGAAGCAGCAGCGTATTGGTGTTGGCAATGTCGGCGTGCCAGTCGCGGAAATAAGCATCACCGCCGTAACTGATGAAGTGACGGCACCAGATGGCTTTGACTTCACCGATCACGCCGGACTGGATGATTTCACGCATCTTGCGGGTGAAATCCATATAACGCATATTGTGGCCCAGCATGAGAGGCGTTTTATTGTCATGAGCGGTTTTGAGGATACGGTCAGCACCTTCAAGCGTAATGGCAATGGGTTTTTCCAGATAGACAGCGACCTTGTTCTGCAAGGCGTGACAGGCATGTTCTTCGTGGCAGAAATCCGGAGAGGTCACAAAAAGGCCGTCGAGGTTTTCTTTTTCGATCATCTCCCGATAATCGGCGTATGCCTTGACATCGGCGTTTTTCTCTTTTTTGTAACGTTCGACAAAAGATTTCCGCTGTTCTTCGTAAATGTCGGCACCGGCAACGATTTCAACGCCATTCTGGGGCTGATGCGCCCAGTCCGCAAGCGTTCCGCGCCCGCAGGCACCGATTACACCCAAACGTAATTTTTTCATTTCTGCATCTCCTGAAGTTGATGATTTCAGCAATTTTGGATTGCTTGTTTTGAAAATACATCCTCAACAGCAATTCTTCAAGTCTCAATATCAAAAATACCCATAAAATATCAAAAAATCACATCTAAATGTGGGAATTTTCATCTCTCGTGAAGCAGATATTGTCACTGCACTCCTGAAAAACCCTCAAGCCGAACTGCGGCAGGATCGCCAGCAGATGATCAAATATATCGGACTGCGCATCTTCGTAGGGCTTCCACTCCACCGTTCGGGTGAAACAGTAGATCTCAAGCGGAATGCCCGTTGCTCCGGGCGGCAGTTGGCGGACAAGAAGTGTCATATCCTGATTGATTTCCGGGCTCGAATACAGATAGTTGTACACATATTTCCGGAATGTTCCGATATTGGTGAGATGCCGCCCGTTTTTTACGGCGGGATCACCATTCAGAAAACGGCGGTTCCAGTTGTCAAGTTCTTTTTCTTTCTCCGTGATATAATTGCGGAGCAGGGCAATTTTTTTGAGATCCTCCTGTTCGGCGGGAGTGAGAAAACGGATGCTTTTCTGGTCGATAAGAATGGCGCGTTTGATGCGTCTGCCGCCCGATTCGGTCATGCCCCGCCAGTTTTTGAAAGAGTCCGTGATCAGTTTCCGAACCGGCAAGGTGGATATGGTATTATCCCAGTTGCGTACTTTTATGGTATGCAAAGCGATCTCTTCCACATTGCCGTCGGTATTCAGTGTCGGCATTTCGATCCAATCCCCCAGCCGCACCATGTCATCGGAGGTCAACTGCAGAGAAGCGACCACCGACAGGATCGTATCCTGAAAAATCAGCAGAATGACTGCCGCCATCGCACCGAGCCCGGATAACAGCAGCAGCGGATTTTTATTGGTAAGTGTCGCGGCAATCAGAATAAATGCCACGCAGGAGAGCGAAATTTTCAACAGTTGCAGATACCCTTTGATCGGACGCGCGGCGGCATGGGGTCTGCGGTTGTAAAAGATACCCGCCAGATCAATGGTTCTGAACAATGTCAGAACAGAAAAAAGAATAATAAAAGCACTTGCCATATTGCGGAGCAGGATCGCCGGAGCGGGAGCGATCCCCGGTATGGATTGAGCCGCCGCCGCCAGAACTGCCACCGGCAGGATATTGACTGCATTGGTAATGATGCCGACGCAGACGGGATATTCCACGGTTTCAGTTTCGGGCAGGAAATGAAAAAGTTTCCGCAAACCGCAAATCAGCAGCAGCCGGATCAGCAGAGTGATCACGACTGCTGCAACCAGTAAGATCAGAGCCGCCGCCGCACTGTAAACAAAAGGGTGCGGAGCCAGAAACTGCTGTATATTCTGCAAGATCTTCATGAAACATACTCTCCTCATGAAAATCAAGATAAATCATTCCGGATGAATTTCAAGGGGCAAATTCAAACAAACGGCAGTAAAATGGATCCGGCAGTTACGCTGTCAATTTTTCTGTTTGGCTGTGTACGAAAGGTTGACTGATTTTTACAGGGGCTTCGGAATGCTTCGTTCGCTCAACGCCCCGATAAAATACGCTACGCTCTTTTATCGAGGCATCGCTCCCGGCGAGAGGTATTGCCGCGTTTGCGGCAATATTGACGCTGCGCTTGTACTTTCGCCGCCATTTTAAGGCGGCGACCAGCGTTCCGCCTCCGTCTTCGTAAAACTACGCCGCGACAAGGCTGGATCACGTCCGGGTACGACCTGATACAGACGGAGGCTCGAGAGCCCCGCACGGGGCGACAGCCGACCACTACCGAGGCCGACGTTCGGCCGCTGCGCGCGGATTTTTTTTATCAGTCTATGTTTTAGTACACAGCCTTCTGTTTTACTGTTTCTCCGGGGAGCAGTTTTATTCCGCGCGTTGTTTCCGAAAAACGGACGGGTGCGGTAAAGTTATGAACCTCGTCTGCGACAAGTTCCGGCGGGGCATCCGGCAGCAGCAGCATCCGGAAAACGCTTTCTCCCTGATCGGTAAATCCGGTAATGTTTCCGGCGGGTGCGGGAAACTTGTCATCGTAAGCGTGATAGTTGGCACGCAGCAGCGTGAAACGCAATTCGCCCGATGGCTGCATATCCAATGCGTACACATCCGGACTGACGATGGCAAGAGAGTGATTTCTGCCCTCAAGTCTCGTATAGTTGAAGAGCGGATACTCCTGACCGTCAAAGGGGCGGCTCACCTCACCCCCCGGACACCCGTCAAATCGTTTTTTCACGGCAAAAGCAGTTTTGAGCGAAAGTTTCAGCATCTCCTGTCCGCCGTGCCAATTCACATGAAATTCCAACAGCACTCCGGGGCGTGACGCATCGGTACGGCAAACGGCTTTGACGGTATTCATGCGGAAATCCTGCCATTCAACGGCCCATGCTTCTGCAAATTTTCCTTTGAAGAGCCGATGCCATGTTTTCACCGGTTCAAAGGAGCGCACAGGAGTTGCGGCGTACCGCGTCATGCGGTGGCTCCAGGTGTCGGAAACATCTTTCAGCACCAGACATTCCGGGAAATGCTCCAGAAAACGCACACCCTTGTAAGAGAGAGAAAATTTCCCGCTTGCGGTATGCCGCACTGAAATATCCGAATGGCAGGGGCGGCTTGGCTCTGAAAGCGGCAAACGCTCCAGTTCCCACTCCGGAACAAGGTAAAAAATCCGGCGTCCGCGGGGCGGGATCTTCATATACAAAGCGCATCTTTCCCCCGCAAGCGGGATGCGGCTTTCTGCCGGTATCACCGAAAATGGCACACTCTGGTTTTCTTCATCAAATATGAAAAACTGTTTGCCTTCATTGCGGTAAACTTCTGCGGCTCTGCCCAGCCATATTTCCGCTTCGGCAATTCCCTGAAAGGGCTTGTCGGAAAGATTGTCGAAAATCAACCGCTGCCGGGGGGAGTCGGGCAACTCTACGTTGCGGGAGCGGATATCACAGGAAACGGCTTCTGCGACAACGGAGCGCACCTCACCGAGAGCGTCATAGATCCCCTGAAATGCCGAGGCGATACAACTGCCCGCAAGAACATCGTGAAATGTTGCAAACAGGACATTTTTCCACATTTTTTCACGGATATTTCCGGGCAGCAGATGACCGCTTTGGATCAGGGCGTTTTCCGCAGAGCGCACCTCCTGTTTGATACGTCTTACAATGGAGTAACTGCCGACGGCATGATGCTGCAATTCGCCGGTGACGACGGGGAAATCCGCACCGGTTTTACGGATCGCATCAAAATAGGCCTGCGGATGGCTGAAACGGAATTCATATCCGGGGTAGTCGGACCGGTGTTCCAGCAGCCATTCCACTTCAGCGCGGGCGGGGCCGCCGCCGTGGTCTCCTGTTCCGCAGAAACACATCACATGTCCCAGAGCCGGATCGGCGTGTTCAATAACAGTTTCAATGCGTTTTTCGATGGTATCGACACCGCAGAGGTACGCTCCGATGATGCGGCTGACCAGAATTTCCGCTCCGTTACCGGCGCGCCAGATAAAATCGGTTGCGGGGAGTGTTTTTTCGTTGCGGTCGGGGCGCATCATCACATAATTTTCCATTCCGCAAGCGCGGTAGAAAGCGGGAAGTTGTGCGCTGTGACCGAAAGAGTCCACATTGTATCCGGTTTTGATATCGACACCGAATTTCTCTTTGAAATAGGCCTTGCCGATCTCTCCGTGGCGGATATAAGACTCCGGTGAAGCCAGATTGCAGTCGGGCTGGACGTACCATCCGCCGACCGGCTGCCATCTGCCGTTACGGATATGGTTCTGTATTCTGCGGAAAAGCACGGGATCGATTTTTTCGATCGTTTCGTAGAACCATGCTTCTCCGCGTGTCATGATGACTTCGGGGTAATCATCCAAAATATTACAGGCGGTATAAGCGGTGGCGAGGACCTCATCGATGCCCTGTTCTTTATTCCACAGCCAGACGGGGTCGAGATGAGAATTCAGAATAATATGTATGACCATTACAGTTTCCTTTTGCTAAAGAGTCATTCTGCCAGTACAGCAGAAGTATAATCGAAAATATTATGCCCTTCCCACAGAAGCGGACACATGGTAAAACGCTTCGCCCTGCGGTCGGGAGCAGCAGACGCATCTATGTGAACCAGCGCAAATGTGAACGTATCTCCTGCCTGCGGAACTTTTCCGGGCAAATACTGTTCAACAAATTCCAACAGCGGGATCTCCCACTCCACGCAGAAACCGTCTCCGGTTTTCCTGCCTTTTCCCACAGCAACAGACGGCCGGAGACGATTGATCGTACGCCAGAAACCGACATCTTGCATGACATGATCAGAAATCTGCGTATTTCCGTCAGCATTGACAAGAAATTCGTAATAGTGTTCCGTTTTCACCGTTGGACGAATAAAAAATTCGATACAATCAGCGAGATAGATCCGATTCCATGGCGGATACCCCGCTTCAGCACAAGTTCCGGGCAGAGAGAAGACTGCTTTATCTTTCACCTGAACGGCGATATAAAGTTTATCCTTGAACCAGCCCATGAACCATCTGATTTTTTCCCGGTTGCACAAAACAGTTTCATCCAACGGATATTCGCCGTCTTTCCGGAAAGCCTTTTCCCACTCCTGTCCGCCGACATTTCCATCGATAACGGGAGCGGCGGGAAGCCGGGGAACTTTTACTGTTTCTTTCTGAACTTCTCCCCTTTTTTCTGCGGCAAGAAGTTTGTCATAGGCATCAGCCAGACTGCACAGTAATTTCTGCCGATTTTCCGCAACCGGGTTTAACAGAAAACGGCGGTTGTCGTCCAGTAAACCGTATCTGCCGTAAAACTCCGTTGTCTTGCCTTTATGTTTCACATAAACACCTTCTTTCAAAAGAGCATTCGCTTTTTTTTCGATTACGGAGTCCACGGAACAGCAGCCGGTAATCAATGACATATACAATACCGGCTGAAGAAATTGAAAATACCTCATATCACCAGAGACCGCTAAAACTGATGCCGCCGCCGTTCAAACCATAATTACCCAGAGAAAGAGCCGTTTCAGCATGGATTGCATAGGGGGTCATAGCACGGGCGCTGCCATCCAGAAAACTCAACGCGGCCTTGCCGTCATGGATCATATTGAGAGATTTAATACCCTGTGTTGCATTGCCGTACCATTGAGGATCCATGCCGTACCAGCCGGAATTGGGATAATTGGGGATCCAAGTGTCGCCAAAAATCCAAGTACCGCCCGCATCTTTACATTTTTGAGGGTTGGCAACGTACCATACATCAGTCCAGGCGAGAATATCATTAACATTGTTTGACATAAAAACTCCGCACTTGGAGGTATCACGAAATGAATGGACAACGCCATCCGCTCCGGCATCCTGACAATCTTTGCCATCGGTACTTTTCCAATTCCAGTCGAATTTTTTTGCATGTCCGGGATTTGCCGGACAAGTCAGCATGATCCAGTCAATGTAAGGAGTCGTCGCCAGAGGATTATTACCGGTCAGCACACGGTTGAATTTCACCTGACTGGAAAGTACCCAGAAATCATTGTGATCTCCGGCATACAACTGTTGAGCCAAGCCAAATTGTTTTTTATTGTTGACACAACTGATTTCACGTGCCTTGGCTCTGGCTTTATTCAAAGCGGGCAGGAGCATGGCGGCGAGGATTGCAATTATGGCGATTACGACCAACAGTTCGATGAGGGTGAATTTCTGTTTCATTTTCATTCTCCTTTTTTTGGGGTGGTTATTTCACTTTCAACTCATGCAGAAAGGCATGTTTTTTTGCAGAAACGGGCAAAATCACCTGAACAGAATTGTTTTTCTGGATAAAGGTCAATTTTCTGCCCTCACAATGGACTTCGGAAAGTTTTCTGCCGCAGGGGAACACGGCTTTATCTCCTCCCTTGCCATAAATTTTGATTTCTTTCGGGGTTACGATAAAAGCATTGTCTCCCACAAGCCCGCCGAGTTCACGAACCCGTCCGGCTTTTACGCCGTCACCGCTTTCCGCCCAAAAACCGCCATTGGCGGCAACAACAGCAGAGCCATACTTTTGGGGTTCCGGCAGAAAATTGGAGAAAATTTTCACATTCCCATACTGTGCGGTGATCGTGCCGTCATTGCCATTCTTTCCCCAATTATGCTTGAATGCTTTAAGGGGTTTTCCGGTATAACGGGCGGCAACGGCTTTGTGGATCTCCGCCAGATACCAAATCCGGTCGAGGTCAGCCTCGGAAGATTGCAAATAACTGTATTCAGCATACATGCCGTATCCCAAAGCCAACGCCCAGGCGATCTGCATATCCGGAATAGCCAATCCGGTACGGATATAAAACATACTGCTCTGTTCATGGGTAAGAAGTGCCGTCAACGGGAAAATTTCAAATGTTTCCGTCGGATAAATATCTTTCATCATAGATTTTCCGGGATTAAGCCGGACGGTGGATTCATTCAACCCCTGTCCGATCAAATGCGTCCGGGCAAGATGCGCCCAGAAATCCTCTGTCCCGAGAGGGACTTTTTTGAAGTCATTTTTTGCCTGTGAGAGAAAACCCTCAATGCGGGCATGAGGCGCCGGCGATGCGGCGTTGGTATCGTAACCGGCTGCGCCGCGAGGAAGCGACCGTGCGCCGATCTGATCCTGAAACACAATATCCACGGCGTGATCTTTGCTGAAAGACCGTACGATCTCATCATTGATTGCCCGTACAGCAGGATGCCACAGACAGGTTGCCCACGAAGTCGTTGCTCCCCAACTCTCACGAACCTTTCTGCCGTTAAGGTCATACTGCAAAGGAGCCTCCCCTTCCCGTTCAAAAGTGGGTCCCTTGGGTGCATCACACCACATGGTCGGGTTGGTATAGGGCATAAAAAGACCGCCTTTTGCCTTGATTTGGCGGGAGAGCGCATCAAAGTTCGCCAATGTACCCCAGCGGGGAAGCGGCGGCAGCAGATCCGGATATTTTTTATCGAAATCACCCAGCATATAAAAGGTCAGATGATAGATATTCGGCGGAAGTTTTTCGACCTGAACCTTGTTCTGACTGTACTTTGTCCGGTGAACATCGGCATCCGCAACCATAAGGAGGGACTTGAATTTCCGGAGAAATTCCGGCTCATACATTTCATCCATTGTTTTTGTGATACCGTTTGCCTGTTGAAAAGCCTTCGCGGCAGCGTAAACATCCGGAACAACGTGCAGCCGGGTCACGGGAGTTGTTACTGTTTTCTCATCTTTTGCATGGAGGACGAAACGCCGCTCAAGTACCCCGTTGCCGTTTGGCTTGCCGAGAAAAAGGAAACGGGGAACGATATACATTTTGGAGATGTCTTTTGCTCCGGCAAAAGGTTCCCAATCACAGGGCTGAACCGAATAGACTGCAAGTTGTCTTCCGCCGTTGTATTCAAAAACGGCAAAATCAGCAAAAGAGTTGGGAACGGTCACCCAGTGGGAGGTCAGATTGCTCTGCTTCGGTACGAAACTCTGCGTAAAACTCTTTTTGCCCTGACATTCCATCCAGAACCCGCCGTTTTTAACAAATTTTTCCACCCTGTCAAGCAGTTCTTCAAACGGAAGAAATTTTCCATCTTTCATCAACGGCATACAGGCGTTGGCGTGAGGATTGATGATTGCTGCGGCATGAGGATCTTTAAGGGCGTCAGCAAGCATTTCCCCATCACGGATCAAAATCGGCTTAACGTTTACGATTGCCAGATGATGAACCCAATTATTGATACTGCTGGTCCACTCCGGCAAAATACCGGGAACATCGATCAGATAAATACGGTTTCTTTCAGAAGTACAATGTTCACGGGCGATCACGCCATACAAACGGATCAACTGCTGTACCCGGTCTGTACCTAAAATCAGCGATCCCATCCGGAAAAGTGCCCCGTTTTCGCCCCCCAGCCGATGTGCAGTTAAAACCGGTTCATTGCTTTTGCTGTTCCGCAGAAGAACCAACCCGGCGTTCTTCTCCGGCAGCGGCCATTCCGGACGGGCGCAGATCGCGGTGTGATCCTTAAAGCAGATTGCCTCTCTGTAAGTTTGTTGTGTCAGAAACTTACTGAAACTTTCAGCGGGTTTCAAATCAACGACATAAGGTACTGTGCGCTGTTCCGGCAAAGTACCGAAAAAACGGAGAAAACCGCTGTCATTAAAATTCTGTCTATGCCAAATCGGACGTTTTCTGAAAAACTCCCCCTTCAGTCGGAAACCGGGAGTGGAGGAACCGCGAAACTGGCAGATAACGCCCTCGCCTTCTTCCAAAGCAGGGAACTGTACACAAGCGGGCGCACCGAATTCCAGCAGTTCTTCCCCCTTTTTGGGCTGTGCCTTACCATGGATTTCGAGCATATCTTCTTTGGCATGGATGAAAATTGTTACTTTCATTCTGGCATGGTCATAATCCATTTCCAAACGATTTCCGTCAATGCGAACCCCGGTACATTTACTCTGATTGCAGTCAATATTGCCGCTTTTGAGCATTGCTCTCCATAATGCAGACGGGTAGAAAACCGTCTTTTTTCCTCCAAAATCCATCCGGCGCAAGTGACCGTCCGCCGGAGTAATGAAAGCCCGATACTCATCGGCAGTTATTGTAATTTTGCCATTTTTCTGAACGACAGTCACAGCCCCCAGCGGAAGCATTGCCGCTAAAATCAGAAAAACCAACCCTTTTTTTCTCATTGTTTTACCTCCTTTGTTTTTGGAAAATACCGGCAGTTGTTCTGCACTGTTTTTTTATGCTGCAAATAATTTACAATAGCAAAAATGATATTTCAAGAAGGCAAAAACGGTATTTCTTTTTGTTCACCTTATGTTCACTGAAAAAATATCAAAATTATTGATACAAGGGTATTTCGATGTGGACAAATATGGAGGATTTTTCAGCAATACATGATCGGCTGTCGCCAACGGAGACACCAAAGCCCCACGGGCGACAGCCGACCTCTGCGCTCTTCTATGCGCTCTTTTATCGGAACATCGCAATCGAACCCAAATCAGAAATACAAGGCTCACAGATGATCGCCGGAGGATCGTGACCCTCTATGCGGGAAATCAGATGCTCCACCGTCAGCGGTATCAGTTTTTCAAAATTATAACCGATATTCGAAACCGGCGGAACCATCAGACGCCCCTGCTGGTTGTGGTCCATGGCGAAAACGGAAATGTCCTCCGGAATAAAGTATTTCCGGGAATACGCCCAGCGCAGCAGTGACAAAGTAAGCGGGTGCATACTCAAAATGAAAAATGCCCGGAACCCCTCCGCATAAGCCTCATCAAGCATCTCAAAAGAAAGTTCCTGTTCGGAAGTTTTGCTTTTCTGAAGAGCGATCCGGCGGATATTCTGACTGCCGATCTCATCCACAAAGCCGTCCACAAGGGCATTTTGACGCGGCGTATTGCTCCGGTGATAGATCACCGCCGCCCTTTTATGCCCGTAACGCAAAAATTCACCCGCCGCTTTCACCCCGAATTCACGGTACGGCACCGAAGCAAAAGAGAGCATCGAATCCATACGGCTGAAAATCACCGATGGAAGATTTTTGCAGAGACGCAGCAGATCCACACTCTGGATCTCCGGATGCAGACAAATAATTCCGGCAATGTTTCTGTTACGGTTGATCTGACCGAGTTTTTCCAGACAGACCGACGTATCTTCCAGAAGAGGATAACAACAGGGCAGATACCCCCGTTTCCGTATCTCATCATTCCAGTCTGTATAGTGCCAGCCGGGTATATCCATCGTCAGAATGGCGATCTGCCGCCGTTCCACATACTTACTGCGGGCAGAAGGCGTGTAGCGGCGTTTTTCAATAATGGCATTGACCTTCCGTTTGAGTTCAGGACTGATCGGATGATTTTGGTTGATGACGTACGAAACAGCGGCCTTGGAGCAACCGGCTTCGCGGGCGATGTCCTCCATGGTCAGTTTCTTGCGCCGGATGTACTGTCCCTTCCCCAAAATGAACCCTCAAAATTTCAAAGTCCGGTTTCCATTACGTAGTCGTTCATGAAATAACCGCTGCCGATGTCGTTGTTGACGGTCTGGATCGTTTCAAAACCGTTGTTTTTGTAACTTTTTATCGCCTTGGCATTGTGACGGTTGACGTTGAGGCGCAAATAACCGTAACCCGCCTCTTTTATCTGCTGTTTGACCAGTTCCAAAGCACGGCTCCCCACCCCCTGATTTTGCTTTTCGGGCAGCAGGTAAAGTTTGTGGAGTTTCGCCACAGGAGGATCGGGGATCAGCGGACCCCACGCCAGAAATCCGGCGATTTCCGTATCGTCCATGATGAAACGGTAACGGATCTTTTCCGCAACATCATCGGCAATGGCATCCTCTGAATACATCATTTTCAGCATATAGTCGATCTGTTCCGGCGAAAGAATATCCTTGTAGCACTCCGGCCAGATGATTTCAGCCAGTTCACGGACTTTGCCGTATTCCGTTTTGGAAACAGGGCGCAGCGTTATGTAAATAAGATCTTTCTTCATAAAAAAAACCTCCCGGATTTTGTACTTTCTACAATGTAATATTACTTTCTCCGGTTTGCAACTGCCGTAAAGAAAAAATCAGAAAAATATTGCAGGAAAGTTATTGCAAAAGCCTAATTTCATTAAAAATTTCATTGAAATTCAAAAAAAGCCCCTTCCAAACAACCGTAAAGACTTGCTTTTTCGGCAATTTTGAGGCATAATATACACAGATGAAACGTTTGGTTAAAAAGAGAGATGCTATGGCTCCGGAACAACGGAAAACAGTAACCTTAAAAATGGTCGCGGCACGGGCGGGGTGTTCTGTGTCGTCGGTCTCTACTGTTTTGAACAACGCCAAAGGCAATTCCATGGTGAGCGATGTCACCCGCAAACGCATCTTTTCCATCGCCAAGGAATTGGGCTATCACCCGAATTTCGCCAGCCGCAGTCTGCGCACCCGCAGTACCCGCACCATCGGCGTTTACGTTCAGCCCAAAAAGTGGCGGCAGGTGGGCAACCATTACGAACTTCCACTCTTCAAAGGCGTGGAAAAAGCCGCCCGGGAACGCAACTACAACGTCATGGTACTCAATCTGGGAGCGGAAGTCCTGCCCGGCGTTTGCAAAGAACAACTGCTGGAACGGCGCATCGACGGGATCGTACTTCTCCATACCGACAAAGAGATCGCAGAGATGCTCTCCGCGGAACACGACTGCATCGTGGCAGTGGATTGCGCTCACAATTCCAGCAAAGTAAACCTCGTCCGTTTCGACGATGCCGCCGCCGTACATCTGGCGGTGGAACATCTGGTCAGACTGGGGCATACCCGCATCGGCTTTGCCGGGGCCTGTACCGCCGAAAAAAACAACGAAGCCGACAGGGAACGGCACTTCAAAGAAGCGTTACTGCGAAATAAACTCAACGTGGTCGATGAGTTGATTTTCAACGAAACCAAATGTACCGAACCGATCCGCTATGAAGACCGTTACTGCCAGAAGGAAGGGACAGCGGCAATACGTTATTTCCACGCGCTCCCCAAACCTCCGACAGCCGTGGTGGCATACAATTCACTGGTTGCGTCGGCATTGATGCACGAAGCGGCAAAACTGGGGATGAAACTGCCGGAAGAGTTGAGCGTGATCGGTATCGACGACTACGAATTTCTGGATTTTCAGGAACCCCGCCTGACCGTGATCGACCACGTTCTCGAAGAGATGGGACGGGGCAGCGCAGAAATGCTGATCGACCTCATCGAAGGGAAAATCACTCCCCCGGTCTGCCGGGTCTACCAGCCCGAAATCAAAGAATACGAAAGTTGTACAACAAAAAGAAGTTCAAAATGAACATAAACAAAAAAACACCTCTCCAGAGGAACTAACCAAACAACAGAAAGGACACAAAATGAAAAAACACTTCACCCTCATCGAACTCTTGGTCGTAATTGCAATTATTGCAATTCTCGCCGCCATGCTGCTGCCCGCCTTGAACAAGGCACGCTCCAAAGCACAGCAGATCTCCTGCGTCAACAACCTGAAGCAGATGGGTACGCAGTGCGCCATGTATACCGCCGACAACAATGATATGATGTTTTTGAATACAACCGATGGTTCTGATAAAAACTGGTGCCGTGTCCTTGCCGGATACCTTTTGGGCAAAACCCCTTATTACAACTGGACTCCCGGCCCGGCGGCAACCAAACTTCTCTCCTGCCCCGCCTATACCGGCATTGCAACGATGCAAGACAGTTATATTTCCACCTATGGATACAACGCCACCAACCGCAATCAGCACGGAGCAACCTATTTTGCCGAAGGCAAAGGAATGACCAATACCAGTGTCATGATTTCCCGCCTGAAACACGCTGACCGTATCATCATGTTCGCTTGCGGCAGCCGCGACGGAGCCAATAACTGGACAAAACGTGTACTCTATACTCTGGATGACATCGACTACACCCACGGCGGAACTGCCCTTTCCGCCGATGGCTCAAAACGAATTGACGGACAGGCAAATGTTCTCTTCTTCGCCGGTCATGTCCAGAGTTTGAAAAAGAGTGAGATCAACAATACCAATACCGATGACGGCCGTCCCATGTGTCCTGTCCGTAACTGAAGGATAGCACGATGTTGAAAAAATTTTTCCTGTTTCTGTTCACGGCGGCAGCAGTTGCCGCCGGTGAACTCCCCGTCCACGACTTCGCAACCATCGCCGCCGGAAAAAGCGCGGTGCGCGCCGTCTCTTCCGGCAAAGGACTCAAAGCCGCACTGAAACGCGGTACTCTCCTCGACAAAGAGTGCGCTGTTTTCACCGTTTCCCCCGGCAACCCCGCCGCCAAAGACAAGTGGGCGGCACTGGGGTTCCAGTTTGAACAGCCCGCCTCAAGCCGTTGTCTGGGCGTCCGCTGGCAGTTGGCGATCCCCGAAGAGATCACTCTTACTGCGGAATTCAAGCATCTGCCCAATGTCAGCAAAGGCTTCTGGAACGGCTGGCGGCTGGGCGGTATCCGCAATGTCACGTTGAAGCCGGGCATCCAAACCCTCGATGTTTACTGGAATGAGTGCGGCGTAAAAGGTTCCGCCATCGCCAAAGTAAACGGCGCAGTTCTTTCCCGGGTGACTCCGGGAACATTCGGGGTACTCTCCTTTTCGCTGATCACCGCAGAAAATGCCAAAGGCAGCAGCAATGCAGTTCGCTTTTTCGCCCCGGAAATCATCAAAATAAATCCGGTGGCACGCCCGATGGATGCCATTCTCATGGCTCTGAACGGTGTCGTTGCGGGCAAAGGGATGCTTTCTGCCGCCAAAGCCGTTGAAAAAGACGGCGTTACCGGCATCCGCTGGTATGCCGATGCCAAACCCGGCACAAAGTCCTGGGCCGTCCTCGGAGTCGGTCTTTTTGATATGCCCGATCCCGGTCTGGCGGGAATGTCTTTCGACATCGATGTACCCAAAACAACTGTGATCACAGTCGAAACGTGTTACAACTTCAACCGCCTGAAAGGATTTTACGGCACAAAGCGGGCAACGGCTCCGGTCAGAATGACCCTGAAACCCGGCAGACAGAAACTGGTTCTCGACTGGGGGATGCTCCGGGTTCCCGCAAAACTCCGCCACAAGGTCAATGCGGTCCGTTTCGCCATGCACAACGCCGGAGACACCATTGATTTCTACGGGGCGGATATGCTCTATCCCTCCACTGAAGCCGCCGACGCCCGCCGCGCCGAAGAGAGCGGTATGCTTGCGGCAAAACAGAATACCATGATGAAGGCTCTCGCCGCACGGAAAATCAAATGGCAGGACGCATTGCAGAAACTTCCCCCCGCCGAACGGGAACCGCTGATCTGGGACGGCATCATGCTTTCCGCACAGCGCGAACAACTTGCCTATTTCGGCAAAATGACCTCCCCGAACTCCGCTCTTGAAAAAGAAAATGCCGCTCTGGTCGATGCCGGAGCAAAGGGAAATTTCAAGGATATGCGCAGCAAAACGGAAGCCCTGCAAACCAAAATCGACCGCTGGATCGACGGCATCCTGAAAACCGCCGCCGACAAAGACCGCCGTTTCGTTTACGACCGCAAAGAAAAGATTTTCCGTTATCCGGACGGCAGGATGTACCGCCTCTTCGCCCCGCATTTCTTCCGGGCGTTGTACGCCCCGGACGGACTTCTTGCGTGGCGCAAGTGGGATATCCGCTATCTCGCCGGACTCGGTTTCAACGGCATCCGTCTGCACGTTGTCTGGAAGAAACTGGAACCGCAGCGGGGAAAATTCGACCCGCAATGGCTGGCGATGTACCGGGAGATCTGCGCCGAAGCAGAACGGTACGGTTTCGGGGTGAGTTTCGATCTGCACTGGCCCTACCCCGACTGGTTCGTTGCGGGCAACCCGGCGTTGAAGCCCCCCAAAAAGGCGCATCATCACAACTCCTATCACTGGCAGGAACCGCTGGTCGATGCGTGGGAACGCATCGGCAGAGAGTTCGCCGATATTCCGAACATCGCCGCCTTTGAGATCCCGACCAACGAAACGCCGATCGCCGGAACTCCCGACGGGCTGACCCGCTATCCCGAACTGATGGCAAAATGGAACGCCTTTCTGAAAAACAAATACAAGACCCGTGAAGCACTCGAAAAAGCGTGGGCGGGCAAAGAGTCCCTGCTGCCGGAAGAGGATTGGAATAAAAACTCCATCAAACCGCTGGGTTTCCGCAACCCCGGCGCAGCCGTTGAAAAAATTTATGCCGAAAGCCCCCGCTTCTACGATCATCTGCTTTTCTGCGCTGATTTGCAGAAAGATCACTCCGGCAGGATCCTCCGGGCTCTGCGCAAAAATATTCCCGGAGCGCAGGGAATGTTCCAGCGCACCATCGGCGACATCTGGGACAACAGCCCCGTGCGGGTGGATTATCACAGCATCATGACCTCTGTCGGCAAAGATGTTCTGCCCGGAACGCACTACAACATCGGCGGACTTCAGGCACGCAAAACACTGACGCTGACCCAGGCAAGTTATGACTCCGAACAGCAGATGGAAAACAACTCCCATGCCGTCAGAAACCATACGCTGCTCGGCGGCGGCGTCTGCCCGTTCTCGTTCCACTTCCTCGGCGGCGGCGGGATGCTGCTCTCCGACCACGAATGGCATTTGAAACCCTCCGTCGGTTATCTCTCTGAAATGGCGGATTGGGTGCGTACATACCGTCCGGCAAAGAAAAAAGGCATCTCCGTGGCGGTCATCACCAACGCCCGTCTGGAGGCTTCGACCGGACACCAGCTGGGCGACCTTGCTGCCGAACTGGAAAAACGCAACTGCAACGTCGCCGTCTTTGAAAGCATCCGCATCATGGACGAACCCGCACTGCTCAACGGATACAAAGCGGTCATCACCAATTCCGGCTTCATGGACATCCGTCTGCTGGATATCCTCCGCAAGTCATACAAAGGGAAAGTCCTGCTGTGCGGACGGCTGGATAAAGATGCCTACGCCCGCACCGGCAAAGACGGTCTGCCGGGGTATCTCGCCAACGGTTTTCTGCTCAAAACTCCGGAGATCCGTCAGGCGGCAGAACTCTCCGGCATCATCGACCTTACCGGAGAGTGGGATTTTGCATTCACCGGCAAAAACACCCGTCCCCTCACCGCTCCTCCGGCGAAGTTCGGAAAAACAGAAAAAATAACCGTCCCCCGTCTGTGGGGCGAAGTCGGACTGACCGGTTCATTGCAGTACCGTCTCGGCGACGGCTGGTACATCAGAGACGTCACCATTCCCGCCGATTGGAAAGGCCGCCCGCTCTCGCTGAAAATCGGAGCGATCGACGATCTGGACTGGGTATTTTTCAACGGAAAACTCATCGGACACACGGGAGAAAAAGTTCCGAACTACTGGGTGCGCGCCAGAGAATACAAAATCCCGGCAGAACTGATCCGCTGGGGCAAACCCAATCAACTGCGGATCGCCGTACGCAATCTGCGTGATGACGGCGGCATCCACAAAGGTCCGGTCGTCATCTCCGGCAACGCCCCCGGCACACTCACGCTCGGCGGCAAACCGTATCAGGTGGGCTGTGGGGAAGACACCCCCTTGCTCAAACAAGATGCCCTCACTTCCGGAACAAAGGTGCTGGCTGAACTCACATTGCCCGGTAAAAATGAAAAATACGCCGCATTCCTCAAACGCGGCAATATCTACTGGTATTTTGACAGCAACGCCGCCTCTGCACAAGGCAAGGTGCTGGATAAATTCCTCGCCGACGCAAAATAACCGCTGAAACGGTCAACAGGGGGCTGCTGCAAGCCCCCTGTTTTTTTGGAAAAATTAACTGCGGCTGACGAATAAGACCGATAGGACTTACAGGTCGGGGAACTTTTGGTACGGCGGGCAGAGCGGCAAAAAATTGAAAATTTTTCCATTTTTTTCATTTCCGGGCTTGCAAATACTGATTTTGAGGTTACATTCAACGGAAGTACAAACTTTCAACGACAATAAAAAGAGAGATTTTTCTTTTCTATTGACAACTTCATTACGGAATTCCCCTTATGAGCAGCAAAGATTTGAGCCGTTTTAAACAGTTGTACCAAATCATCCTCCCTTACCGCGAGATGCTTGGCGTAAGCATTATCTTCCACATCCTCTGCACCTGCCTCGGACTTCTGATGCCGCTGGTGCTGAAGGTCATCATCGACAAGGCTCTCGGCAGTTCCGATCTGCGGCTGCTCTTCATTCTGCTGGGAACAGTGCTGGTGCTGTACTGGGTGCGGGCATTCTTTTTCTACACATGCAACTACCTTACGCACTATCCCATCCACCGTATGCTCTTCGATCTGCGGGTAAAACTTTTCAAACATCTGCAAAGCCTCTCTCTGCGCTTTTATCAGGAGTACCGCACCGGCAAACTGATCTCCAATATCCTGACCGATGTGACCGCGCTGCAATCCATGCTGACCACCGTGATCGTAGCGATGGCATCGGCTCTGTTTCAACTGCTTTTTGTTACGCTCATGCTGATATTGCTGAGTCCGACACTGGCGTTGATCTGTCTCTTCATCCTGCCGGTCGTGTATGCGGTCTGGGCGATTTTCCGCCAGATGCTCCGTGACCGTTCCGCCACGCTGCGGGAACACATGTCCGAAGTATCAGCCAACCTCTCCGAAGTCATCAACGGGATCAAAGTGGTGAAATCGTTCGGCAAGGAACGGGCGGAAAACCGTCAGTTCATGGAACGGCTGAAACCGACGTTCGACATGTCCGTATCTCTTTCCATGCGTTCGATCATGCTGACGATCGTTATGGATCAAATCTCGATCTACACCCTTATTACCGTACTGGGCGTAGGCGGTTATCTGGTTTCGCAGGGACGGCTGAGTATCGGGGATCTGGTCGCCTTTTACAGTTATATCGGCATGTTTTTCGGCCCGGTCGTGATGATGACCAACCTCGTTCCGGCGATCAGCGAAGGCACAGTCAGTGCGGAACGGCTGCTGAAACTTATGGAGACGATGCCGGAAGTCAAAGAACCCTCCAACCCGGTACGCCTCGGCCGCTCCGAAGGAAAGGTCAGTTTTGAAAAAGTCTGCTTCCACTACCAGCCCAACCGCCCCATCCTGAAAGATTTCACGCTGGATCTTGAACCCGGTCTGAAAGTCGCACTGGTCGGTCCCTCCGGTTCCGGCAAATCGACGATCGCCAGTTTGCTGATGCGTTTCTACGATGTGACCAACGGTTCGATCCGCCTCGACGGGATCGACATCCGGGATATCGCCCTGAAAGAACTGCACGAAAACATCGGTATCGTACTTCAGGACTCCTTCCTCTTCAGCGGAACCATTGAAGAAAATATCCGCTACGGCACGAAAAACACCTCCTTTGAAGAGATCGTTGAAGCAACAAAAATGGCAAATGCCTACGAATTCATCCGCGAACTGCCCGACGGTTTCCGTTCGCAGGTCGGCGAAAACGGCGTTTCGCTCTCGGGCGGTCAGAAACAGCGCATCGCCATTGCACGAACCATTCTGCACAACCCCTCCGTCCTGATCCTCGATGAGGCGACAAGCGCGCTGGATACCGTTTCAGAAGCAGTCGTCCAGCAGGCGTTGGATAAACTTATGATCGGCAGGACAACGTTCATCATCGCCCACCGCCTTTCCACCGTCCGCAACGCCGATCTGATCGTCGTGATGAAAGACGGTGAGATCGCCCAGCTCGGACAACATGAACAACTGCTCAGTCAGGACGGTCCCTACCGCGCACTGTACGCAATGCAGCTCAAAGAGAAAAACGATCCTTCCGAAGGACCGAACTACCAGAGCGGCCGTTTTTCAACTATCGTGGAGGCATGACAAATGACACAACACAAATCAAAATTCAACGGCCGTATCCGTCTGCTCGTCATAGTCGGCACATCTCTCCTGGTCCTGCTGGTATGCGGCATCGCCTCCCTTTTCATCCTTGAGATCGAAGATGTGATCTACGCCGACGGGCAGGTCACTTCTGAATTCACGATCGACATGGTAAGCCACCTCGACGGCAGGATCACCAAACTGCACGTCAACACCGGGCAGGATGTCAAAAAAGGCGACATCATCGCCGAAATCGATGCCACCCCCTATGAACAGGAGTACATGAATATAAAATCCGCACTTCAGGAACTGGAAGCCGAAAAAGCGGTAAAACTGGCAGAACTCGCCGTCCTTGAACGCAACCCGCTGCCCAAAGACCTCTGGTACGCCGAAACGACCCTGAATGAGTGTAAAGACCGTCTGCGCCGCACCAAACGCCGCCTGGAACGTCTGGAAGGATTGAAACAGAAACAGGCCGTGTCACAACATGAATACGAAAGCGTCGAAATCGAATACATCCGTGCCGTGGCAGATGCGGAACGCGCGGAAGAAAACTTCAAAAAAGTCAAAAGCGGCCTCGCCGGAAAAATGCTCGAAAAAGCGAAAAAAGATGTGGAACAGGTTCAGGCGCGTATCAACTCCCGCAAAAATGCTCTCGCCTTTGCCCAGCGGTACATCGATGACTGCAAGATCGTTGCCCCCGCTGACGGGCGCATCATCGATCTGCCCTGCAAATACTCCCTTTACGTGGAAAAGGGCAAACTGCTGGGGCAGTTGGCAGTGGGCAGCAACCTCAAAGGACTTGCGTATGTAAGCGAAGCCCAGATCCGCAAGGTGAAACCGGGTCAGAAAGTGCGTATTTCCAGTGAAGTTTTCAGCCGTCTGGAATATGGCATTTTCACCGGACACGTCGAAGTGGTCTACGACACCCCCGCCAACACCGGCAATTCGGCGATCGCCCGTTATCCGGTGCGCATCCGTCTGGACTCCCCCGGCTTGGAGATCAAATACGGTTCCAGTGCAAAATTTGCCATTGTAACCGGTTACGAACCGGTGCTGTACTCGCTTTTCGGCTTCACCAAAAACAAGTAGCCCCCATCAGACAGAGCATTGCATCCGTTTCGTTTTGCGTACATTTTCCGGCAAAATAACTCAAAAAAATTATTTTCCTGTTGTAAAAATACCCAAAAGACGTTATATTGTATGAGGGACAAATATTGAGGGAAATCATGTGCGGAATTGCCGGAATTATCAATTATCATGAGCAGGATGTCAACGCTATCCTGCGGAACATGAGTCAGACCATGCTCCACCGCGGTCCGGACGGCGGCGGGGAGTTTGCCGACGGCTGCTGTGCCTTCGCCCACCGGCGGCTGGCGGTCATCGACCCGGAAAACGGCGCACAGCCGGTTTTCAACGGCAACGGCTCTGTCGCCGCCGTCCTCAACGGCGAGATCTACAACTACCGTGAACTCCGGCATGATCTGGAACGGCGGGGACACCACTTCAAGACCAACTGCGATGCGGAGGTCATTCCGCACCTTTACGAAGAGTTCGGCAGCAGTTTCATCAGCAAACTGGACGGTATGTTTGCGCTGGCGGTCTATTCCCGCAGCAGCGGCCGTCTGCTTCTTGCCCGTGACCGTATGGGCAAGAAACCGCTGTTTTACTTTATGGACGGCGACACACTGGTATTTGCCAGTACGCTGAACGCCCTGAAACAGCACCCCGCCATGCCGAAAGAGCCGGATCTGCGTTCGGTGAGCGATTTTCTGTCGCTCCACTACATCCCCTGCCCCAACACCATTTACCGTGACGTGCATCAACTGCCGCCCGCTTATCTGCTGGAATATCATCTGCGGGAAATGACGCTCTCCATACGGGGTTACTGGCATCTGGACTACTCGCTCAAAAGCGAACTCTCCTTTGAGGATGCCTCCGCCGAACTGCGGCATCTGATCGAAAAAGCGGTGGAAAAACGGCTGATTTCCGATGTGCCGCTGGGTTGTTTTCTCTCCGGCGGAGTGGATTCGACGATCGTGACGGCACTTGCCGCAAAGTTGAGCGGCGATGCGCCGCTGAACTGTTATCACATCGGATTTTCAGAACCCGCATACGATGAAACGGCATACGCCCGTTCTGCGGCAGAGGAACTCCGCCGGAAGTTCGGCAGCCGCGTCTCTTTTCACACAAAAGTCATCGAACCGGGGGATTTCTCCCTGCTGAAAAAACTTGCCGACCACAGCGGTCAGCCTTTCGGAGACGCCTCCATACTGCCCTCGGCTCTGTTGAGCAGTTTTGCCGGAGAGGACATCACTGTCGCATTAAGCGGTGACGGTGCGGATGAAGTCTTTGCCGGATACGAACGCTATCTTGCCCTCGGGCTGGCGGCGAAAGCGGATATTCTGCCCCGCAGGATGCGGCAATTGTTTTTCCGCACAGCGGCGGCACTCCTGCCGGACAACGGCGAACGCAGTTCCTGCGGGCGCATCCGCCGGATGCTCTCCTGCATGGCGGTTCCGGCGTCACAGCGTTATCTGACCATACTTGACCGTTTTCCGCCGAAACACCGCAAACGGCTGCTCGGCGAACGGCTTCAAATGCTGCGGGAACGCCCCAGTTCCGAATACTTTGACTCCCTGCAATGGGAACTCTCTTCCAACGATGCCATTGAAAAATTTGCCGAACTGGATATCCACACCTATCTGCCCAACGATATTCTGCCCAAGGTCGATACGGCGTCGATGGCATCGTCGCTCGAAGTCCGTTCGCCCTTCCTTGACCGGGCGGTGGTCGAATTTGCGGCGGCACTGCCGCTTTCGTACAAACTCTGCGGAAATTCCAGAAAACACATTCTGAAAAATGCGTTTGCCGATCTTCTGCCGCAAAGCGTGGCAGGCCGTGCCAAAAAAGGGTTTGGAGTACCCGTTTCGCAGTGGCTCCGCTCGGAGTGGAAAACGCTGGCAGAAGAAACTGTTTTTGAGGGAAAATTCGCCAATTCAGGTTTTCTTTCCAGAGAAGCATTGTTCGCGTTGTGGCAAGATCACCAGAACCGCAAAACAGATGCCGGTTATCTGCTGTGGGGAGTTCTTAATCTGGCTCTTTTCGTCAACGCAGAAACATAGGAGGAGTTGCCATGGATGAAAAGAAAATCATCATTATCGGCAGCGGTCCCGCCGGGTATACGGCGGCACTCTACGCCGCCCGTGCCGGACTGAAACCGCTGCTTTTTGCCGGTCCTCAACCCGGAGGACTGCTGACCACGACAACGACCGTGGAAAATTTTCCCGGCTTTCCGGAGGGCATCAACGGTGTTGCATTGGTAATGAATATGCAGAAACAGGCGGTACGTTTCGGAACGGAACTGCTGTACGACAGCGTTGCGGAACTGGAATTGACCGATGGTGCGGCTCAAACGGTCATCACGGCGAACGGTGAGCGTTTCTCCGCCGATGCGCTGATATTCGCCGCCGGAGCCGCCCCCCGCTGGCTCGAACTGCCCTCTGCCGGAAAATTCAAGGGGCGCGGTCTTTCTGTTTGTGCCACCTGTGACGGAGCATTTTTCAAAGGCGTTCCGGTATCCGTGGTTGGCGGAGGCGATTCAGCGATGGAAGAGGCTCTCACGCTTTCCAAAACGGCGAGCGATGTTTATGTACTCTGCCGCAAAGAAGCGTTGAAGGCATCTAAAATCATGATTTCCCGTGCGGAGGAGACACCCAATATCCATATTTACTATTCCACCGAAGTGCTGGAGTTTCTCGGGGAGAAAAATCTGGAGATGCTCCGCCTCATCAACCGGCGCGAAAACAGAGAAACACTGCTGCCGTGCCGGGGGTGTTTCATGGCTCTCGGTCATGACCCCAATACCGGACTGGTTGAAAAATGGCTGAAACGGGATGAAAAGGGCTATATTCTTGCTGTGCAAAGTCCGGTACACACCTCCCTTGCCGGAGTTTTTGCCGCCGGGGATTGCGTGGATGCCCGTTATCATCAGGCGATCACAGCCGCCGCGCTGGGCTGTCAGGCGGCGATGGAGGCAGAGCGTTATCTTGCCGGGAAACAGTGAACGTTTTGAGATCATCCGTTCTCCCCGGAGAACGCGGATCGCTTTCCGCATCCGCCCGGAGGACGGCGCACTGGAAGTGCTTGCGCCCCCCGCTGTGCCGGATACTCTGCTTGCGGAAGCGGTCAGGCGCAATGCGTCTGCGATAGAGAAACTCCGCTGCAAGGTGGCAGAAAAGATGCGTTCTGCCCCGGTTTACTCTTTTGAGGAGGGAGAATTTTTTCTTTACCGCGGCTGTTGGTATCCCTTGAAGTTCACCCGGCGTGCGGTTGCTTTTGACAACGCATTTTTCGTTCCGTCGGGAACGGTTGAAGAAATCCAAAAACATCTGGAAAAACTCTACCGTCAACTTGCCTCTGCTCATCTGCCGCCATTGGTTCGTGAAAAGGCCGCCCAATGCGGATTGACTGTAAAAAGCATCCACATCACCGGGGCCTCCGGCAGATGGGGTTCGTGCAGCAGCACCGGCAACATCAATTTTTCGTGGAAACTCATCCAATGCCCCGATGAAATCATCGACTACGTGATCTGCCACGAACTGGCGCACCGCCTCGAACTCAACCATTCAGAACGTTTCTGGAAAGAGGTGGAAAAACTCTGCCCCGACTATCAGGAGCGCGAAGAATTTTTAAGAGAAAACGAAATCCGCTACCGCGCCTGGCGGCGCGGGTAGCACCCGCGCAGGGGGGCGTATCCGCCGTCCCCCTGCACCCCCTGCGTCCGGGTAGCACCCGGTGGCGGGTACGCGGTGTTCGGTATGCGGTGGACGCCCGGGGTGCGGCTATGAGATCCGCAAAAACGTGAACCACTCGCTCTGCTTTTTTGCAGAGCAAGGGATTCACGTTTTTGCTCCGCATGGCACCGGCTGGCGCTGGTTTGAGGAACATTGCGTTACCGTGATTTATTGGTAACTTTAGGGCTGTTTGGTGCGAGGGGGAATCGGCGCCAGGTCGCCTTGTTCCCCCTCCGCGCTCCCCTTTTGTAATGCGACGCCCGGTAATTATGGGGGGATTATCTGCGCCCAAAGCCAACACCCCAAGCCCCTCTGCTCGCCGCACCAAGAGGCTTTTGCTCGCTCAAGGGCTTTTGCTCGACCAAACAGCATCTCTCGCCGCACCAAGGCCATTTTGTCCGACAAGTCCGACTTGTCTGACATGTCTGACATGTCCGACCTCTCCGCCAGCCGCAGCCAAAGTCCCCCGTACTACCGACAGGCTACCCGGCAGCGGCACCTTG
>JAFTUS010000034.1 GCA_017466125.1 Lentisphaeria bacterium | reverse complement strand
CGTCCGCTCAACGCCCCGGAGGCTCGAGAGCCCCGCACGGGGCGACAGCCGACCACTACCGAGGCCGACGTTCGGCCGCCGTCCGCTCAACGCCCCGATAAAATACGCTACGCTCTTTTATCGGGGCATCGCTCCCGGCGAGCTGGATCACGTCCGGGTACGACCTGGTACAGACGGAGGCTCGAGAGCCCCGCAGGGGCGACAGCCGACCACCACCGAGGCCGACGTTCGGCCGCCGCCATTTTAAGGCGGCGACCAGCGTTCCGCCGCTGGACCACGTGCGGGTAGCACCCGCTGGCGAGTACGCGCTGCGCGCGGAGTTTTTATTTTTTGTGAACTTAACTTGTTTTATATGCAGAAACAGTTTTACAGTTCCACCGGTTTTCCGGTTGCTGCTGATTTGTAGATCGCATCGAGCAGACGCATGACGATAACACCCTCTTCGGGTTTCACCAGAAAATCCGTGTCGTCACGGACGGCATCCGCAAAAAGCGTGAAAGCCGACGGCATTGCCGGAGCGGGTTCGTGCAGTTTGCTGTCGAGAGCAACGCCCTCTTCCGTCTTGAAAAATTCGACTTCGTAGGTGTAGCCTTCGTTGACGTTCTTGTGAAGCAGACCGGCTTTTGTTCCGATGAGACGGGTATATTGATCTTCACGTTCTTTGATATGGCTTGCCCAGGAGGCATCCAGTTCAAGGGTCGCTCCGTTTTTAAACTTGATCATGGCGCAGGCGAGGTCTTCGACTGTGTATTCCAGGTTCCGTGCTTTTGCCCGTTCAGGGCCGAATTTGGAATAGGTACTGCCCATGACGTAAGCGGGTTCGGGATAGCCCATGAGCCAGAGGGCGAGATCCAGACGGTGTACGCCGAGGTCGATGAGGGGACCGCCGCCGGACTGCTGCTTGTCAAAGAACCAGGAACCCATGCCGCCGCCCGCTTTGCTGGAGGTGTTGAAGTCCGATTCCGCCAGTCCGGGCATACCGTCGCGGCGGAACCATGCAGTGCGGGCGTAGTAAATTTCACCGAGCGCACCGGATTCCACTACTTTTTTCATGGCGCGGGACTGCGGATTGAAGCGGTAGGAGAAGTCGATACCCAGTTTGCGGTTGCAGCGTTTGGCGGTATCGAGCATTTCCTGTGCTTCGGCTTCGTTCATAGCCATGGGTTTTTCGCAGAGGACGTTGGCACCGGCTTCGAGACCGGCGATGGTGAGTTCTTTGTGCTGGTTGTTGGGGACGGCAACGGAGAGGATATCGAGTTTTTCGTTTTTAATGAGGTCGATACCTTCGTTGTAGATTTTTCCGATACGGTCGCCGTGTTCTCTTTGGGCGCGTTCACGCCGTTCCGGGCGGCGGTCAGCGACAGCGACCACTTCCACGTCGGGGTGATCGAGATACCCACAAAGATGTCCCCAGCCCATGCCGAGACCGATAACGCCTGCTTTCAACTTTGCCATAATCGTTTCTCCTTTTATTTTAAGATTACTTTGCAGAACCGTCAACATTCTGGATAATTCCGGTAAACGGACCGGTGTTTTCAGAGCGGATCTCATCGAGAGCGGGCGTCATGGGAGCGGACATTTCACGGAAGAAGACCGGTTTTGCCCAGCGCACCGCATTGCCGATGACCTGAAGAACCTCTTTCTGATAGTAAGAGGGGTAAGACTCATGACCGGGCTGGAAATAGAAGATTTTTCCGTAACCGCGTTCGAGCGTCACGCCGCTGCGGAAGACGTTGCCGCCTTCAAAGTGGCTGATGAAAATGATTTCACTGTCTTTGGGGATATCGAAACGTTCCCCGTACATCTCTTCGTGGGGAACTTCAAAATATTCGCCGATACCCTGCGTGATGGGGTGGTAAGGAGCGATGTTCCAGAGACGTTCCCGTTCGCCTGCTTCGCGCCACTTCAGAGAACAGGTACAGCCGGTGACGGCCTTGAAGATCTTTGAAAAGTGACCGGAGTGCAGTACGATCAACCCCATGCCTTCCAGCACCCGTTTGTGAACTTTCGCCACAATATCGTCACGCACTTCGCCGTGGGCGCAGTGTCCCCACCAGATCATGACGTCGGTGCTGTTGATGACCTCATCGGTCAAACCGTGATCGGGTTCATCCAGCGTGGCATAACGGATTTCAAGATCATCGGCGGCGATGCCTTTGCCGATCGCCTTGTGCATGCCTTCCGGATAGATCGCTTTGATCGCTTCATTGCTTTTTTCGTGACGGAATTCATTCCAAACAGTAACTTTGATTTTTTCCATAACCAGTCTCCCTTTTTAGGTTACAAAACTTAATGTAACCCCAAAAAAAGAAAAAGCAACGAAAAAACAGATTGTATTTTGTGATATATAAAATCTTTTTGTGATATCTGCGATATGATGCGGCTGACAAAGGATTTCAGCGGGATTGCAAAAGGCTGTGTACGAAATTACCGGGAGTGACGCTCAGCGGCGGCGGGGGAACCCGCTTTGCCGAATTCACAGCCGCAATAATTCTGCAGATAAAAATTATTTGCCTTTGCAATATCGCGGCTGCGCTTGAAACCGTCCCGCTTTTTGAAATCCCACTCTTCAAAGTTTTCAAATCTTCTGCCGACTTCAAAGATCACTTTGCTGTTCTTGTGCGGACTTACTGTAAGCGATGTGGTGAAATTCATTCCCCGCGAAGCGGCGTATTCGGCGGCGCGTTTGAGCGACCAGCCGAAACAGAGCGGACAGCGGGCTCCTCTTTCGGGTTCGCTCTCCGATCCGGAAATATGGTTCAGCCACGATGTGTGATCGTATTCATCCACGATCAGTTCAAGACCGTAAAGTTCCGCCAGTTTGCGGACGGAAGTCAGACGGTATTCAAACTCCTCTTTCGTGTCGATATTGGAGTTGGAGTAGTAAAGAACGACCTGCCGTTTTTCCTCTTTCAGCAGACGGTCAACGCACCCCCCGGCACAGGGGGCGCAGCAGACGTGGAGCAGCAGTACCGGCGTATCCATCAGAGTCAACAACTTTCTGCGAGGCGTCCGCCCAGCTCAAATGCTCTGCGGCAATCCTGCGGAAAACGGTTTTTGCGTACTTCAGCTTTGGCAGCGGCATCGAACATTTCAGACTCATACAAACTGTAATCGCTGAACTGGAAGGTGTCGTGAACGTACAACGCCTCCACAAACGTACTGCTGAAAATCAGTTTCGGGAAGAAATGCGTTTTTTCCAGATATGCTTTGTATCCTTCAAATGCGGGATCATTTTCCCGGACATTCATGGTGTAGACGAATGCCGTCTGCAAACGCTTCGGCGCAACGGATGACGGCGGATCGCTGTATTTCAGAAACGGGAAAAAGAGCCGTTCCAGAAAATTCCGGTAAAGTCCGGTTTCGGCACTGAAATAGATCGGTGAACCCATCACAACGCCGTCGGCTGCGGCGACCTTTTCCAGAACCGGAGTCAAACCGTCAGAAAGAGCGCACTTTCCGTAACTTCTGCCGTTTTTCAGTTTACATCCGAAACAACTTTTACATCCGGAAAAATCCAGTTCGGCGAGTTGGATCAATTCTGTTTCCGCGCCCTTTGCCGCTGCGCCCTCAAGCACACACTTCAGGATCTCTGCCGTATTGCCGTTTTTGCGCGGACTGCCGTTGACTGCAATGATTTTCATTTGCCGCACCATCCGCAATAAAAGTAAAGCACAGCGTATACAGCAGCAACGATCAGCAGAATGACGACCAGCCACCACCGGATCCACGTTTTTCTGCTTTTTCCGTTGTCAAGGATATCCAGATGCGGCAGTTTGCCCGGGGGCATGTGGGGGTGGTACGTGAAGAAACGGCCCATTCTCTGCGAAAGCCGCATGGGGCGGTTGACCGCAAAGGCGTTGGCTTCAAGGTAACGGGACATGTTGCGGCGGAAAAGTTTCACCAGAGAGATCACCACCACCGGTCCACCGAAGACCAGCAGAATGCCCAGCAGAATAAGCAAGGCACTGGTTACGGAGATATTCTGCAATGATTTTATCATAAAAGCGATTGAACTTCCGATAGCGGCAATACCGAGACCGCCGCCCATGAGCATCATCGAGCCGGAAACGGCGGGTGTCTGCGCCTTGACGGGGGCGGGAGGCGGAGCAACGGGGATCTTGCCCGCAGAAAGGTCTTTGGCAAGCATCTGTTGAGTGCTATTGCTCTGGGTGGAAAAGAACTTATCTGCCTGTTTGGTAATAAATTCCCCCATGCGGATAAAGGGCATCTGCAAGGCTTCGATCACGGAAACGGGCTGTGTTACCATGTCGATCACCCTGGCATTCCAGAGCGTGCCGTCCTGCGCAAAGAAGATACCCCGCTTGCCGGGGAAGAGATTGCGGATATTGCCCGACGTCACAGCGACAGCCAGATTTTTCTTCTGGACGGCGGGGGCTTTCCCGAATGTGACTTCCACATAAATCACGCAGATATTGCTGCCCTGAACGATTTTTTTGTGGTCGGCGATATTGGTAACGACCTCCGTCAATGTGAAGTGGCGGCCGTCGAGAACCAGTTTGCCCGCCTGAAGTACGGAGTCCACATCCGAACGGAAAAGTTCGGACAGATTGACCGTATTATTCAGAAATTTGACCAGATATTTCTGGAAATAGAGCAGTTTCTGCAAATTGTCACAGTAGTCGATCTGTGCGGCGACACCGGCATCGGCAAGACAGCGGTTGCGCAGAAACGTGAGCTGTTCTTCATTGCTGTATTCATCGAGCTGTTCAACGGTCAGTTCGGCATATCCTGCGGCGGGAACATTTTTCTGCCAATCCCGGAAGGGAGCCAGTGCGGCGTTGAGTTTGCCCCAATTTTCTTTGGTGAGGGTATTTCCGGAGAAATACTCTGCCAGTTCCGGGCGGTTTGCCAGTTTGCTGATCCGCGCCCGATAGAGCGGATTGATGGGGGCGTTCAGATCCAGTTGAGCCTCTTTTCCCGGCTGGGCGATGGTGCTTTTTTCCAGCATGAGGCGGTACTCTTCGGGATTTTGGATATCCACGTTGAAGGAGTTCTTATTGATACGGCAGTCATCTTTTTCGTAATAGGCGGCGGTTTCGCAAGCGAGGAAGTAGTCATCGAGGGCGGAGGCGACATCGGCGGCTTCGGCGGAGACGGCGGCAGTTTCCGCTCCGAAAACCTGAACGGTGCTTTCGGTTTGGTGCCAGAGACGGGCTTTTTCAATATCGGCAAGGAAGGCGTCGATTTCCGCCATGGAGATACCGTCTTCGCCGGAAAGGTCCTTCTGTGTTCCGGCAAGTTTCATGATTACAGCGTGCAGGGCTTTGGCTTTTTCGTCGGAGACGGCGGCGGGCGGAATGATGCCGTCGCCATTGACGGGGCAGAGGGAGAGAGCCTGTGTTTTCCCCTGGGCTTGTTCCAGAGAGATGTTTTGCGCATCGGGGGTGCCGAGACCTTCGAGGATCAGTTTTGCGGCGGCTTTCATGCCGCTGCCTGCGGGATCATCTTCGTTGAGGGCATCGAGAGCGAGGACATCGCTGCCGGAGAGCGGGGCGGAGAAATCCTTGTAGGAGGAGAGAATGAACTTCACGGCATCCTGAAGTTCATCGGTACGGATGATGCCGTTATGGTCAATATCCAGAAAGTCCAGAAAAGTCTGATTGGCGCAAACCGCCTCCACCGGAATACTTGTCAACGCCCAGTGAGCCTCATCAAGTTTGAGGATATTTTCCAAATCTTCTTTTGTTTTGACCCGGAGCTGCCGCGCACCGGCGACCCGCTGATAATTCATCGTTCCATTGAAAATACTTTTTATCATATCGATACGATCCTTCTGTTTTCCGATAATATATATTGAAAAACAGAAAATTACAAGTCCGAAAAAGAACAGATTTTACGGAATGAGACCTATAACAGTTCAAACAGCAGTGTTTCGCAGCTTTCCGAGTGCCAGTTGAATACGTTTTTTGTGATTTTTTTTCCGGAAAAGAGTTCCACTGCTCCTGCGGCATGGTGCGGTAAGCGGATCTCTCTTGTTCCCGCAGTCGGCAGATGTACCGCCAGCAATCTGCTGTCGGCATAAACCGGAACTTCTGCGGAAACGTTGAGCAGCGCGCCCGCCTCTTCCGCCAGCTGCCGCAGCATGGATGCCGTCAGCAAAGCGGGATCGTGCAGATAAGCGATTTGGCAATTCTCTTTCTGTGTAATATTCAGCCCCGCAGCGGCGTACGGAACACCCGCAAATTTTTCGACCCGCTTCACATCGAGGGTCCTGCCGTCTGAAATTCCCGGTGCATAGAGTACCAGAACGGTTTTTCCGCCGGAATAAACATATTTTTTCAGCAGTTCAGCTTTCTTTGGAGTGATTTCGATCTGATTTGAAAGAATGATAAGTTTGTAACGTTCCCAGTTCTCTATTTCCGGCAGGTCTTCAAGCAGATAGTGGTCGTAAGCCGCCCCGAGACGGTTCAACTGCGTCCGGATATGGCTTTGGAAATCCCGTTGACGCGGACTGCGCTGATCCAGATAAAAGGCGGTATCTTCGTCGGTGATCAAGGCGACTTCGTCGATTTTGACAGAGGGTTCGGCAAGAAAACAGTCATAGAGTTTGTGACACTCTCTGATGCACTCCAACTGTTCGGGGAGCGTGTAAAATCCGCCCCACATGTCGAACCACCAGAGCGAAGAGCGTGTAATGATCGCCAATGCCGCCTCCCGCCGTATCCCGGCGATATCTTCTGTGGTATTCTGCCAGCATTGGAACTCCAGTTTCACATAGGGCGACAGATTTTTGTTGTAGGTATGGGTTCTCTGGTCACATTCGTGAAAGTGTCTTTTTCCGGCAAGGCGTTCCGTGCCTGAAATACTCTGCCATCCGCTGCCGCCGCCGATGGCGCGGTCACGGTAACATCCGGGAGAGATGATGAAATCCACCCAGGGGGAACGCACCACTTTGCGCAGAAAAGCGTGGCCGCTTTCGGCAACTCCGGCACGGTCGGTGATGTAACCGAAAAAGGCTCCGACCTCCACCGGACGGGCGAGGTGGTTTTTGATTTTTTCCGCAAACATGAGCAAGCCGTCGGCAACGACTTCATTGCAGAAGCGGCGGTATTCCAATACGCCGGAGGAGGTTGCCGGATCAAACACCAGTTCATCGAAATCGGGGGAATTGAGTTTTCCTGCTGACGGCGGTATTTCCGGGGGAAGTCCTTTTTCTTCACGGTACCGGCCATAGGCTTTTTCTTTGATAAGACTGCACGATTCGCCGTTGTGATCGAACCATTCATCGGTATTTCCGCAAGCGGGGATGTAAGCATCGATCCGGTCACTCCATTTGGATTCGCAAAAGTCCAGAAACGCTGTGACATAAGCACTGGTATCTTCCACCCAGCGGGGATTCAGCAAGGTTTCTGTCAGATGTGTGGTGCTGTCGCCCGGAGTATGTGCCAGACCGATCTGGCGGGCAAGCCACTCCGGAGAATTCAAATCGATCATCATAAGAATTCTTGCCGCCGGCATTTTTTCCAATGCTTCCTGTACCTGCTGTTCCACGGCGGAAAAATCATACGTTCCAAACCAGAAACGGTTGGGGGCATAACCGCTGTAAGGCTGCCCCAGAGAATTGACGGTATTTGACGGAAAAAGGCAGATTGTATTTACTCCGTGAGCAGAAAAGTTTTCCACAGCCTTCAACTCCGGCATAAACGAGCGATATGCAAAATATTTTTTGCCATTCATAGTTTTTATTTACTCCTATATAAAAAACTTAAAAACGTTTTTCAACCACGATCGGAGGCAACTTATCCCCCTTTCGACCACACTTAAATCCCCCTTCGACCACGATCGGAGGCAACCTACTCCCCCCGTTGACCACGGCAGATGTATCGCGAGGCAAGGTCGCAGTCAAATTGAGGCGGCTTCAAGGGAGTGGACTTGTGTCCATGACCGCAGAAGACAATGCAATTTGGCAAGAGATTGCCCGCGAGACGCTGCCGAACGTCTCTTGGGCTATGGGTCATATACGTCTCTTGGGCTATGGGGTCATATATACTTGAGGCCATAATTCGGGGTAATCGTTTGGATATTCTTTTCCGATTGTATTGCTCAACCGCCACGCCGGTTCCGTTTCATTGGTATCATCGCTGTCATTGACCAGAACCGCCACACCGAGGGTCTTTCCGGCTTTCAGCGCAAAGGGAAGAATACTCCGGGGCGAAAAATGAAGTTCGTAAACAGCCCCCTCTTCTGTACGCTTGAATACCGCTTTGACATCATCGGCAAGCGTGCGCGGCTTTGCGGCATCGACACCGACGGTCAGCTGACCGTCCGGGCAGTGATAACGCCACACATTCACCTTATTTGTACCATGTTCCGGGAAGATGCCGTAACTCCAGTCATCGACCCCCAACTTGCTGCCGGGTTTGTTGTTTCTGCCGTCGGCAAAGGTATCAAAAAAGATTTGAATGGAGTCATCTTTCCACCCCTGATCGATACGGGAACGCTTCTCCACGCGGTGTTTGCTGTCACGGATGGATACGGCAAGGTAAAGCCCGTTTTTATCCCAGGCGATCTTGTAGAAGCCGGAGAGATTTTCCGGGTCCGGATGTTTCCCCTGCCGGATCATTTTCTTACTGCGGAAAATATGCTCCATTTTGATTGCAGGAATACTCTTCCAGTCATTCAGTTCACCGTCTGCAATGATGGGCGAAGTGGTTTTCGCAGCAGCAGTCCCGCAGAAAGAGCGGTCGTAACGGAACGTTTTTCCTTTTTCTTTCTTCAAAGAGAGCTGGATATCGTAGTAATTCTGTTTACCGGCGGAAAGTGTTTGCGGCAGATCAAAGAAAATACGTTTGTTTTCTTTGGGGGAAAACGTTAATTTCTGTTTGTGTCCGCGGAAGTTCAACTCATATCCGGCGGAACTGTTTTCCGGGTTTTGGATATCCAGAGAGAGTTTCTGCAAAGAAACCAGAGCCGTTTTCACTGTCGGCGGAACTGGTTCTGTTGCTTTGCATATCCCTTTGGCAAGCATTACTTCAAGTTTTTTGGTACTGCCCTTTTCACCCCGCAGGAACACCGGCCACGATGAAAGTGGGATGCGCAAATTTTTCTTTTTGTCGATATCCAACAGATGCTGTGCTTCCATCAGATCCCAGAGTTCCAGACCTGGAACTGCGGGGAAATGGAGTTCAGGAGCGGAACTTTCACCGAAATCGACCGCTTCAGAACACGCCCACAATGCGGCGACGGGGCGTTTGTTTTCATCTTCAAAGAGGTAACAGCGCACCTCCGGATGCAGGGATATTTCTGCAACGAAACGGGCATTTCCCAACAATCGTCCGAGCGTGTTGGGGACTTTCTGGAAGGCGAATGGCGTTAAGAGAGCATCCATCGCAAAGGTTTGGTAATTGGAGGCATTCATCAACTTGATTTTGTCGTGGTACTTCAAGCCGAGCAGATACGTTCTTGCACGGTATGCCGTCCCCAGTTTTTCGGCGAAACTCATGTCGTAAGTGTAAGGCAATGCTCCATGCAGTGAGGCTTTGGAGATCGGATAGTCGCTGACAAAGGAACTTGTCCGGCAGCGCACCGGCAGCCAGTGCATCCCCTCCGGAGAGTAGACCGGTACATCTTTGTAACCGTGTTTATCCATAATTTCAAAAATTTTCAGGTAATCGCTTTCCAACGTTGTCGGATACTCCGGCGCATAGCGGTAGTTATGTGCGGCAATACCGTCATAACGCAAATTGCGCTTTTTTGCCTCCGCAAGCATACGGTCAAAATAAAGCCAGCGGTCGGAACGGGAAATATTTGCCGTCGGCGAACTGAAATAGAGTGCCTTCGGATTTCCACGGCGGACACCCCTGCCGACGGCGGCATCAATATCCATGAAATCACGGAAACGTTCCGGCGTGGCAAAAGCCGGATTTGCCCATTCCGGCATGACCCCTTCCGGTTCCGTGAGAAATACCCAACTTTTGATCGTGGGGGAGGCGGCGGCAAGACGGGCGGCGGCATCTTCCACCTGTGCCAGAAACTCCGGAGAGTGCGGACCGGGACGATCCAACTTATCGACCAGCATCGCCTTTTGCTTATTCTGACCGGGGTACATGTAATATTCTATGTTATCGAAAATAGTGATTTCACGACCGGTTTTGCTGTTGGCTTTGACGGCATTGGCGATCCGGCAGATATGATTGGTAATATTGTATTCAGTGTGTTGTTTGGCTATTTTTTCGTCATTGTTGGCAAAACCGGCTCTTGCGCCGTATCCGAGTTTCTGATAACGTGCGAGAACATCCGGAAAAATCTGATTGGGGCAGTAGGGGTCCACATAGGTATCCACAAACAAATCCTTGTGTTTGTGGGTGTTATTCAGGAAACTCATGATGCTGAACCGCTGGATATCGTACCGTTTTTCGCCTTTGATGTCGTAATCGGCTTCCATAATAAAAATGCCGCGCGGAAACGTTTCAAACTCCGGCAGGCGGATCACGGCTTTACCGTCCTTACCGGTAACAAAGGAGTATTGTTTCTCCAAAAGCACCCTGTCAAAGAAATCCCGGACTTTGAGACGGAGCTTTCCCGGCGTTTCAGGAAAGGAGATCACGTGCCACGCGGCATCGATTTTTTTGCCGTATTCCAGAAAATTGTCTTCGGCGGAGGTCATTAAAAAACCCTCGGCAGAGGGTTGTTTGTAAGGAGAACATTTATCACCATTTTCCAACATCACTGCGTCGATATAACAGTTGGCTTCAGCCGCAGAAACCGCAGAAAAAACAACCGGTATTGCCACCGGTCGTTTCCATTCACAGGTAAGAGTGTATCGTTTCCACTCGCCCGTCAGTTCTGCCTTTACCGACGGGGCTTTTGCCGGAGTCCATATAAAGGCGGGGTCCAGCAGTCTTGCAATCAGTGTCTGTTTCCCGGGAGCATCGGTTTTGGCATAGAAACTCAATGTGAATTTTCCGGCGGGCAGAATGACCGTCTGCATGGAGACGGGCTGATGATATTCAAAACCCGGAGCCGTGCGGATCTGCAGACTTTTTTTGCCGCAAAACGCCTCTTTGTCACTGATGGAAACAAGTTTTCCTCTGGAGTTGAAACGGCCGCGGTCACGGAAAATCAGATAGCGGAAATCCTGTTCAAAAGAACTGTTCTGCAACAGATTTTTCCCCGCCGGAGAGGGCAGTACATAACGGTCAAGTTCCCAGAAATCACATTCGCCGACCTTGACGATGCGAGCAGCGGGAACAGTGCTTTTCCCGGACAGACGGAAACCGGGGTCCACATGAAAACGGAACTCTTTCTGACCGGCGGGAACTTCAATTATCAGTTCAAGCCGTCTGGCTTTATTGAAATTATTCAGTTTCATTTTCCACGCCGCAGGAAGAATGACGGAAAACTCTTTTCCCGCCTGATCCTTCAGAAATGTGACCGATCTGCCCGAACCTTTGAAAAGTTGCGAAAAGGCATATTTCGGCTTTTCCACATAAGGGGGAACGGCAATTGTTTTTCCGTCAATAACAGCCTTGCTGTCACCGAAAAAGTGTCCGGTAAGCGGAATGGAGATCACCGCCGGAGCATCGCTTTTCAGTTTGACGGTAAAAGCGATCAAACCGCCTTTCTCCAAATTCAAACCGATGCTCCCCTCCGCCCCGAAATCGTAAGTACAGTTATTTCCGGCAGATGTGAGCGCACCGCGCAGATTTTTCTTATTCACATTCAAGACGATCCCGCCGAAACGATCGACCGGGTCGGAAAAATACAACTGCGGCGTACCGGATTTGAAACAGCGCACCGAGACCGCCGCTCCGCGGTAGTTAAAAACACTTTTTCCCGGAACAACAAAGGTATTCCGGATTTTTTTCGTCTCTTTCTGCGCAAAAGCCGGTGCCGGAACAGTCAATTTTCCGGCAACTTCTCCGCCGGAAGCGCAAAGGATCAATGCAGTCAGACTCCCTGTCAACAGTTTTTTCATTTTATATCTCCTACTGAATCATACCATAAGGTGACAATCTGGCATTTGCGCCCAAGGTTTCAACATGTCCGTCTTTTATGAGGACATTCGTTTTCAAATTGTGCCGATCCCAGTCTGCGCCCTGGTCAGTACGTTCATTGAAATGGTATACCGTAGCAGGGGCTGAACTTGGCGAAAGGGCGATATAGTTACCGGCGTCATAGGGCTGGGTCGTCTTGGCTTCAAGCATGAGGACAGAGCCATCCAGCACTTTTTCCAATCTTTTATTTCCAAGCGGCTTGGAGTCGCCGTCAGCACCGTCCGGCACACTGATATTAGCTCCGCCGCCGGTTTTTCCGTTAATGGAATTGCCTGCATCGGGCTTATTGGTGCAAAGAGGAACATAGAGCGGATAAACAATCACCGATTTAGTTACGCCGGGATAAGCACTTTGCTGTGCAGGACAGCGCAATACATTATCTATCGGAATATTGGTCACTTTGGTGTCAGGGTCTGCTTGTGCAAGATTTTCACCGGTACGGGTAAAGCCCAATGAACGTCCGATATGGTATCCCCAACTCCAACGCTTGTAACGGCGCGGCAGAAAATCATTGTTGTCACTGCAGTAAAACGCCACTCCCGTACCGACAGTCTTCATATTGTTGACACAACTGACTACCCGTGCCTTTTCCCTCGCCTTGTTCAAAGCAGGCAAAAGCATAGCGGCGAGGATGGCGATGATCGCAATTACGACCAAGAGTTCGATAAGGGTAAATGGTGTCGGGAGAGAAAGGGAAACCTTTTTGGAAAAAGGTTCTCCCTTTCTCCCCCGAACCCCCTCTATCCTTTACAAAACCTTTCG
>JAFTUS010000033.1 GCA_017466125.1 Lentisphaeria bacterium | reverse complement strand
GTTTGCAGCAGCAGAGTTAAGGGGTCGATATTGTCGATTTCAAAAGCACTGAACGCAATTTCCGGCACAGAGTCGCCTCCTATGACCGAACGAAAATCGAAGTCTGTTTTCTTTGTCAGTTCCATCAGAAATGACGGCGTCCCTGTGGCAAACCAGTAGTTGTTGAATTCTCCGCTTGATTCAAAGAATTTTGCCAGCGATACCGGATTATACACCGTCTTTGCGCTTTTATGAAAACGGTACCCGTTGTACCACTCTTTGATTTTGGCTTTATAAGCATCAATATCCTGTTCCCCGGCAAGAGCGGAAATCCGGTCTCCGAAATTCGCCTCAAGTTCATCCTGCGTATAGCCGAACATGGCGGCATACCGGGCATCCATGGTGATGTCGGTCAGGTTGTTCAAATCAGAAAACAGCGACACATGGCAGAATTTACTGACACCGGTCACAAACAGAAAACGTTCTTTGTCATTTCTGTCTTTCAAGACACTGAAGAAACCTTTCAGGCTTCTTTGTATCTTGGAAATTTCAGGATTGACAATGTTGTCCAGTATCGGTTTATCGTATTCATCAATAAGAACGACAACGGGGCCGATCTCATATAATCTGTCGATCAACTCCCCAAAGCACAATCCGGGGGTTGCATTATTCAGTTTTATGGAATAAGACTCGGCAACTTGTTTTATTTTTGCCATCAAATATCCGGATAATTCCTTTTGCGCATCGGAGTCAACATTGTAATCTCCGAAACTCAAATGGATCACCGGATACGGCTTCCAATCATACGGTTTATCATAAATGGCAAGCCCTTTGAAAAGTTCTTTTTTACCCTCAAAGACCGCTTTCAGAGTAGACACGGTAAGGGATTTACCAAAACGGCGCGGACGGGAGAGAAAATAGGACTCTCCGGCTGGATTTATTAAATTCCAGATATACTCCGTCTTGTCAACGTAGAGATATCCTTCCTGCCGTAATTTTTCAAAATTGTAAACGCTGCTGGTAATATCTTTCATTATCATACACTCCTATTGGTGTAATATACACTATATTAACAGTTTTTTCAATTGTTTTATTCCATAAAAAATAAGAAATTACTCTGTTTGCAGTGTGATCGCAAGGCTTATTTCCCCGTCGGGCGGACGGGGGAGGATGTCCAGTCCTTTCAACAGACGTTTCACGGAGTCATCCATGGCGGCAACTCCGCTGGGGCGTTTGATCGAGGCCTGTTGAACTTTGCCGTTTGCTGAAATCGTCAGAACGATATCAACCGAAGGGCGTTTGCCGCCCAGCAGGGAGTCCGGAGGCTGTTTCCAACGGCTCTTCAGATACGGCAGCAGACTCCTGTTTGCGTATTCGGAGAGTTTGACGCTTGCACCGCCGCCGGGGGCGCGGTTATCCTGTTTGCCGTATGTCTGCGCCCTGTCTTTGCTTCCCACCGGAACATTGGGGTTCAAATTTGTACCGCCGCCCCCGATGGGGCCGGACTGATCGGGCTGATAGACACTTTCGCGCTCTTTGCGTTTGCGTTCCGCCTCTGCTTTGCGTTTTGCTTCTTCTGTTTTGCGTCTCTTTTCTGCCTCAAGGCGTCTCTTTTTTTCGAGCCACTTTTTGCGGGCGATCTCTTTTTTCTTTTTTTCGAGTTCAGCTTTGCGCTTTTTTTCTGCCTCAAGACGTTTCTTTTTTTCGAGCCATTTTTTACGGGCGATCTCTTTTTTCTTTTTTTCGAGTTCGGCTTTGCGCTTCTTTTCCTCTGCGGCTTTTTTCTGTTTGGCGCGGTTCAGTGCCTCGTAGTCGATGCCCGGTTCTCTGGGGGCGGGCGGCGGAGGCGGGGCGGGCTCTGCCGCCGGTTCTTCCGGAACGGGTTCAGGTTCGGGTTCAGGGAGCCTGCCGGGGGCTTTCCGTTCCGGGCGTCCGACCTCTTCGCCGTGGGAGAGTTCTTCGCCGCCGATCCTGACCCGGAACATATTTTCGTCTTCCGCTTTTTTCTGCCGGTCCATCACGGCGCAGCCGATGATCAGGATGTGGGCAATGACCACACCGGCAAGCAGTTTGAAACTGATTTTGCGGAGACGGGGCATCTTATTTTCCCTCCGCCCGGGTGACGAGGGTGATGTTTTCAAAACCCGCCTGACGGATGAACTTCATCAGATTGATGACCTCTTTGTAGAACTGGTCGCCGTCTCCCCGCAGCAGCAGTTGGGTGTCGGGTTCTGTCTTCTTCAGATTTTCCAGAATTTCTTTGAGTTGCTCATGGGTCACGGGTTCCTGACCGTAGAGGATCGTTCCTGTTTTGGTCAGATTGATGACTTTGAAATTGTTTTCAGGCAGCGCGGAACCGTTGAGTTCGGGCGGTTTCACCGATGTTCCATGCTCCATAAGCGGCATGGTGATCATAAAGACGATCAGCAGCAGAAACGTCAGATCCAGCAGCGGAGTCACGTTGATTTCGTCAATGGCTCCCTGCTGCTGAATTCTGCGTCTTTTTTTGCCGTGCCGCATTACAGTTCTCCTCCGTTTTTGGGGAGTTTGAGTTGTTCGAGGCGGAGGCGCACCATAAATTCCTCCACGAAGTTATCCATTTCAACGGTCATGTTGCGGACGGTCCCGTTGAGGTAGTTGTAACCCACCAGAGAGGGGATCGCCACCAGCAACCCCGCAACGGTAGTCAGAAGCGCACCCGCCACACCGGGAGCGAGAGCGGCGAAGTCCGATTTTCCTGCGGCGGCAATCCCGCAGAACCCCATCATCACGCCCCACACCGTACCGAAAAGTCCGCAGAAGGGGGAGAGACTGACCAGTGTACCGAGAAGTCCGAGACGGGTCTCCAGTTCCATGATTTGACTGGAGACCTCCTGTTCCAGCACGGCTTCAATGGCGTTGTACTGCTCTTCGGTCAAACGAACCGCCTGTGTTACACCGTAACTGTTGGCGGGATCGTTCTCATAGAATTCCAGCAGCCGTTCGATGCCGGAGGTATAGATTTGCGCCAGCGGCCCGGGATTGGATGCTCCGTCACGCACCAGCGACGCCGCCGTGATCGCCCCCGTGGAGGCGTGGAAGTCGTAGAGGAAACGGCGGGAGTTGCGTTTCGCTTTCTGAAGCCCCAACGCCTTGTCAAGCATCACCGACCAGGTAATGACTGAACAGACCAGAAGTAACAGTACGATCCCCTTGCCCATCGCATCCGAATTTTCGTAAGCATAGTAGACTCCGGGGCTTGAAACAGCCGAAAAAAGCAGAAAATGAAACATTGTTGAAAAAAACTCCATTGATTTTGTGTTTGTGCCTTTGTAAAATATAATACAGGGTTTATATTCTACAAGTGGAATTCTTTTTAAAAAACAAAAATAAAGGAAATTTCTTATGGCACAGGAAAAATTTGTTCTCGGTTACGACATCGGCGGAACCAAAATCGGTATCGGTCTGGGTTCTGACAGCGGCAAACTGCTCGGCACCGCCCGCATCGAAAATGTGAATACTTATCCGGAAGATATTCTTCCGCAACTGGTCTCCGAAGGCAAACGGCTGGTCGCAGAAGCCGGGCTTACCATGGCGGATATCGCCGCATTCGGCATTTCCGCACCGTTTCCGGCTGATGCAAAGAACGGCATCATGACCGCTCCCGCCAACAACCCCAAATGGCGCAACGTTCCCATTCTCGCCTACCTCAAGGAAAATCTCGGCATCGACGGATGTTTTGAGAATGACGCCAACTGCGGCGCACTGGCGGAGTGGTTCTTCGGTGCGGGGCGCGGATATACGGACTTCATTTATCTTACCATGAGTACCGGTATCGGCGGCGGTATCATCGCTGCCAACCACCTCGTCCGCGGCAATGCCGCTTTGAGTGCCGGTGAAATGGGTCACATTCCGATCGAACTCAACGGCAGACAGTGCAACTGCGGTCTGAAGGGCTGCTACGAAGCCTATTGCGGCGGACGCGCCATCGCCCAGCGGGTACAGGAAGAACTCAAAGACAAACCCGACAGCATGATCATGCAGCTGGTCGGCGGAGATGTCTCCAAAATCGACATGGTTCCCATCGAAAAGGCCGCCCGTGCCAATGACCCCTACGCCGTGGCTCTCTGGGATGAAATGAGTCTGCGCAACGCTCAGGCATTCGGCATGTATGTCAATATTTTCAACCCCCAGCGTCTGATCCTCGGCACGCTGGCGTGGGCAGTCGGTGATTTCTACACCGATCCCATCAAGAAATATCTGCCTCAGTTCTGCTGGAAACACATCCTTGACGAATGTGAGATCGTCCCCAGTGAACTGCGTCGTGATATCGGCTTTTATGCCGGTGTCGCCGCCGCGTTGAACTACCTCAAAGAAAAAGCAGAAAAGTGATTTCCAAGTGATGAGTACGCAAAACCCCGAACTGTTTTCCATGCAGAAACGCCTCTCCGCTTTCAACAGAGAGGCGGCGGGATTTTGGCGTAAACTCATGCTCCGGCACGGATCGGCACTGCTGACGCTGGCGGCAGCGGCGGTAACGGTTCTGGTGGTGTTTCTTCTCGGAGTTCTGCCCCGCTATCAGCAGGATTTCAGCACAGAAACGCCCAAAAACCAAACTCCGGTCACAATGCTGGAACCGGCACGGCTCCCGGCAGAACAGCAGCGCAAACTGCAATGGATACTGCAAACCCAGAACCCCGCACTGCTGCTCCGGGGCGATCATCCGCACAGTTATACCGCGCTGTGGAAAAAACAGAAGTTCGCCTCTTCTGTTCCTGCTCCCGATGCGGAAGGCCCCCGGTTCGCCGAACCGGAGAAAGTACCGTTTTCGCCCTTGGAAAGTACGGCTCCGGAAGGGGATAAACTCCGGAAATTCGTGCCTCAGCCGGTCGCTCCGCCCGTTGTCGCCAAAAAATCCCGCCCCCGCGCATACAACGAAAACGGCAGAGAACTGCCGCAGTTGAAGCTCGAAGCAGTCAATAAACCGGTAACAGCACCGACCCGGCTTATTCTGCGCAAACAGGGGCCGCTGGTGCTGCCGCAACTGTTGGAAAGCTGCGGTGTGCCGGATCTGGATGAACTTGCCAAACAGCAAATCATCAGTTCCATGCCCCGTCTGGGTGAAGTCCGTGAGATCACGGTTTACTGGAACAGCAAGGAGGCGATGTTATGATCGGCATGTCCTTTGCGGATGCACTGTTTGCGTTTCTGGCTCTGTGGCTGATCTACCTTGCGGTCCTCTGGCTGCGGGAACTCAACCGGGTCAGTCATTCGGAGTGGCGGTTGAGCAACAGCCGCCTCTTTCACTGCGACAAGTGTCATCACTCTTTTGTGCTGAAAAAAATGGAAAACCTCACCCGGTGTCCCCGGTGCAATGCGATTTGCATTGCCAAACGGAATAAGCTGTAATATGAAACATCTGATCATACTGGTTTTGGCTCTGTGCTGTGCGGGCTGTCTGTCGCTTCCGGAAGGAGAACCGCCCGCCGGAGCGATCGTATCACAGCAAAAGGCTGAAAAACTTTCGCTGAAAGCCGCCGGAGAACGTCTTATTACCTCGCTGACCATGTTTACCATGACGGAGATGCCGGGTCAGCCGGTCGCCATTGATGCTCCGGAGGCTCCTGAAGAGGTGATCGCCATGATGAAAAACGTTCTTCAGAATGTTTCTGCGATCAGCGGCATCCGTATGGAGGGGCGCACGGCACGTTATACGTTCAAGGCAGTGCGCCGGACGGAAGACGGATGGCTTTTCACCATACTTGACAATATGCACGGCCGTTCTGTTATCTGGCAGGACAGTTTTCAAATCGGAAAATAATATGCGCATTGATCGACTTTACGCCGAATTGACCTCTCTTTTTACTGCCGCCGGGATCGAATGTGCGGACTACGATGCCGCATTGCTCATCGAAGAGTGCGCCGGGATCACCCGGAGCGAACGGCTGCTTCACGGCGAACGGGAACTGCCGCCGGAGATTGACGCCGCTGTCCGCCGCCTTGCTGAAAGGCGCATCGCCAGAGAACCGCTGCAATACCTTATCGGTAAAAGTTATTTTATGGATCTGGAACTTGCCGTCACGCCCGCCGTTCTTATACCCCGCCCGGAAACAGAGCTGCTGGTGGAGTGGGCGATCCGGAATTTGCCCCCCAACGGGAAAATGGCAGATATCGGTACGGGTTCGGGTGCGATCGCGCTCGCTGTTGCTTATGAACGCAAAGATGCCGTTGTAACGGCGGTGGATATCAGTCCGGAGGCATTGAGTGTCGCCGCCGCCAACCGGGAAAAATATTCGCTTGCGGTGCGGCTGCTGCGCTCCGATCTTTTTTCGGCTCTGAAGGGAGAAACATTCGATCTGGTCACAGCCAATCTGCCTTATGTTGCAGAAGAGGAGTACCGCACGCTTGAACCGGAAGTTCGCTGTCATGAGCCGAAACTGGCACTGACTGCGCCGGAGGCGGGATTTGCCTTGATCCGCGAAAGCGTCCGTCAACTGCCGGAATTTCTCAATCCGGGGGGCAGTGCGATTTGGGAACTCGACCCGGCCCAGGCGCAGAAGTTGGCTGATCTGCTGAAAACGAACGGTTTCAAAACGGTAACGATCCTTGAGGACTACACCCACAGAGCGCGTTTTGTCTGCGCACAGATTTGAAGCCGTCAACTTTCACAGCTCAACCCATTTTATTGGAAAATCAGATAACCATATTTGGATGGGGCTTTATCGCCGCAAACACCATCAAACCATTTGAGAACACGCAGACGGCATCCTTTGGGATATTGGGGCAATATATCATTATCCGTTACCGCCACAGCCATGCGCAATACGGCTCCGGGTTTGATAATGGTCTTCAATTCTGCGAGCGGAATTTTTGCACTGTAATATTGCCGGTTCCCTCTGCGTTTGAATTGAAAGCCGGTAGGATAATGCCTTCTGACCATTGCGCACGATCGGATGTGCCGCAGAGTATTCCAAATTGCAGATGGTTCGCACGGAATAAACGGTAAGTTTTCGTTTTTTTTTGAAAATTACATTGTTATTTGAATATACGGAGGTATATTATATCAGATGTATATACTACGCAGGAGATAAACATGCAGAATAAACTTTTAAAACTGTTGACCGAAAATGCCCGTATGGGCTTAGATGAACTTTCTCTCCGCTCGGGCATGCAACCTGCCGACGTCGAAAATGCAATCCGCGAAATGGAAAAAAACGGCGTCATTTGCGGGTACACTGCCATTTTGAATGAAAATGTTATCAATGACAACTCGGTTGTAAAAGCACTTATCGAAGTCAAAGTGACTCCGACCCGTGAGGGCGGTTTCGATCAGGTCGCTCGACGCATCGCTCGGTATCCCGAAGTGACCGACCTCTGCCTCATTTCAGGCAGTTTCGACCTCCTCCTGACCGTCGAAGGACGCTCCCTGCAGGAAGTGGCAAGTTTCGTCTCCGAAAAACTTTCGACCATCGAAGGGGTCATCTCAACTTCTACCGGCTTTTACCTCAAGAAATACAAAGAATCCGGCAGGATCATGCAGAATGAAGAAGAATATGAACGACTCAAAGTTTGCCCGTAAAAGTTTCGTTGCGGAACATATCGCAAGTTTGCCCAAAAGCGGCATCCGCAAGTTTTTTGACCTCGTCAATACCATGGATGATGTCATCAGTCTCGGCGTCGGTGAACCCGATTTCACCACCCCGTGGACCATCCGCGAAAGCGGCATCTTTTCCATCGAAAAAGGTCATACCAGTTATACCTCCAACCTCGGCACGATGCAGCTGCGCCGCGCCATCTCCGACTATGTGGCGAAAAACTACGGCGTTACTTACAACCCCGCCAACCAGTGCCTCGTGACCGTCGGCGTCAGCGAAGCTCTGGATATCGCCATGCGCGCCGTACTCGATCCCGGCGATGAAGTGATCTATACCGAACCCTGTTTCGTCTCCTATCCCGCCGAAGTCCGTATGGCACACGGCGTCCCCGTTCCGGTGGAGACGTACGCAAAGGATGATTTCGCCCTCGATCCCGAAGTCCTCCGCTCCAAACTGACCTCCAAAAGCAAAGTCCTGCTGCTGAACTTCCCCTGCAACCCCACCGGCGCAGTGATGAAACGTCAGCAGTTGGAGAAAATCGCCCAAATCGCCATTGAACACGATTTACTCGTCTTTACCGATGAAATCTATTCGGAACTCAATTACGGCGAAAAACACGTCTCGATCGCCTCTCTCCCCGGCATGGCGGAACGGACGATCTTCCTCCACGGATTTTCCAAGGCATTCGCCATGACCGGCTGGCGCGTGGGCTACGCCTGCGGCCCGGTGGACATCATCGATGCAATGATGAAGATCCACCAGTATTCCATCATGTGCGCCTCGACCACCGCCCAGGAAGCGGCAACAGAAGCTCTGCGCAACGGCGCAAAATATATGGAGGAGATGCGCGAAAAATACCGCGAAAGACGCGATATCATGGTCAAAGGCTTCAACGAATTGGGCCTGACTTGCATTGTGCCGCAGGGAGCATTCTACGCCTTCCCCTCCATTGCCTCGACCGGACTGAGTTCCACCGAATTTGCCGAAAAACTGCTGAAATCCCAGCGGGTCGCTGTTGTTCCAGGCAACGCATTCGGAGCATGCGGCGAAGGTTTCATCCGCTGCTGCTACGCCGCAAGTTCAGAAGAGATCATCGAAGCGTTGAAACGCATCGGAAAATTTCTTGAAGAGATCGGTCATTCAAAATAAGACCGGGCGGACTCAGTTCAACACCACATAGCCCCAGTCGGCGGAACGTTTGCGGTCACCGATGCCGTTGCGCCAGCCAAGGTAGCCGCGCCGTCCGCCGCCGTCGTTGATGTTGTAGATCATGTTGAAGCCGAAAGTCGCCCCGGTGAATTCCGGGGGGAGGATCAGGCGGTAACGCTGAAAATCTCCTTCACGGCAGCCGTTGTACCGGATTTGAGTGATTTCGGACTTCTGGTGTCCCCGCGGCGTATTGTAGGCGATCAATTCGCACCCCGCCGGAGTCATGGCGATCCCGAGTTCCCAGATTTTCTTCTCCGTCAAATCGTTCATGCTTGCGGCACAGGCAAAATCCAGTCCGAACTGGATGGAGTCCCCCATATACATCGGGAAACCGCTGAACGGCTGGAAGAAATGAGGATCACAGATCTCCATTTCAAGAACGGTGTTTCCCTTTTCCTGAACAAAACAGAAACTGCCCGATACCTCTTTCCCGTCCAACGGGGGAGCGTCGGAACGGAGATTTTCAATGGCATAACGGTGGCTGCAACGGGCAATGGGGAAATCCCAGGTCTTTCTGCCGAGCAGTATTCCATCCTGCGTGTAAACTTCAATGGAAATATCGTTTCTGCCGCCGTCATCAGTAAGCGGATGCTCCGGCAGCAGGAAACGGTGTTCCGCCGTTTTTTTCAGAAACGGTCTGCCATTGACGTTTCCTTTGAAAAGCAGCGTTTCCCCCTGCCGGTGTTCTCCGGCGGCACGATCCACCTGCGGCACGATCCTGCCCTCTTTCTGTACCGGAATGCAGCGCATTTCAACATCATCCTGAAAAGAGACACTTACTGCGGAACGGTTCCCCCCGTCACGGAGCAGAAACAGCGCATTCCCGCCGGCGAAACCCTCTTTGAAGAAACGGCCGTTATCCAGTGCGGAAAGGTCCCCGCAGATGTAACACTCCTCCGGCTGCGGCTCGATTTGAAGGATCTCGCCGTCTTTTTGACGGGAACGTTTCAGTTCGCAGGAAAGTTTCTGATGCTTTTCAAGTTTTTGCGCCTGCCGGAAAAGTTCAAGGGCTTCAGGCGTGCCGAACGCATATTCGCCCCAGACGGCAACGGAGAGACGTTTTTTGAAAATCGCCTCAAGAACAGCGGCTTCATCACAGCGTTCCGCAAAGACGGCAACAAAACGGTCAGGAGTGATGTCTTCCGCGCGGTGGGCGTCGGAACCGACGGTCAGTGCAAAGGGTTTTCCTTCGCGCAGTTTGCAAAGATAGTATTGATTTGTCCACTCTGCGGGGATCTCCGACGGGTCATCGGGTTTGTAGAAATTCATCAGTTCCACACCGTCAACAAAATCCCCCTCCACCAGCGATTGAAAGAGACCGTTTTCGGTGAAACTGGAACGGAGGATACTCCAATCGGGGTGGGCGGCGACGGCGTAACCGCCGTTTTTGCGGATATTGGTGCAGACTTCAGCGAGCGGCCCTGTTTTGTCAAACTCTTCCAGTGTTCCGTAAGCCAGCATGTGACATGCGGCACACGTTGCCTCCATTCCCCGGATCAGGATGGGGAACGGCGCGGCGGCAGTTTTCAGCATTTCGCAGGCGGCTCTGCTGCCGCTGAACGTATCGTGATCGGTCACGGCGCAGAAATCCATTCCGCAGTTGACGATCTGTGCCAGAACCGCCTCCAACTGTTCGCCGTCCGAATAATTGGTATGCAAATGCATATCACCTTTCAGATACCAGAGATTGCCGATTTTGAGCATAGTACAACTCCTTTTCAAAATGCTGTCAGCGGAAACAGGAATGTTTTTCAGAGATCCAGACCGGTTTCAGGAGATTTCCCCATAACGATATTCATGCACTCCACGGCGGCACCGGAGGCACCTTTGCCCAGATTGTCGTAACGGGCAATCAGCAGAATACGCTCCTCATTGCCCTCGACCATGATCTGCATGGAGTCCTTTCCGCTCATGGCATTGCCGGAGAGCAAACCGCCCTCTGACGCATTTTCAGTGTAGAATACCATATTTCCGTTGTAAAGTTCACGGTACACCTTGCGGATGCTTTCGATCGTCGCACCATCGGCAAGCTGGGATTTGAAAACCGGAACAGTGACCAGCATGCCGCTGTAATAATCCGCAACGATCGGGCAGAACGCCGGAGCTGCGGCACAGCCGGAAATTTTCACCATCTCTTTCAGATGTTTGTGCTGCTGGGTCAATCCGTACTGCCGCGGGGCATCAAAAAGTGGAGAACGGTTTTCATCCGCATATTCAGCGATCATCTTTTTTCCGCCGCCGCTGTATCCGGTCAGGGAGTGGCAGCACAACAGCGTTTCTGCGAGCAAAATCCCGGCGTCGATCAGGGGGCGCACCAGCGCGATAAAACCGCTGGCGTGACAACCGGGAACTGCGATCCGTTTCGACGTTGTCACTTTTTGCAGGAATGAGGGGGAAAGTTCCGGAAAACCGTATGCCCAGTCATCACATGTACGGTGTGCAGTTGAAGTATCAAGCACGACGACATCGGGATCATCGATCATCGCCACAGCCTCGCGGGACGCATCGTCCGGCAGGCACAGAAAAGCGATATCGCAGGAGTTGAGCATCGCCTTGCGGCATTCCGGCTTTTTGCGATCCTCTTCAGAAAGGGTCATCAGTTGGATATCATCCCGGAGTTGGAGACGTTCATAAATACGAAGACCGGTCGTTCCGGCTTTTCCGTCAATAAAAACTTTCGTTGTCATTTTACCATCTTTTGTTGAATTACTGTCACAACGGGCAGAAAACCTTCATTCTGCGTCACACCATTAATATACAGCCGTTTTCGGTTTCATCAAATAAAAATCGGCAAAACTTGCGGAAAAGTACTGTCCGGTGCGGCGGACAAAAGCATGATGCCGATTTTTTGGGGAAGCACAGGAAAGGTAAAAACCGGAATTTTGCCGATTTTTGAGAAATATTTGCAAATTTTTCCATGCCGGACTTGAAAAAACGGGTTTGACAATGTAATTTACCCCCGTTAAGTTTTATTTACAGGGTTTCTGGATTTTATGAAAAAAATTATACTGACACTTTGCGTTCTCTGTTTTGCCGCGGCTCTCTTTGGAGAGATCCCGGAGATCCGTGTGGTGCTGACCCCTTTCCGTGAAGCGGAACTGGCGGCACGGATCGACTGCACCGTTACCAAACATGCGTTCCGCGTCGGCGAACGTTTCAAAGCGGGCGATGTCCTTATCAAAATGGACGATACCCGCCTGAAAATCGATGTTCTGCGCGCCCAGGCAAAGGCCGCCGAAGCCGCCGTTATGGTAAAATTCGCACAACAGCGTTTCGAGGCTCAAAAAGAACTGTTTGAAGAAAAATTCCAGAGTAAACTTGAACTCGAACGTCAGCGTACCGAACTGGAAAGTGCCCTTGCGCGCAAACAGATCGCCGATGCCGATTTTTCTGACGCCAAAGTGCTTTTCAGCTATTGCCGGATCACTGCCCCCTACGCCGGACGGATCGAAAAGATCCTCTGCCGGGAATATGAATCCGTGCGGATCGGACAACCCCTTGTAAAGATCATCGACGACTCCCAACTGCTGGCTGTGACCAACATTCCCCTCGCTTTGCGCAAACCGGTCGGTGCCACAATGAAAATGCGTTTCAACAACGGGAAAATCACCGCTTCCGGCAAAATTCTTGAAATCTCTCCGCAGGCGGACTCCCGTTCCGGCACGATCGAAGTGAAAGTTCTCGTTCCGAACCCCAAACGGCAGCTCACCGCCGGTATGGTCGGCTTTCTGGAGGCTTCTGAATGACTCCGGAACAAATGCAGAATGAATGGGCGGCACGGCTGAAAGCCATGGGCCTTATGATCAAAGTCGGCAACGATATCTTCACGGCTCCCGATTTTGATACCGCCGCAGGTATGGCTGTCAACAGCAGTTTCCGTCTGCTCCGCTTCAAGACTGCCGCGATCGCCGAAATTTCAGAGGGCCGCTCCCGCATCGCCGCCCAGTACGGGCAGACCGCCGTCAATCAGCACTCGGAACAATCCGAATTTCAGAATGCCCTCTGTGAAAAACTGGTCTTTGAGGAAAACAGCCGCACGCTTGCGATCAAAGCGGAGGATGCCGCCAACTATTCCGGAAGAGCATCCGAAGCGATCCGCGCTTTTACCGCCCGGGGAGAGTCGCTTCTGGCAGTGCGCCTTCCCGCCCCCGCTTTTCTCGGCAAAGTCTCTTTTGAACTGATATGGCTTCTGCAATTTGAGGGGGAGATCCCCCCTTATGTGGGCAATACCATGGGGATTTTGATGCACAATTTCGGTTCGGCACTCTTCTGTCAGAAATGCTGCAAAAGCACTGTTCAGCAGCGTATCCGCAAACAGTTCTCCACCCGCAGGATCGTTCTGGCAGTTCTAGCGGTGCTGGTGCTGCTTTTGATGTTCTTTCCCGTGCGCAATACGGTCAACACGGAATTTGTCCTGAAAGCACCTGAAACATTTTCGGTCTATGCGTGGTTCGACGGTCCGATTGCAAAGTGTTTCCGGCAGGACGGTGAGATCGTGAAAAAAGGCGATATCATTGCCACATACGATACCAACCAGCTCCGTTTCCGCCTCGCCAACGCCGAAAGCCAGTACAAGGAGATCCGCAAAGAGTATGAACTGGAAAGTGCCGCCGCTTTCGCCGACCGGGAACGGCTGGGCAGAGCGCAGCTTATCGCCGCCCGCATGGAGGGCGCAAAGGTCGCCGTCGATGAGGCACGCTGGTACTTGCAGCATACCGATCTGAAAGCCCCGGCAGACGGCATCCTCGCCCTCGCCGACGGCCGCGCCGAACTTCTGGTCAACAAGGCTCTGCGTACCGGCGACCGGGTGTTTGATGTCTATTCCGGCAAGGGGGCTGTTGCGGAGATCCAGGTCGATCAGCGGGAAGGCTCCATTCTGCTGGACAAGTTCGACGTTTCGCTCTTTCTCTATACCGAACCCGATAAGGAACTCTCCTGCAAGGTGGTGGAAGTTCAGCAGTACCCTGTTATCAACGAGCAGCGTACCTACTGCTATAAAGTCCGTGCGGAACTCCTCAACGCCGACTCCCTCCGCTACGGTATGCGCGGGGTGGCAAAACTCCGCGGGGAACGGGTTTCGCTGGGCTATTATCTCTTCAAGAACATCGTCATTTATCTGAGGTGGCTGTAAGTGGAGATCTTCACAGGGGAACTCCGGAAGGATCTGCGGATCATCCGCCCGGAAAAAGACGGCGGCAGCATCATGCTCTTCGACCCGGTGTCGGAGAGTTATTTCCGCATCAGTCCGAATACCGCACTGATCCTGGGACGCATGACCAAAAACTGCAAACTGGAAGAGTTTGAGCAGAAGTTGACCCATGCGGGCATTCCGTTCACGCACGATGAACTTCTGGGGCTGATCTCTTTCCTTCAGCAGAACAACCTCACCGCTTTTGAAGTCGGCACCTATGAACACAAGAAAAAACAGATCGAAACAGTCAAAGAACAGACGTGGCTGCTGCGGCTGGCTTCGGTCTACATGTTTTTCAAACTTCCCCCGTGGCATCCCGACCGTTTTCTGAAAGCGGTCGCACCGGTCGGACGTATCCTCACTTCAAAATTCATTCTGTTTCCGGTCATTCTGGTCTCTTTGCTGGGATATTTGCTGGCTCTGCGGGATTTCAGCGCAGTCCGGACGACCTTCCTTGACTCTCTGTCATGGGCGGGACTGGCGAAATACTTTGCCGCGATCGTTTTTCTGAAGATCGTTCACGAGTCCAGTCATGCGCTTGCGGCGATCCGTTTCAACTGCCGGGTACGGGCGTTCGGCGTCAGTTTCATCGTATTTTATCCCCGGCTTTTCACCGATACGACCGACAGTTGGCGGCTGCCGCGCAAACAACGGCTGCTCATTGATGCGGGCGGTCTGATCGGCGAACTCCTGCTGGGCGGCATCGCCGCTCTGCTCTGGTGTTATCTGCCGCCGGGAACACTCAAATCGACCATGTTCTACATCTTTGCGGTCAGTTCGCTTTCCACGGTTCTGATGAACGGCAATCCGCTGATCCGTTATGACGGTTATTATATTCTGTGCGACCTCATCAATGCGGAAAATTTAATGATGCGCTCCACGGAGTACGTCAAAAACTGCTGGCGGTATTATCTGCTCCGCATCGGCACGCGGCCGCAGGAAAAACGCTGGTTTCTCTTCACTGCGTTCGGCATAGCGGCTTTTCTCTACAAGATCGTGCTTTACACATCGATTATTCTGATGATCTACAACAACTTTGTCAAAGCGATCGCCGTGGTTCTGCTGCTGCTGGAAGTTTATACGATCTTTCTCTACCCCATGTACAAGGAGTTCAAAACGATCAAGATGCTTTCCAAAAAAGCGAAGAGCCGTGCGGGGTTGTTTCTGGGGACGGCAATTCTGCTGATCGTCTGCGGGGCACTGTTCCTGCCGCTTTCATGGAGTACCGTTCTGCCCGGTGAGGTGCTTCACGAAAAGCACGAACTTGTGACCGTTACCGAGGGCGGATACCTGAAAAAAGAGTTGACAGATACTCCGCGCAACGTGCGGAAAGGCGAACTCCTGTTTGAACAGTATTCCCCCCATGTGGATTTTGCCATTCAACGGACACAGAAAATGCTGGAAGTGGATACTCTTCTTTATAAAATGCAGTTGACCCGGCGGGAGAGCATGGGCGACAGTATGCTCACCAGAGAGAAAATAAAAAGTGATGTGCTGGGGAAAAAGGAACTGGAACGCCGCCGGGACAATCTGGTGCAGAAAGCGGCATTTGACGGCAAATTCGTTCCCCGGATGAGACTTTCAGCGGGGGCGTGGCTGCCCGCAGGTCTTGAAATCGGCGAACTCCATTCCGGCGGGAAGCGGGTCACTGCCTATGCGACTGACCGGGAGGTTTTCAAACTTGCTCCCGGCGATGCGGTCGAAGTTTTTTCACAGGACGAACTTCAAACGCATACCGGTAAGATCCAGACGATCAACCCCATTGCCGCAGTGTTGCGCAATTCGCCGCTGCTCCAGCATTTCGGCGGAGAGATCTCCGTGTATCCGGATGAGAAAAATCCGGGTGAATACATTTCAGTTCTGCCGCTCTACCGTGTGGAAATCGTTTTGGACGGCGACCCTGCGGTCTGGCACGGCAGAGTCGTGCGGGCAAGACTGCTGCGCCGCGAAGTGCTGGCGGGAGAGATCTGGAAGTTTCTGCTCTCTGTCCTGCGCCGGGAGTTCTGACATTTGTCCGCGATCTGTGTACTTTAAAAAAATCCGCACGAAGTGCGTACTCCGCACCGGGTCGTACCCGGACGTGGTCCAGCGGCGGAACGCTGGTCGCCGCCTTAAAATGGCGGCGAAAGTACAAGCGCAGCGTCGATATTGCCTCGCATGAGGCAATACCTCTCGCCGGGAGCGATGCCCCGATAAAAGAGCGCAGCGTATTTTATCGGGGCGTTGAGCGTACGGCGGCCGAACGTCGGCCTCGGTAGTGGTCGGCTGTCGCCCCGTGCGGGGCTCTCGAGC